>NZ_FMUF01000007.1:0-160334 GCF_900100985.1 Nitrosospira sp. Nsp1
ACCCAGAATATCGCTACCAGCAGCATGGTGATGAGCCCGAATTTGTACCACCTCGAGTCATACCACTCCGACATGTCGTAGTCCCGGCCGCTTGCTTTGGCGTGACCCGACGTTCCTAGTGTTGTTGCCATGTTGTTTCCTCCTGTTGCCTTGTTTCGTTGATCAAGTGCTGCGCGCTCTACCGGCTTATCCTGCCCCTTCCGTTCCTGAACTTACCTCTGTTCCTGAACTACTCTACGCCGGTGGAAGCTTCGATAATTTGTTGCTGTCCTTCAATCTGGTGTTGCTCGATACTTCAGGTGTTGCTTATGCTGCGGATGTTGCTCGATACGGCCCAACTTGTTTCATCTGTTTCTCTATGTCTGCGTTTCTGAATACGGTGTTACTAATACGTTACATACCCATAACCCCATAAAGACTATCCCCGAAGATGCCCTAAGTCAAGCAGTTTGTCGGGACTACAATAGAGCATCTTGTATAGCAATTTCCATGCCAAAAATGTTGGGGTTTACATACATTCTTCGCTCATACTGATCTTTATTTGAAACTTAAAAAAAGTAAAATTTGAATTCAGTCTGTTACCGCAAAACTGCATAAGCAGCATCGGCTCAGCTTCTGCTACGGTCGTGCATTGTTATTTCCGCAAGCATATCCCGTGCCAGAATTTTATATATATTTGATATCAATAACTTGTAACTTATTCTCGAATTTTACGCAAATAGCTGTAAAAAAATCCGACATTTTGAGTAAATAGCTAGGCATGGATGAGCCTTGAATACCGCTTTTCATGCCGCGGATCATATCCGCCTTGAATTGTTCCAAGTACGGTATGCTTTGTTTGGATGTGCGCGCAACGATTACAATTTTTTTGGCCTCCTTTTGACCTCTGTAGACCGCCAAAACGGGCTGCCAAAAACCCCATGGACGAGAAACGAGCAGAACAACACTGAATGCGCGTAAAGGTTTTATTTATCAAGCAGGCTGGACGGATCTTTGCTCAATGTTCAAGTTGCCGTTGCGCCGAATCAGCAAGAACCTGGCATGCTGTATTTCCACGATTCTTGCAACGCCAATAAACTCAAACGCGTTTTCAATACACTCTTACCGGCATGCCCATCGTACGCGTCGCGCTTGATGTTCCCCTGAATATTCTGTTCGATTATCTTGCACCGGATACCGAGATAACGGCGCAAGATATCGGCAGGCGCGTGCGCGTTCCCTTCGGAAGAAATACGAAGACCGGGTTGATCATGGAAGTGACTACTCACTCTTCTGTGGACCCCGTCAAGCTCAAGCATATTACCCATATATTCCGGGATATTCCCTCTCTGCCCCCCGCATTGCTTGATCTATTTCATTTCTGTAGCGAGTACTATCATCATCCTCTGGGGGAGGTAGTCATGAATGGGCTGCCGACCCGGCTGCGCAGCAATAAACCTTTTACGCAAAATTTTCCATCTGCATTTCACTATTGCCTCACCGCAGCGGGGCGCGCCGCTGACACCTCAGCGATTCCGGCCCGCAGTATCGTCAAACGAAGACTTTTAGCAAAACTGAGAGAATCGGGTTCGATGACCGCCAGTGAGGCAAAGCAATTTTCGCAGCGGGCTCCCAAGGCCCTGAAGGAACTGGCAGCGCTCCGGTGGGTTGAAGAAATACCCATTATTCCTTTCGAAACTTCGGCTTCCGGTGTCAAAACAGCGCCGGTGCCCATCCTTACCCCCGCGCAGCAAAATGCCATCAATGTGATTGCTCCAAAAATAAATGCGTTCAACACGTGGCTGTTGCACGGGGTTACCGGCAGCGGGAAAACCGAGGTATACCTGCGTCTGATTTCGCTGCTGTTGCAACAAGCGAGGCAAACACTGGTGCTCGTTCCTGAAATCAATCTGACACCACAGTTAGAGGCCGTCTTCCGTGCGCGCTTTCCCGCGGTAAAGCTAGTAAGTCTCCATAGCGGGCTCAGCCCTTCCGAACGTGCCGCCGGCTGGCTGCAGGCGCAGCAGGGCGATGCTGAAATAATATTGGGTACTCGCCTGGCGGTATTCACGCCATTGCCAAAGCTTGGGCTGCTGATAGTGGATGAGGAACAGGACGCCTCATTCAAGCAACAGGATGGCTTGCGCTATTCCGCGCGAGATATCGCCATCTTTCGTGCCAAATATGCCGGTGTGCCGGTAATACTTGGCTCCGCCACCCCGTCGCTCGAAAGTTATTACAACGCCATGTCCGGCCGCTATCTCCGGTTAGGGTTGCCGTCGCGTGCGGTGAAGAACGCTGTCCTGCCGATGGTCCGCTGTATCGACACCCGAGCTGTAAAAACCAAAGAAAGCTTCTCCGAGCCTGTGATCGCCGCTCTTGAGAAGTGCCTTTCGTTAAACCAGCAAAGCCTGGTTTTCATCAACCGGCGTGGTTATGCGCCGGTGCTGCTATGCAAGTCATGCGGATGGACGGCGGTCTGTCACCGCTGCGCCAGCCGCCTGGTCGTGCACCTGCGTGAGAAAAAATTGCGTTGCCACCATTGCGGCCATCAGGAACGATTTCCCGGCTTCTGCCAGGAATGCGGGGATCAGGACATTGCCCCCTTCGGGCATGGCACCCAGCGGGTGGAGGCTGCGTTGATCCAACGTTTTCCCGACGCCCGAATCATGCGCATAGATCGCGACAGCACAAGCCGAAAAGATGCATGGGGGCGAATGCTGAAAGATATTCAGGAGCACCGCGTCGACATTCTGGTTGGGACGCAAATTCTCGCGAAGGGGCACGATTTTCCTAATTTGTCGCTGGTGGTCACCCTGAATTCCGACGCCTCGCTGTTCAGTACGGATTTCCGGGCCTCGGAGCGCCTGTTTGCGCAATTGATGCAAGTCGCGGGCCGAGCCGGACGTGCCGATATACCCGGAGAAGTACTGATTCAAACCGAGTTTCCGGACCATCCGCTGTATCACGCACTACGGCAGCATAATTATGACCTGCTCGCACAAACGCTGCTGGAAGAAAGAAAGACGGCGGGGTTCCCACCATTCGTCTATCAGGTTTTATTGCGTGCCGAAGCGTCCAGAATCGATGCCGCGCTGGATTTTCTCGCCAGTGCGGCATCGATAGCGAAGGCGCCGAAGCAGGTCGAAGTATTCGATCCGGTGCCGGCGCAAATGTCACGCCTGAAGGGAATGGAACGCGGCTATTTACTAGTACAATGCAGGTCGCGTAAAAAATTGCAGGAATTCCTTGCCGGATGGCGGATAAAACTCGACGCACTTCCCAGCTACAAAGTGCGATGGACCTTGGACATAGATCCGCTTGAGTTCTGAACCTGAATGATCTTTTTTACCACCACCCCAAGAAACATTCCTGCGGAACATTCTTTGCTGACCTTGTTACGGATACCGGAGATCACAGATTCTCACGTGCTTCGACGTAGCGGATGGCTATAGAAGGTCCCGGGCAGGTCTTTTGATTTATACTCGTCATTTTCAACCCCTATAACGAAGAACGGCCTGGCAAGGCCATGCACTTCCTTGCACTTCCATTCTGATGAGCGAAACAATGGCAGCCTCAAAAAAGACCGGCACACCGGTTGAAAAAAGCATGAACAAATGGTCGGGCCGATTCAGCGAACCGGTTTCCGAGTTGGTGCAGCGCTACACCGCCTCGGTGAGTTTCGACCGGCGCCTGGCGGAATACGACATTGAGGGATCTCTTGCTCACGCCCGGATGCTCGCAGCGGCAAACATTATTGACGCGGATGACCTGGCGGCCATCCAGCTTGGCTTGGGCCAGATCCGGGAGGAAATCCGCTGTGGCGAATTTGTCTGGCTGCTGGAACTGGAGGATGTACACCTCAATATCGAGAAACGCCTGACTGCCCTCATTGGCGATGCCGGGAAGCGGCTGCACACGGCAAGATCACGCAACGACCAGGTGGCTACCGATATACGGCTCTATCTGCGCGCTTCAATCGACGACATTATCAGCCTCATCCATGCGATGCAGCGCGCGTTGCTGGATCTCGCGGAAAAACATACCGATACGGTGATGCCGGGTTTCACGCATTTGCAGGTGGCGCAGCCGGTCGTCTTCGGCCACCATCTCATGGCATATTTTGAAATGCTGAAGCGCGATGTCGAACGATTATCTGACTGCCGAAAGCGCGTGAACAGATTGCCGTTGGGCGCGGCAGCGCTGGCAGGGACCAGTTATCCGATCAACCGTGACAGGGTGGCGCAAGAACTGGGGTTCGACGGCGTTTGCGAAAATTCGCTGGATGCGGTTTCCGACCGGGATTTTGCCATCGAGTTCTGTGCCGCTGCGGCACTGATCATGACACATCTGTCCCGATTATCCGAGGAACTGATTTTATGGATGAATCCATCGTTCGGCTTCATCGATCTCGCCGACCGGTTCTGCACCGGTTCGTCCATCATGCCGCAAAAGAAAAACCCCGATGTGCCGGAGCTGGTACGCGGCAAGACGGGGCGCGTCAACGGCCACCTGGTTGCACTGCTTACCCTGATGAAGGCGCAACCGCTTGCTTACAACAAGGATAATCAGGAAGACAAGGAACCCTTGTTCGATACGGTAGATACGCTCACTGACACGCTGCGTATCTATGCCGACATGCTGACAGGGGTTCGTGTCAACCAGGATGCAATGTATAAGGCCGCGATGCGTGGTTATGCCACTGCGACCGACCTGGCGGATTACCTGGTGAAAAAAGGGCTGCCTTTTCGTGAAGCGCATGAATCCGTCGCGCAGGCGGTGCGCTTTGCCGATAACAGCGGGCGGGACCTGGGCGCACTTACCCTGCCGGAGTTGCAACAATTCTCGCCGCTCATCGAGGACGACATCTTCGCTGTGCTGACCCTGGAAGGCTCTGTCAACAGCCGCAACCATATCGGCGGAACGGCGCCGGCACAGGTAAGCGCGGCCATCGCCCGCGCACGGAAATGTCTATCCTGATAAAGCGGCCCTTCAAGCGGCCACCTGCTACTTATGCCTGCCTGGTCTGAAATCTCGGCACAGATCAGTCGCTCCACCGGTATTCCATTCGCCGTCGAAACCATTTCTTCCGTTGGTGGCGGCTGTATCAATCAAACGCATCGGATCGAAGGCAACGGCCAGCGATTTTTCGTCAAACTGAATAATGCCGAAAGCCTGGCGATGTTTGATGCGGAAGCGGCAGGTCTCCAGGAAATCCACAATACCCGCGCGTTGCGCGTTCCCATGCCGATATGCCGGGGGAGAAATACATCCGAGGCATGGCTGGTGCTGGAATATCTGGAGATGGGCAGGGCTACTCGCGGCAGCGCGGCAGCTCTGGGCGCGGGGCTTGCCGCCATGCATCATTTTACTTCCGGAAAATTCGGGTGGACGCGCGATAACACGATCGGCGCCACCCCGCAAATCAATCAATCCTGTGCCGACTGGATTGAATTCTGGCGCAGACACCGCCTGGGTTATCAATTGCGGCTCGCCGGCGTGAATGGCTACACCGGAAGACTACAGGCGCAGGGCGAGCAACTGTTGGAGAAACTTCATTTCTTTTTTCCAGGACCGCAACCGGTTGCGTCACTATTGCATGGCGACTTATGGAGCGGCAACCATGACTTTGATGACGCAGCCCGGCCAGTGCTATTCGACCCAGCTGTGTATTATGGCGATCGCGAGACGGATATCGCCATGACCGAACTTTTCGGCGGTTTCTCCGAGGCGTTTTATGCCGCTTACCGGGAAGCCTATCCGCTTGACGCCGGCTATGAAACGCGTAAAACGCTTTATAACCTCTATCACATACTGAACCATCTCAATCTGTTTGGCGACGGCTATCTCCATCAGGCACAGCAAGCGATCAGCAGGCTGCTTGCCGAAGTCAACTAACCGTTAACTCATTTTACCTGTCGAGATGAGTCTGGAATAATAGTCCGGCATGCTCTCGCATTCGATGGAACTGAATATACTTCCAGCTTTCCTCTGCTACGCTCAGTTCCGCTCCATATGAAGCCAGGAAAGTCGGGGCATCGACGACGTCATAGGCTATCCGGTGCGCATTGGTATCGATGAATCGCTTGAGCTCGCGGGAGTCGTCCGCAGTGACCCATCGGGCCAACTGGTACTTGGCAGGCGCGAGCCGGGCATCGACGCCATATTCATGCTTGAGCCGGTGTGCTACCACCTCGAATTGCAAAGTACCTACCGCACCCAGCAGCAGCGTCCCGCCCCAATGAGGACGAAACACCTGAATCGCACCCTCCTCGCCCAACTGTGCCAATCCCAATTTGAGCTGTTTGCTACGCATCGGATCGGCGAGCTCGACCGTCTGGAAGATTTCGGGCGCAAAAAACGGCAAGCCCGTGAATTGCAATCGCTCGCCTTCGGTCAGTGTATCCCCCAGCTGCAGTGTTCCATGGTTAGGGATCCCGATGATATCGCCGGGATAGGCGATATCGAGCAAGTCGCGCCGCTGGGAAAGAAACGACACCACGCCGTTGGTGCGGATATCCTTACCGTTACGCACAATCCTGAGGTTCATGCCGCGATCGAACCGACCCGAGCATATCCTCACAAAGGCGATGCGATCCCGGTGAGCTGGATTCATGTTAGCCTGAATCTTGAACACCACCCCTGAAAATCTGGGTTCACCCGGTTGCACCTGCCGCTGCAAGGCCATACGCGATCCGGGCGGCGGGGCAAGATTAACCAGCGCATCAAGTACTTCTCGCACGCCGAAGTTGTTGATGGCTGAGCCAAAAAATACCGGGGTCTGCTGGCCGGCGAGAAAGGCTTCATGGCTGAATTCGGGTGAAGCGCCGCGTATCAGTTCGATTTCCTGCTGCATGATAGCGGCGCCATCCGCAAAGCGTTCTTCGAGTACCGGGTTATCCAGCCCCTTGATGATCTCGTCTTCATCATCCAGCCTGTCGGACCCAGGCTGAAAAACGCGCATGCTATCGCGCTGCAGGTCGAATACGCCTTTGAAGCTGCGGCCCATGCCCATCGGCCAGGTAAAAGGCACGGCGGCCATGCCCAGCGTTTGTTCGATTTCATTGATAAGATCGAGCGGTTCACGTACTTCGCGATCCATTTTATTCACGAAAGTGAGAATGGGCGTGTTGCGTGCACGGCACACCTCCAGCAGACGCAGTGTCTGGGCTTCGACGCCATTGGCGGCGTCGATCACCATCAGCGCGGCGTCAACGGCGGTTAGAACGCGATACGTGTCCTCGGAGAAATCCTGGTGGCCGGGTGTATCCAGGAGATTGATGACGCAATCGCGGTACTCCATCTGCATCACGGAACTGGCCACCGAGATACCTCGCTGCTTTTCGATCTCCATCCAGTCGGAGGTGGCGTGCCGGCTCGCCTTTCGCGCCTTGACGCTGCCTGCGATATGAATGGCGCCCGCAAACAACAGCAACTTTTCGGTAAGCGTCGTCTTACCGGCATCCGGATGAGAAATTATGGCAAACGTGCGACGCCGCGCCACTTGCTGACCGACCATCATGAGGTTTCCTTATGCTTGTGATTCGAGAGGCGCTGCTGGGTCTTGTTCCTGGGGATAAAGATAACAGTGCGCGGTATGCGTTGGGCTGAATGAACTTGCCGCCGGGTAAATTTCGCGGCAAATTGGCATGACGTGAGGGCAACGAGGATGAAAGTGACAACCGGACGGCGGGTTGGCGGGTGAAGGCAGGTCTCCGTGGAGCCGGATAATATGACGTTTCGATTCAAGCTCGATCACGGGAATCGCCGACATCAGAGCCTGGGTATATGGATGCCTGGGGCTGATCAAAACTTCGTCCACGCTTCCCCGTTCTACAATTCTTCCAAGATACATTACCGCCACTTCATCCGCGAGATATTCAACTACTGAAATATTATGAGTGATGAATAGATAGGCCAATCCCAGATTGTCCTGCAATTCGTTCAACAGGTTCAGAATCTGGGCTTGAACCGATACGTCCAGTGCGCTGGTAGGTTCATCGCACACAATCAGCTTGGGGTTAACGGCCAGAGCACGTGCGATGGCGATACGCTGACGCTGGCCGCCGGAAAACTCATGTGGATAACGCCATTTTGCTTCCGGCGGCAACCCGACACTTTCCAGCAGGGCATCGACTTGAGGCCGCTTCGCGATATCAGGTCGATGCGCCGTATCGTTTGCTTTGCTGTCTTCGACATTCAGGGCATTCATGCCCTCTTCGATAATGTCGACAATGCGCATCCTCGGATTGAGCGATGAATACGGGTCCTGGAATATAAGCTGGAATTCAGAACGTAATTTCCGCAACCGTTTGCGTTCCAACCCAACCAATTCGAGCCCGTTATAACGCACGCTGCCGCTGGATAACGGGATCAGTTGCAGGATACCCTTGCCGACTGTCGTCTTCCCGCAGCCCGATTCTCCCACCAACGCCACCGTCTTGCCCAGGCCAATTTCCAGCGACACGCCATCTACCGCTTTGACATGCCCCACCACCTGTTTCATCAAGCCCTTACGGATGGGAAAGTAGACTTTCAGGTCAGTGGCGGACAACAGGCATGAATGGGAAACATGAGATTCTGGATTCGATATGATCTGGATATTGGACTCATCCGCGCGCCCGGAGTTCAGCGCCAAGACCTCCGGCTCCGCATCCCTTAGCCCTTGCTCATTAACTTGTGATCCCAGGTTCTGATTAAAAAGATGGCACCTGACGTGATGTTCGCCGGCCAGCGCCGCCCACCCCGGCGCCACGTCATGACATAACCCCCAGGCCTGATCACAGCGATCGGCAAAACGGCAGCCTACGAATTCGCGTGACAATGGCGGCACATTTCCGCTGATCGCCGCCAACCGCAAGCCCTGCCGGCGTCTATCCCGCCCCGGCAGCGAGGCAAGTAATTTTCGCGAGTAGGGATGCGCAGGCTCGCGGAAAAATTCTTCGCGCGTTGCTGTCTCTACCATTTCCCCTGCGTACATTATTCCCACCCGATGCGCCATTTCTGCCGCCACACCGAGATCGTGAGTAATCAGCAGGATAGCCATCCCCTCACGTTGCTGCAAATCACGCATGAGATTGAGCACCTGGGCCTGAATGGTAACATCGAGAGCAGTAGTCGGCTCATCGGCGATGAGGAGCTCTGGTTCACCCGCCAACGCCATTGCTATCATCATTCGCTGCTTCATCCCGCCCGAAAACTGGAAAGGATATTCATTCATGCGCTGCGATGCGTCGGGGATTCCTACCTCATTCAAAAGTTCGTATATGCGTTTTTGCGCAGCCGCGCCGCGTAAATTGAAGTGCCGCCGCAGGACCTCGCCAATCTGCTGTGCGACCGTCATTACTGGATTCAGGCTCAGCATCGGCTCCTGGAAGATCATGCTGATGCGCTTTCCGCGAATACTGCGCATCGCGGTCTCCGGCAGCAGCAGAAGGTCCTCTCCATCGAGCTTGACAGAACCCGCTACGATTTCACCTATCTCTGGCAGTAACCGCATGACGGACAAAGCAGTCATGGACTTGCCACAGCCGGATTCGCCCAATAGGGCGAAAGTCTCGCCTCTCATGACTTGCAGCGTAAGCCCGTCCACGGCCCGCACCAGCGCTGCCTCCGTATGCAGGATGGTTTCAAGGTTGCTGATTTGCAGCACGGCGCTCATGAGGAAAGGGGGCCTTCGATTCCAGCGGAAACCGGTTTGGCTTTCGGCGCTTTCCCGGTTTTTTTGCGCCGCAATGTGCCAATTTTTACCGACAGGGTTCTCACGCGTGGGTCAAATGCATTCTGTACCGCATCGGCAAATAGATTAGCGCTCAACACCAGCGCGAACATGAAGCTGAAAGCCGCGAGCAAGGCCCACCATACCACCGGCTCACGCGCCATTTCCAGCCGCGCGGCATTGATCATGGTCCCAAAACTGATCGTCGACGGATCAACCCCGACACCGACGTAAGACAATACGGCCTCCGCGAGAACCAGGCCGCTGAAATCCATGACAGTCGTAATGAGCACGATATGCATTACGTTAGGAAGAATGTGCCGGCTGATAATGCGCCAATGGGAAACACCAAACGCGTGAGCCGCCTGTATATACTCCATTTCGCGCAACTTCAATGTCTCGCCGCGCAGTAGACGGCACAGGCCGGTCCAACTCGTAACCCCGAGTATGATGCAGAGAAACAGCAGGCGCAGGTCCGCCCGCGCGGCAATTGTATCGAATAGCTCAGGGCGGGTCTCGATATAAACCTGCATCATCAGTACCGCCGCTGCGATGAGCAAAACACCCGGAATCGAACTCAGCGTCGTATAGAGGTATTGAATCACATCATCTATCCACCCCCGGAAGTAGCCCGCCGTAATACCCAGAAGCAGCGCAAAAGGGAGCATCATCAACGTAGTCAGGGTTCCGATCACGAGTCCGGTACGGATGCTTTTGAGCGACTGGTAAAAAACGTCCTGTCCTACCTTGTCGGTACCTAATATGTGGTAATTTCCGCACAATGCCAGCGCGGCACCGCTGAGCAATAGTATCAGCAAGAGCACGATAGCCACTGCATTCCATGGGATTGCGGTAGCGCCACGCGAGATGGCGGAAAGCGTCGACATGAAGGTCTCGCCACTGCGGCGCGCCACCCAGGCAGCCAGCGACGCCAGCAGCAGGCACCAGAGGAGTAATCCCAGGCCTCCGCCCGCTCCGGCTCTCGACACAACGTCGGTGATAAGCTGCGCTTCGGGATCCTGCAAATGCGCTCCGCCGAATTTCAGCCGGGGAAATTCCCGTGTTTGCCTGCCATCCGGGAGCTCCACTGTTTCTCGAGCGTAAAGGTGCGCGGCAAAGGGCGCTGAATAGGTCTTTTCCACGTGTACGCGCAGCGGGGTGGCGATCAGATCGAGCAGACTCAACACTTCCACGCTGTATGCCTGCTCACCGGCGCCGCTGTTGGCGTTTCCCACAGCGGGACGTAAATGCACCGTATCGAGTAACCCGATAATGATAAAGAACATCAATACCGTGAGTGCTGCCATGCCGCTCGCACTGTGACTCACGCGCCGCCATGGCACAAGAAGGTGCGGGCTTCGCCGTACATGCCAGACAAATACGAGTACTACTGCCACAAGCAGATAGACCAGCGCGTCTGTCCAGAGAACTACAGGTTTAAAAGCCATGTCTGGTTTACCGGAGCAGCATTATTCCAGCCTTACCCTGGGGTCAACCACGGTATAGGAAATGTCCGTCAATATAAGGCCGACGATATAAAGCAACGATCCCAGAAAGACCATCGCCCGCACTACCGCGAAATCCTGCGAATTGATGGCGTCGATCGTATAGCTGCCCAAGCCGGGGATACCGAAAAACGATTCGGTAATGAGGCTGCCTAAAAATAACAGGGGGATCACCACCACCGCCCCCGTGAGTATCGGAATCATGGCGTTTCGGAGTACGTGCCCGAACAGCACGAAACTTTCCGGCAGACCCTTGGCACGGGCGGTACGGACATAATCCTTGCCCATTTCTTCCAGAAAAATGGTACGGTACCAGCGCGTGTTCGCTCCGGCGCCGCTAATGACGCCGATAATGACCGGAAGAATCAGGAACTTGCCGGCATCCAGTCCCTGTCCATATCCAGAAATCGGCACCAGGTGCCATAATTTGCTGATCAGGAATTGTCCGCCGATTATATAGAATAAGCTGGAGATCGACATGAGCGCGACGCATAGTACCACGCCCCAGAAATCCACGTAGGTAGCCCGAAAAAAAACCATTATCAGCGCGAAGACGATGTAAACGCCCAGCCCCAACAGAAATACCGGCAATGCGATGGCCAGGCTGGGCACCATCCGTGTTCTGATTTCATGGGCAATATCACGCCCGTCGTCGGCAGGGCCGAAACGAAAAGCGAACATGGCAGCCGACTTCTCGAAAAAGATAGTATGCGTAAATTTTGCAAATCCATCCTCTGCATGGTTAAACATCAGTGGCTTGTCATAGCCACGCTCCTGCTTCCACTTGTTGATGGCCTCGGGCGTCACACGCTTGATACCCAGTTGCATCCGTGCCATATCATCGGGCGTATTCACAACGAAGAATAACGTGAAGGTGATCAGGTTGACGCCAATGAGAATGGGGACAGCGTAAAGCACCCGCCTTACAATGTAATTAAGCATTTAAGCGCGTGACCTCGATATCTTCATTTGGCCCGGCACGCCTTATACCGGCGTTCCGCTCCTTGCGGCGATAAACGATTGCAGCGGGAAGCAGGCTGATAGCGAGTATGATCAATCCCCCACCGATAGGCCACAGTACCGGCTTATTCCATTCGCGCCGCTTCTGGTTCCTCACTTCGGCATCGATGCGAAAGTATTTGACATTATTGTTCGATAATCTGTTCGGTTTGACATTGCCATACCAGGAGTGATAAAGCCCGTAATCCTTGGGATGATAGCCCCACAGCCAAGGCGCATCATGACGAAGAATATCTACCATCCTGTCGATGATGTGCTGGCGCCTGGGGCCATTCTCCATATTCTTCATCTGATCGAAAAGGCGGTTATATTCGGGGTTGGAGTAATTGGCGGCGTTTTCACCTTCGTTACCCACCTTCTGCTGGGGACCATGCAGCAGGAACAAAAAATTCTCCGGATCGGGGTAATCGGCATTCCAGCCCCACTCGAAAATTTGAGCGTTGCCCTTGCGAATCTTGTCCTGAAAACGGTTATAGTCGGTACTTCGAACCACGAGCTGGATATTGAGTTTCTGAAACTGTTTGCGCATCCAGTCGAGACTGGATTTGTCCTCCGCCCCGCGGGCGGTCACATCGAAATAAAGCACCAGCGGCTCGCCTGTCTTTCTGTTCATGCCGTCTGGATAGCCGGCCTCAGCCAGTAGTTTTCTGGCCGCTTCAATCGGTTTTCGCTGCGCCCGTCCGTTCACCCAGTCATACACGACTGGATTCATTCCTTCTTTTCCATCGCGGTGTCCTGCAATACCAGGCGCGATAGGGCCCTGCGCCGGAATGCCGCGGCCATTGGCAAATATGGAAACATACTCTTCATAATCGACCGCGATGGAAATGGCCTGGCGCAGCTTTCTGGCAGACTCGCGCCCGTGCTTATCTGTTCCGCCCACTACCGGGTCCAGCATATTGAAGCCCAGGTAATTCGTGGATGCCGCCACCGCCGTCTCCAGACGAATACCCTGCTCTTTCATCGCCTCGGTCACTGTTGCTTCGCCCTGCCCACCCGTCAGTTGGATCGCCTGATCGAAACTATCGGAACCGATTGCGGATGCGTCGTAATAGCCTTGCAGGAATTTGTTCCAGCGGGGAATACTTTCCCTCTCCCGGCTATATATCACCTTGTCGATAAAAGGCAGCAGCTCTCCCGCGTCCCTCAGCAATCCCGCGTCCACATCACCGGGCATGCCTTCGGTCGGATAAGCCTCGCCATGAAAATTGGGGTTCTTCTCCAGTATCATCACACGGTTGGGATCGTTCTCGGTGAGCATATAAGGCCCGGTGCCCACCGGATACCAGTCGAGAGTGATATTTTTTTCCGATAATCCGCTTTGGCTGTAAAAACGCTCCGCTTCCCAGGGAATGGGAGCAAAAAAAGGCATTGCCAGCCAGTACATGAATTGCGGGTATTTACCCTTGATCTTGATGCGATAGGTGTAAGGCCCCAGTACCTCCGCGCCCTCAAGAGGATAGCTACTCAGATCCAGATAAGTATCCTTGCCCCCTTCCTTGAACTGCGCCTCGGCGGCGGCCTGTAGCGTCGCGGAATATTCCTTGAGTCCAACAATGTAATCGGACATCAAGCCAAAAATGGGCGAATGCAGCCTAGGGTGTGCCAGCCGTTTAATCTGAAAAACATAATCCTCGGCAGTCAACTCGCGGGAACCGGTATCCCGAAGATCGCCCAGTTTATGAATATCAGCCAGAGCCTCTACAGTGAGATCATGATAGCGATAATCTCCCCGTTCATTTCTGGCGAAAGCAGGATGAGGCTGATAACGAATACCAGGCTGGATGGAAATTTCATAAATCGTATAAGCGATTTTTTCTGCGTCGGCATCGGCATGCAAATGTACGCCGTTCTTGTCGAGATATTGCGCCACCGGCATTCCCGCCGCCGCTGATGGGATCAACTGGTAGGGGCGTTTCAAATAATGATATTGCAATGGCGGCTCATAGATCTGCGCCGTGATGAGTATTTCGTTGGAACTATAGGATTGCACCGGATCGAGATGCTTTGGACGCTCTGCAAATGCGGCATAGAGAATATTTTTTTCCGAGTCGGAGACCGGATAGGGATTGTTCCATGGATTGCCGCTGCAGGCGCAGATAAAAACGGCGAACGAGGCCAGCAGGTATTTAAGGAGTCGTCGAATAACTCCTCCGGGAGGAACGGTTTCGGCAGGATCGGGCGAGGGATAATTCATGAGTACCGCCGAAAAAGAGGCCGTGGTTCGCTGCTAACATAATGGTCATGCCATAGCGTGTAACGCGATGAACACCCGATTTTACCGTAGATTACAAGGGACGGTGCGCATGGGCAGGTACGGGAGGCGACCTGTTGCAGCAGGTTTTTGCCAAAGTCCCCTACCACGCGGAATGCGCCATTCGCTTTTGGACTTGCTCTTCTTTGGGATATTTCATCCTGAAAAGCGATCGTCATGTTTCCCGCTTGCGAAACCGGAGACGTACCGAGACGTGTCTCGATATCCGTAAGTACAGCTTTCATCGATGCGATTGTATAGCGCAGAGATGGTAAAGAACTGATCGGCACCCAGGCGGCATTTGATGATCTTACAAGGATGAAAGACTTGAAGCTATAATCCAAAGTCCGGCAGTTGACTGGTTTTTTCAGCTTGACGCGCTTACCCGCAACAGCCTTTCGTGTCACTCGATCCTTTATGGTGCTTGCTGCCAGGACCCATTTCCGGATTCAGGACCATTCCGCCATTCAACCTTCGTAAGGTATATTACATGACACTTCTTGCCGATAAACGCATTCTCATCACCGGACTACTGAGTAATCGTTCCATTGCCTACGGCATTGCAAAAGCGATGCATCGCGAAGGCGCGCAACTGGCTTTTACTTATCAGGGAGAAGCGGTGCGCGAGCGGGTTCAAAAAGTAATTGCGGAGTTCGGCAGCGATTTACTTTTCCCGTGCGATGTTTCAAATGATAACGAAATTGCGCAATGTTTCGACGACTTGGGAAAACATTGGGATGGCCTTGACTGTATCGTCCATTCCATAGCCTTCGCTCCGCGCGAGGCACTAAGCGGGGATTATGTCGAAAGCGTAAATCGCGAGGCTTTCCGCATAGCCCACGACGTGAGCTCCTACAGTTTCACTGCCTTGGCGAAAGCTGGAATACCACTGATGCAAGGCCGGAACGGCTCGCTTCTCACACTTACCTATCTGGGTTCGACAAGGGTTATGCCGAATTACAATGTTATGGGATTAGCCAAAGCGAGCCTTGAGGCGAATGTGCGATTCATGGCTTCCAGCCTCGGTCCCAAGGGGATACGGGTCAACGCGATTTCAGCAGGCCCGATCAAAACCCTGGCAGCGGCTGGAATCGGCAACTTCGGAAAACTGTTGAGCTATACCGAAAAAGTATCACCGCTACGGCGTAATGTTTCCATTATGGAAGTCGGAAATGTCGCGGCTTTTCTGTGCAGCGATCTGGCAAGCGGTGTTACCGGCGAGATTACCCATGTCGATGCGGGGTTTAACACAGTCGCATTTGATATCATGTAGCCGCTGACCGCGGCTTGCTTTCTGCTACTTCTCCAGGTTCTCGTTACTCACCGATACCTCATACCGTTTCCTGACCCCGGCCAGATAAGCCGAGAGCTCCTCCTGGGCAATCAACTGCTGCAATTGTCTGGCAAAAGCTTGTTGTTGTGCTGCCTCCGGCGGGGCTGGTTTGGTGACATGCTCGACGCGAATCAAGGTAAAACCGCCTTGGGGATTCGCAATCCCGGTATAGGACGGGAGTTTTGTCGCGTCGGCCTTGAAAACCGCCCGCAGGGTTTCGTTGTCAAGACCATGGGGCTCCTTGCGGGAAATCTGCTGGGTAGCGCCCCACTTGACGGCCCCGTCTTTGCCCTCCTGCAGTTGCGCGAGCTTCTGCTTTCCCTCATTGATAGCCGCCTTGTCAGCTTCCTGCCGCGCGATAAGCCCGGAAATTTTATCCTTCAACTCCGTTATGGAGAGCGTAGTCGCTGGCCGGTAATTCAATAGCCTCGCTGAAACCAGCGTGTTCGGCGAAACTTCGACTGCCTCGGTGTTGCGTTTATCCTTGATGACATCGTCCGAAAAAGCCGCTTGCAGCAGTCTTTCGTTGGTGAAATAAGGTGGCTGGCCGCCGTTCCTTCCAGTCCAGTCGCTCTGCTGTATGGATAAGCCGAATTTCTCGGCGGCGGGCTGCAAGCTATCGCTCTGCTCATATACCATATTGCTGAATTCGTCCGCCATTTCGCCGAAAACCTTCTCGGCTTTCTGTTTCTTCACGTCCTGCTCAACCTGACCTCTTACCTTGTCGAAACTGACCGGTTCCGCGTTCTTGATGGCGGAAAGCTGGATGATATGAAAACCATGATCCGTCTCGACCACCTTGCTGATCTCATCCAGCTTCATCTGGAAAACCGCGTCTTCAAAAGACTTGACCATCATGTTGCGCGCAAAGAAGCCGAGGTCACCGCCTTTGGCCGCGGAACCCGGATCCTGGGAATATTCCCTGGCAAGATCCGCAAAGCGTTCCGGTGCTTTTTTAATTTCCATAAGCAACTGCTCAGCTTTGGCTCGTGCGGCCGCTCGCTCTGATTCCGGCGCCGTTGCGGGCGCGCTCAGAAGAATGTGGCTCGCCCGACGCTCCTCGGGTTGCCCGAACTCACCCCGGTGCTCGTCGAAGTACTTCTCCGCTTCATCAGTACTGACATGCGATTGTTTAATGAGCTCATCCAGCGATAACACCAGATACTCGAGCCGTACCTGTTCCGGCAATTGAAATTCTGCCTGGTGACTGTCATAGTATGACTTGATGGCTACATCATCAGGTTTGATATGGCCCAGAAACTGTTCCGGCCGTATTTGAACCAAGCTAACCTCGCGCTTTTCTTCACTCAACCGAAGGACCCGCTCCGCTACCGTATCGGAAATGAAGCCGCTTTCGCTGTAAGGCGCGATCAACTGCTGGCGCATCAGTTCCTGGCGCACCCGTGCTTCGAACGCTTGCGGACTGAGCCCCTGTCCACGCAACAGTTCTTCATAGCGCGGTTTGGAAAATTTTCCGTCTTCTTGAAATGAAGAGATACTTTGTATTGTTTCCACAAGCTGGGCATCCGGTACAGCCAATCCCACACGAGATGCTTCATGCTTCAGTAAGCGCTGCTGAATGAGCCCTTCCAATATTGCGGATCGCACTTCGGGTTTATCCAGCAGGGCCTCGTCAAAGCCCGCTCCCATCGAAGCCCGCATGGTGTCCTTCTGATTGCGCACGGCCTGATCGAATTCCTGGCGAAGGATCTTTTCGCCGGCTGCGGACGCAACTTGATCTTCGCCCTCCTTGCTTTGATATGATTCGAGGCCCCAGAACAGGAACGGCAGCGTGGCGAGCGCCAGGATGACCTGGACGATTCGTCTTTTTTTATGGACAAAATCAAACATTGATGGACAGAAAATGAATAAAAAAGGCGAACTTGCGTTCGCCCTGGTTTAAGCCAAAATCTGGCGGAGTGGACGGGACTCGAACCCGCGACCCCCGGCGTGACAGGCCGGTATTCTAACCAACTGAACTACCACTCCAACGATCAAAAAGCTACTGGTGGGTGCTGACGGGGTCGAACCGCCGACATTCGCCTTGTAAGGGCGACGCTCTACCAACTGAGCTAAGCACCCCGATTTAAAGGACGCTAGTTTACTGCATCCTTGAGCGCCTTGCCAGCGCTGAATTTCGGTACCTTGGTAGCTTCAATTTTGATAGCTGCGCCAGTGCGGGGATTCCGGCCGGTGCGGGCCGCGCGCTTCCCCACTTTGAAAGTTCCAAATCCAACCAGGGTGACACTTTGGCCTTTTTTCAAAGCCGCTTTAATAGCAGACAACGCACCGTCCAGCGCATTTCCCGCAGAGGCTTTGGAAATGTCGGAAGATTTGGCGATGGCATCGATAAGTTCGGATTTATTCACGTGATTCCCCTTTCGTTATTGTTAAAGAGTTACAAAAACCCTGCAATCGGTTTTATATCAAGCCGCTTGTGCTTGGTCAAGCAATTGTAAAAATATTTCAGAGAACGTTTCATACTACATTTTACGCAGGAATCTTATCCAAAATGAAAGGCCGAAAATAAATATGGTCTATACAGCTTGCTTTCTGCCCCATCGACTGACATGAGGCAGAAATCTTTAGTGCTTGATAACAACGCTCGCTACGCCCCCTTCGGCCGCAACCGGACCAGGAGCGGATACGGGTGAGGCGGAGGGAAGCGGTTCCGGTTTGCGCTCCAAGGCCAGATCCAGGACCTGATCTATCCATTTCACCGGATGAATATCCAATCTATTTTTAATGTTTTCCGGAATTTCCGCCAAGTCCTTGACGTTATCCTCCGGGATCAGCACCGTTTTTATGCCGCCGCGATGCGCCGCCAACAGTTTCTCCTTGAGGCCGCCGATAGGCAGGACCTCACCACGCAACGTAATCTCCCCTGTCATTGCCACAGCCGCCCGAGCCGGAATACTGGTCAGAGCCGATACCATCGCAATGCAGATGCCGATACCTGCGCTCGGGCCATCCTTGGGTGTCGCGCCCTCGGGCAAGTGAATATGAATATCGTTCTTCTGATAAAAATCGTCGGCAATACCCAAGGCTCGTGAGCGACTGCGCACTACCGAGAGGGCTGCCTGAACCGACTCCTGCATCACCTCACCCAATTTTCCGGTTGTGATGGTTTTCCCCTTGCCAGGCAACACCACAGCTTCAATGGTTAATAGTTCGCCCCCCACTTCGGTCCATGCCAGACCCGTAACCTGTCCTACCTGGTTTTTTTCTTCCGCAACGCCATATGTGTAGCGTCTTACGCCCAGATATTTGTCGAGATTCCGTCCTGTGACCGTAATCTTCTTTTGATCACTTTTCAGCAGTAATGCCTTCACGACTTTACGGCAAATTTTCGAGATTTCCCGTTCCATTGCCCGCACGCCGGCCTCACGCGTGTAATAGCGCGTAATATCGCGCAGGGCAGACTCTGATACTGCCAGTTCGTTTTCCTTCAATCCATGGTTTTTTATCTGTTTAGGCAGTAAATAGCGCGTGGCAATGTTCAGTTTCTCATCCTCCGTATAGCCCGACAACCTGATTACTTCCATGCGATCAAGCAGCGCCGGCGGTATATTCAGCGTGTTCGCGGTGGCGACAAACATGACATCGGACAAGTCGTACTCAACCTCGATATAATGGTCCACAAAAGAATTATTTTGTTCTGGATCAAGAACTTCCAAAAGTGCAGATGAAGGATCGCCACGAAAATCCATACCCATCTTGTCCACTTCATCCAGTAGAAACAAGGGATTCTTGACGCTCACCTTGGTCATGTTTTGCAGTATCTTGCCGGGCATCGAACCGATATAAGTGCGGCGATGACCGCGTATCTCGGCCTCGTCACGAACACCGCCCAGTGACATACGCACGAATTTGCGGTTGGTAGCACGCGCAATGGATTGTCCCAACGAGGTTTTGCCCACTCCGGGAGGGCCTACCAGACAAAGAATGGGCGCTTTCAATTTATCCACACGCTGCTGCACAGCCAGGTACTCGACGATTCGCTCCTTGACCTTCTCGAGCCCGTAATGATCCTGCTCAAGCACGACCTCGGCAGCACCGAGGTTCTTGCTGATTTTGCTCCTTTTTTTCCACGGCAGCGCGACCAGCGCATCGATATAATTGCGAACTACCGTGGCTTCCGCCGACATCGGAGACATCAATCGGAGTTTTTTCAGTTCTGCCTCTGCCTTGGCGCGAGCTTCCCTGGACATCTGGGCTGCTTGTATTTTCTTGTCGATTTCTTCCAGATCGGCGCCATCTTCACCCTCGCCCAACTCCTTCTGGATAGCTTTCACCTGCTCGTTGAGATAGTAGTCCCGCTGGCTTTTCTCCATCTGACGCTTGACGCGTCCACGAATGCGTTTTTCCACCTGAAGTATATCGAGTTCAGTTTCCAGCAACCCCAGCAGATGTTCCAGGCGCTTCGGTACATCGAAAATTTCCAGCACTTCCTGCTTTTGCTCAAGTTTCAAGGGCAAATGGGCAGCAATTGTGTCAGCAAGACGCCCTGCTTCATCTATGCCGCTAAGCGAAGTCAGTATTTCGGGAGGAATCTTTTTATTGAGCTTTACATACTGGTCGAATTGAGCCAGCATCGCGCGTCGCATTGCTTCAACTTCATGATTATCGATAGCATCCGGAGGCAGCAATGCTGCCTGACCGGAAAAATACGTGCCGTCGTCGGTTACGTTGATAATGCGTGCGCGGCGGCCGCCTTCCACCAGCACCTTGACGGTACCGTCCGGCAATTTGAGCATCTGCAGCAGGTTTGCAACGGTGGAGACGCCGTAGAGATCCTCCGGCGCCGGCTCGTCCTTGGCTGCAAATTTCTGAGCCACGAGCAAGATGCTCTTGCCGGATTCCATGGCGATTTCCAGCGCTTTTATGGATTTAGGCCTTCCAACGAAAAGAGGAATGACCATATGCGGAAAAACGACGACATCGCGCAACGGTAACAGCGGTAATGAAATTTGAGTAGGATCGTTCACTGGAGAAGACATGTCGGCTCACCTATAAGAGACAAACAAGAGTTATGGGGACGCCGCGGAGAAATTCAACGGACAATGCAAATACGGGACGTGTATTAACAGCTCTTGGCTACCTTCGGCTTATCTGAATAGATCAGGATGGGTTTGATATCGCCATTGACCGAACCATGATCGATTACTACCTTGGCAACATTTTCCAGCGATGGAAGATCGAACATCGTGTCCAGCAGAGCACTCTCCAGAATGGAACGCAAACCACGCGCCCCGGTCTTTCGCGCCAGCGCCTTCTTGGCTATTGCTTTCAGGGCCTGCTCGCGGAATTCGAGATCGACGCCCCCCTCCATGTGAAACATTTTCTGGTACTGCTTGATGAGCGCGTTCTTTGGTTCGGTCAATATTTGAATCAACGCCGACTCATCCAGTTCTTCCAGCGTTGCAACCACGGGCAGACGTCCAACGAATTCCGGTATCAGGCCATATTTGACCAGATCTTCAGGCTCTACGCCTCGTAATACTTCGCCGAAGTCCTTCCGTCCGTCGCGGCTTCTCACATTGGCGCCAAAACCTATCCCTCCCTTTTCGGATCGGGCGCGTATTACCTTGTCGAGCCCATCAAAAGCACCGCCGCAAATGAAAAGAATGTTGGTGGTATCCACCTGCACAAACTCTTGATTGGGATGTTTTCTACCCCCCTGGGGCGGTACCGAAGCGATGGTCCCTTCGATCAATTTCAACAGGGCCTGCTGTACGCCTTCCCCTGAAACATCCCGTGTAATCGACGGGTTGTCCGATTTGCGCGAAATCTTGTCAATTTCATCAATGTAGACTATCCCCTGCTGCGCCTTTTCTGCATCGTAATTGCATTTCTGGAGCAGCTTCTGAATGATGTTTTCCACATCCTCGCCGACGTAGCCTGCTTCGGTCAGCGTTGTCGCGTCGGCCATCACAAAAGGCACATCAAGCAATCGCGCCAACGTCTGCGCGAGCAATGTCTTGCCCGAACCTGTCGGCCCGATAAGCAGAATATTGCTCTTCGCCAGCTCGATTTCATCGGCATCCGTCGCCTTTGCCAGGTTTCTCAGCCGTTTGTAATGGTTGTAAACCGCTACTGACAGGATCTTCTTCGCCTGTTCCTGGCCAATTACATAGTGATCGAGGATCTGGCAAATTTCATGCGGCACCGGCAAATCCGACTTCGTAAGCTTGGCAGCTTCAGCGCCTTGTATTTCCTCACGAATGATGTCATTGCAAAGCTCGATACATTCATCGCAAATGAATACCGATGGGCCGGCAATGAGCTTCTTCACTTCGTGTTGACTTTTGCCGCAGAAGGAACAATAAAGCAGTTTTTCACCGCCAGTTTTCTCTGACATAGTTTTATCCCGCATTATCCGAGCCGTTGCGCTCGTAGACCAGCAATCACTTCCACCCTATCTTTTTCAACTCGTGCTTTCACTCCTGGAAGTTAGCACAGCATCGATCAAGCCGTATTTCGCCGCCTGCTCGGCACTGAGAAAGTTATCCCGGTCTGTGTCTCTCTCGATAGTCTCTATACTTTGGCCGCTGTGCTTCGCCAACAACTCATTCAGCCGGTGTTTTAGAAACAGAATCTCTTTCGCATGTATCTCAATGTCTGAAGCCTGCCCCTGGAAGCCCCCTAACGGTTGATGGATCATAACGCGCGAGTTGGCGAGGCAGAAGCGTTTACCCTTGGCGCCGGCCGTCAGCAACAGCGATCCCATGCTTGCCGCCTGCCCTATGCAGAGCGTGCTGACATCGGGTTTAATATATTGCATGGTATCGTAAATCGCCATCCCGGCAGAAACCAAGCCGCCAGGAGAATTAATATAAAAATGAATATCCTTGTCCGCGTTTTCAGACTCCAGAAACAGGAGTTGTGCCACGATCAGGTTCGCGGAGCCCTCGGTAACCGGGCCCACCAGGAATATGACCCGCTCTTTCAGCAATCGAGAATAGATGTCGTATGCGCGTTCACCTCTCCCACTGGTCTCGATCACCATGGGAATCAGGCCCAACCCGCTCGGCTCGAGACTACGCTGCTTCCAGTCAAGTTGCTGCATTATGATCTTCCCATTAGCTCATCCAAAGTCACTGATTTATCCGCCACTGCGACCTTCTCCAATACCCACATCACGACGTTGTCTTCCAGCGCTGCCGACTCGACCTCATTAAGACGATCCGGCACGGAATAATGCCATTTGATCACCTCCGCCGGATTTTCGTAACTCTGCGCGAGATCCTCTACCACCGCACGCACCTGCTCGGGCTTTGGATGCAGGCCGTGGCTTTTTACCAACTCCCCCAAAATCAATCCCAGGTTGACGCGCCGTTGCGCTCTTTCCAGAAGCAAATCCTCAGGCAACGGCAAGTTCTTGGCGCTCAGGCCGCGCGACGCCAGTTCCTCTCGCGCTTCCTGCATCAAGCGCTCCTGCTCCATCTCCACCAGGGCCTTGGGAGCCTGGATGCTGGTTGCATCAAGAAGCGCCTGCATGACCTGTTCCTTAAGTCTGGTCTTTATACGCCGGGACGCCTCACGCCTGAGGTTGGCCTCGATTTCGACGCGCATTTTTTCAATATCGCCATCGGCGACACCCAGCGATCTGGCGAATTCCATATCGGCATCGGGTAGTCTTGAAGACTCCACCCCGTTTAAAGTCACCTCAAATACGGCAGTCTTTCCGGCGACCTCTTTACCATGATAGTCTGCCGGAAAGGTAACTTCAAATGTTTTGACCTGTCCAGCACTCATGCCGATCAGCGGTTCTTCGAAGTCTTTGAGTAACGTTCCTTCGCCCAGCACCAAGGTAAAGTTCTCGGCTTTACCTCCTGCAAACTCTACGCCATCGATGCGGCCATGATAATCGATATTGATGCGATCGCCCGATTGGGCCTCCCGTTCCGCAGGTTCGTATTGAACGCGTTGTTTGCGCAAAACCTCTACCGTATTATCAATATCGGATTGCGAGATATCGACCACGGGCCGTTCGACGCGAATGGCACTCAAGTCTCCCACAACTACGTCTGGATAGACCTCAAATGTCGCGCTGAATTCAAATTGGGTCGCATTTTCTGCCGGCTGCCTGGGTTCGAAACGAGGATAGCCAGCGATTCTGAGGTTTTTCTCGCGCACAGCCTCGCTGAAATTCTTCTTCAGCACATCGCTGATCACTTCCTGTCGCACCTGCGGGCCATACTGCTGCATGACGATTTTCAGCGGCACTTTTCCCGGCCGAAAACCGGGCAATTTCGCCGTGCGTGCCAAATGCTTCAAGCGGCTTTCAATTTCCGTCTCGATTTTCTCCTGAGGAACCGAAACGTTAAGGCGGCGCTCCAGCGCACCAAGGTCTTCGACATTCGTTTGCATTGCATTTCCTGACTGGTTGATAACATTGTGCAGCGTTAGCGACCAGGGGGAACGCGACAGCCGTCAAGATGCGCTATCGCTCAGACCGCTTACAACTCCCTGGTGCGAAAGGGGGGACTCGAACCCCCACACCTTTCGGCGCCAGAACCTAAATCTGGTGCGTCTACCAATTCCGCCACTTTCGCAGGCCGCTTTTTTTCATTGGTACCGAATAATTATACCTTTTTCTTTCAGCTACAGCAGCCTGTACTACGCATCGCCCCGGCAAAATATCGTTTCGCCGCTGAGTGCTTTACTATCAGGGCCCATCAGGTACAAATAGTATGGCATTAAATCCTGCGGCTGGGGCATGTCCTGCTTGATCTCGGCAGGATGAGTCCGGGCCCGTTGCGGTGTATGCACAGGCCCGGGGATTAAAACGTTGATGCGCAGGTTTGGCAGTATTTCCCATTCCTGGGCCTGAATTTTTACCAACGCCTCTATTGCCGCCTTGGCCACTGCAAAGCCGCCCCAATAGGCGGCAGGTGCGTGACCATGTGTATCCGACGTCATAACGACGCTTCCATCCGGTGACGCTTTCAGCAATGGCAGGCAGGCTCGCGTCAATGCGAATGGGGCAATGAGATTGACACGCAGCAGCGCCAGCCATTGGTCCAGTGTCTGCGCTGCGAGCGGGGTCAAGCTGAACAGGAGCGCCGCATTGTGCAAAATACCGTCCAACCGGCCTAATTGCAGTTTAATGGCTTGGGCAATTGCGGCGAAATCCTTGTCTTCGGCCTTTTCGAGGTCAAGTGGAAAAATTGACGGCTGGGCCCCTCCCGTCGCCTCGATTTCATCGTATACGCTTTCCAGTTTCTTGACATTACGTCCGTGCAATATAACGGTTGCGCCATGCGCGGCGTATGCCAGCGCTGCAGACCGGCCCATTCCCTGCCCCGCCCCGGTGACAAGGATCACGCGGTTCTTGAGCAGATCCTTGGACGGCGTGTAATTTTCGAATTGGTTCATAGAGGGGTTTATCGGTTAAAAAATCCTGCTGGCCAAATCCCAAACCAGGCTACAAGGCGGTGCCGATTCCAGATTGTGCTTACTGCGTCAGTATGACGCTGTAATTCCCGCTGGTTGATGGTGCGCGCGGGCCGCTCCAGCTTTGCCAATGCCAGCCGGAATCGGCGGGGCGACGTGCCTACCCTTTCATCCAGGTCGTCCATGCAATCCATAACTTACGCATCGGCGTAAGTCTCACACGCTGACGAAGAACATGGCAGCCGTCCGCCTTGATCTCCTTCAGCAACGCTTCATATATCCCGGCCATGATGATTCCCGGCCGCTGGTTTTTGCGATCCTCCGCAGGCAACGCTGCGAAAGCCCGGGCGTAATAACTTTCTGCACGCTCGATCTGAAACTCCATCAATTGCCGGAAGCCATCGGTTTCGCGGGAGTTGAGTATGTCTTCGCTGGTTACCCCGAAACGGGCGAGCTCATCCTGGGGCAGGTAAATGCGGTCGCGACACGCATCCTCCCCTACATCCCGTATGATATTCGTAAGCTGAAACGCGAGTCCCAGGTCTTCCGCATATTTCAGGGTTTTCGGATTTTGATAGCCGAATATCTCTGCGGAACAAAGCCCTACCACGCTGGCTACGTGATAACAGTAGTGCCTCAGGGTTTCGAAATCTGCATAGCGGTTATAGTCAAGGTCCATTTCCATGCCGTCTATGATTTCCTTCAGCCGCTGAGCAGTGAGATTGAAAGTCGGCGACACATCGGCCAGCGCTTTCGCCACCGGGTGGCTCGGCTTGTTTCCTTGTCCATCATAAAAGATCGCGTCGACTTCGTGCCGCCACCAGGCGAGTTTCGTGCGCGCCACCGATGCGTCGGTACATTCGTCCACCACATCGTCTACTTCACGGCAAAACGCATATAGCGCAGTAATGGCACGGCGTTTTTCCAAAGGCAAATAGAGAAAACTGTAATAGAAGCTGGAACCGCTTTGAACAGCTTTCTCCTGGCAATACTGGTCTGGGGTCATGATAAATAATTATGGAAGGAATATTTGCCACCACTGCATTGCCGTAACATCGGAATACCCATCATTTCGACTGGCTGCCATCATCTATGCGTCTTGCGTAAAACATATCCATCCAATTGGAAGCCTGCAGGAGATGAAGCCTGTCAATGTGATGTGCAATGATAGCGTCGAAATCGTGGAGCGTCCGGTTCCTGCAAAAATAACAAATCCAAAGGGAATTCCTGAGAAAATCTTCTCTGGGTGTAGCACTTATTGCAACTACGCCGGCAAAATCTGGCAATTATTCAAAGGTTCCTGCACATCACGCATACATCTTTCAAAACGTCAGGTATGGGCTACCGTAAAAAAAACCGCTCATTTTCTCCAGAACGCTTTATACAATAAAAAACCCCACCGGGGCGGGGTTTTTTATTTTGCTGCGTTTTACTACGGCAGCGGCAAACCCTACATATCCATGCCGCCCATGCCGCCCATGCCACCCATGCCGCCGCCCATACCTCCGCCACCGGATTCGTCCTTAGGCAGTTCTGCCACCAGAGCGTCGGTGGTCAGCATCAGGCTCGCCACCGAAGCAGCGTGCTGCAGAGCATAACGCGTGACCTTGGTAGGGTCCAGCACGCCCATTTCCACCATGTCGCCATACTCGCTGGTAGCGGCGTTGTAGCCAAAGTTGCCTTTGCCTTCCAGTACCTTGTTGATGACCACCGAGGGCTCATCGCCGCAGTTGGCCACAATCTGGCGCAGCGGTTCTTCCAGCGCACGCAGAACGATCTTGATACCCGCATCCTGATCGGCATTGTCGCCTTTGATGCTGGCCAGTGCAGCACGGGCACGCAATAAAGCAACACCGCCGCCGGGAACGATACCTTCTTCCACCGCCGCGCGAGTTGCGTGAAGCGCATCTTCAACACGCGCTTTCTTCTCTTTCATTTCAACTTCCGTGGCTGCGCCGACTTTGATCAGCGCTACGCCGCCTGCCAGTTTTGCCACGCGCTCCTGCAATTTCTCCTTATCGTAATCGCTGGTCGCTTCTTCAATCTGGTTGCGGACCTGCTTGACGCGGGATTCGATGTTCTTGGTATCGCCCGCACCATCGATGACGGTGGTTTCTTCCTTGCCGATTTCAATGCGCTTGGCTTGACCGAGTTCCTGCAGCGTTGCCTTTTCCAGAGACAGACCAACTTCCTCGGCAATGACGGTGCCGCCTGTGAGAATGGCGAGATCCTCGAGCATGGCTTTACGGCGATCGCCAAACCCTGGTGCTTTGACTGCACAGGTTTTGAGGATACCGCGGATATTGTTCACCACCAGCGTCGCAAGCGCTTCACCATCCACATCTTCAGCAATAATCAGGAGTGGCTTGCCGGCCTTGGCTACCAGTTCCAGCACCGGCAGCAATTCGCGGATGTTGGATATTTTTTTATCGTGCAGCAGGATAAAAGGGTTATCCAGCAATGCGATCTGTTTGTCGGGATTATTGACGAAATAGGGTGAAAGATAGCCGCGATCGAACTGCATACCCTCGACCACTTCCAGCTCATTTTGCAACCCGGATCCGTCTTCGACCGTGATTACGCCTTCCTTACCTACTTTCTCCATTGCGTCGGCAATGATCTTGCCGATCTCGGGATCCGAGTTGGCGGAAATGCTGCCTACCTGCGCGATTTCCTTTCCGGTGGTACAGGGTTTGGAAAACTTCTTAAGTTCTTCAACCGTCGCGGTAACGGCTTTGTCGATACCCCGCTTGAGATCCATCGGGTTCATCCCGGCGGCAACATACTTCATACCTTCTTTTACGATGGATTGCGCCAGTACGGTAGCAGTCGTAGTACCGTCACCGGCCACGTCCGACGTCTTGCTGGCGACTTCCTTCACCATTTGCGCGCCCATATTCTCGAACTTGTCTTTCAGTTCGATTTCCTTGGCTACTGAAACGCCGTCCTTGGTGATGGTGGGCGAACCGTAGGAACGCTCCAATACTACGTTGCGGCCTTTGGGCCCAAGAGTAACCTTGACTGCGTCGGCCAGTATGTTGACCCCGTTAACCATTTTTTGACGGGCTGAATCGCCGAATTTTACGTCTTTTGCTGCCATAATCTTTTTCTCCTAATTCCAGAAAATGTTGTGTAAGGTAAAAATTAACCTTCGATAACGCCCATGATGTCTTCTTCGCGCATCACGAGAAGTTCGTCTCCGGATACTTTTACCGTTTGTCCGGAATATTTCCCAAACAGCACTTTATCGCCGACTTTCACTTCCAACGCACGGATGGTGCCATCATCGCCGACCTTGCCTTTGCCGACCGCGACAATTTCGCCTTGATCGGGCTTCTCCGCGGCACTGTCCGGAATGACAATACCGGATGCGGTCTTGCGTTCTTCTTCCAGCCGCTTGACAATAACGCGGTCGTGTAATGGACGAATCTGCATGTTTTCTTTCTCCTGTTTTAAAAAATCAAAACGACGAAATCTGGGAAAAGCCGTATCGACGGCCTGATCCTTGGATTTATCACAAATCTGTTAGCACTCACTGCTAACGAGTGCTAATAATATGGTCTATGAGGGTGAATTTCAAGTAGATGAATAATAAATACTTGCAGGAACGCAGTTTAAAGACAGTGTGGCACCCGTGCACCCAGATGAAACAGCATGAATCGATGCCGCTCATCCCAATCGTCCGAGGTCAAGGCGTGTGGCTTTACGACAGTGAGGGCAAGCGCTACCTCGACGCTATCGGTTCCTGGTGGGTCAATCTGTTCGGTCATGCCAACCCTCGCATCAATGCCGCCATCCGTGACCAGCTTGATAAGCTGGAACATGTCATGCTTGCGGGTTTCACGCATGAATCGGTAGTGGAACTATCGGAGCGCCTGCGCAAACTGGTATCGGGGAAGCTCGGCCATTGTTTCTACAGCAGCGATGGCGCATCCGCAGTGGAAATCGCGCTGAAGATGAGCTTCCATTACTGGCACAACATGGGCCATCCCGAAAAAAATCGCTTCGTAAGCTTGCAGAACGATTATCACGGCGAGACGCTGGGGGCGCTGTCAGTCACCGATGTAGCGCTGTTCAAGGATATCTACGCTTCGCTGTTGCGCCCAAGTGCGCACGTCCCAACTCCGGACTGGCGTTATGCGGCTGAAGGGGAATCCCATGGCGATTATGCACTACGCGCCGCCGCCGCACTTGAAGCCTATCTCGCACAACACCATACTGAAACCGCGGCACTTATTGTCGAACCGCTCGTACAGGGGGCGGCGGGAATGGGTATGTATCATCCCGATTACCTGAAGCTGGCGCGAGCGCTATGCGATAAGTACAAAGTACACATGATCGCCGATGAAATCGCGGTTGGCTTTGGCAGGACCGGAACCCTGTTTGCCTGCGAGCAGGCCGATATCGTTCCCGATCTATTGTGTCTCGGAAAAGGCTTGAGTGCGGGTTACCTGCCCCTGTCGGTGGTGATGGTCACGGATGTGGTTTATAACGCTTTCTATCACGACAAGCCTGCATCCGGTTTTCTGCATTCCCATACTCATGCGGGTAATGCGCTTGCCTGCCGCGCCGCGCTGGCTACGCTGGATATTTTCGAACAGGATAAGGTCATTGAAGCCAATCGCATCAAGGCCAGCTATCTCAACCATGCGGCGCAACCGATCGCGTTCCACCCAGGGGTAAAAAACTTTCGTAACTGCGGCATGATCTGGGCATTCGACGTTGAGACGCCCGACCCGGATTTTTCCGGAAAATTTTTTCAGGCGGCTCTCAAGCAGGAATTATCGTTGCGTCCGCTTGGAAATACCGTCTACTTCATGCCGCCGTATTCGATCGATGAACAGGAAATGGATTTACTGGTAGCAGGAACCTTGCGGACACTCGATTCATGGTAAAAACCAGCGCAAGTAATAAACGCTGTGCAAATCGCGCGCGCATGCGTAGATAAATGAAAATTCTGCATCAGCATGTACTTGCTGCCCTGTGTTTCATATCCGCCGCCGTGCCGTTGTCCGCGTCGTCTCACAATCTGCCGGCATCTGTCGATAGAGCGCTTAAGCAAGCACGGATTCCCGAGTCTGCAATTGGTGTTTACGTTCACGAAATCGGCGCGAGCAAGCCGCTGCTAGCCGTTAATGGCAACGCGGCGATGAATCCGGCATCGGTGATGAAGCTTGTCACTACTTTTGCCGGGTTGGAGCTGCTGGGCCCGGCTTATACCTGGAACACGGAGTCGTACGCCGGCGGAATAGTGGAGGATGGCACGCTGCGCGGCGATCTCGTAATCAAGGGTTACGGGGATCCCAAGCTGAATCTCGAAAATTTCTGGCTGCTCACGCGACGCCTGCGCCAGACGGGATTACGCGAAATTACCGGTGACCTGGTACTGGATAGCAGTCATTTCGATCTGCCCGGTGGCGACCCTGCGGCCTTCGATGGCAAACCCTACCGCGCTTACAACGTCCTCCCCGAAGCGCTGCTGGTAAACTACCGGACGCTGGCACTACGCCTGATTCCTCAGCCTGGAAGCAAAACCGTTCGGATTGTTGTCGATCCGCTACCGGCCTCGCTGGATCTTCAAAATAACCTGACACTTACCAATGGCCCATGCAGCGAATGGCGCGACGCGCTCGGTACCGATATTCGTACCGCCGTCAAGGACAACGGTCGCGTATCGGTCTTGCTCAACGGGAATTATTCCAGCGATTGCGGCGAAAAAACCCTGTTTCTCAGCGTACACGATAACGCCTACTATATCTTCAGCCTCTTTCGGCACTTATGGGAAGAACAGGGCGGCGTATTTCGTGGCAAGGTAAGGACGGGCGCGGCACCGGAAGGAATACCGCCACTTGAAATTCATCAATCCCCTCCGCTTACGGACATCGTTCGCGACATCAATAAATTCAGCAACAATACCGCCGCAAGGCAACTGTATCTTGCACTCGGGCTGACTACCGGTCTCCCGGCTGATATGGCTGGAGTCGTGTCTACAGGGGCTGCTGCCGGCGGGAGTATCAGCGCAACCAACGGTACGAGTGACAGTAAATATAAACCGCGCGCGACACTGGCGAAGTCGAACATGGCGATTCAACGATGGCTCGGGTCAAAACGGTTGAGTTTCCCCGAGCTGATCATGGAAAATGGCTCGGGATTATCCCGCAACGAGCGCATCAGTGCGCGTCACCTGGGAGAGCTTCTACTCGCGGCATTTCAAAGCCCGGCAATGCCCGAGTTCATCTCCTCCCTGCCGATCGCGGCGGTGGACGGCACCATGAAGAAACGGCTGAACGGCAGCGCCACGGCAGGCCAGGCCCATATCAAGACCGGCCTGCTCGAAGGGGTGAAAACCATGGCCGGCTACGTACTTGAAAAATCAGGAAGGCGCGTGGTCGTGGTTTTTCTAGTCAATCATTCCAGGTCGGGAAGTGCCCAGCCCGCCATGGATGCGCTGCTGGAATGGGCTTATGAAAGGCGGTGACGGCGACTGATTAATCTGCTGCGGGAATACGAGGAAGTCAGTTTGATTCAGGGCTACCTGCATCGCTACCTGACTGCGATGGCTCTGCCGCAAGCACATAAACAGCCCGACCGTCAGCAACGCATCCGGTGTTATCCGCTGTGGCACGACGAATGACATCATTCTACTCAATCTTGCTATCCAGACCCGCTTCCGCGATCTCCGCCGCGCGCAGTAGTGCCTTGGCTTTGTTCTGCGTCTCTATCCATTCACTTCGCGGAATGGAATCGGCAACGATACCGGCACCCGCCTGCACATACAACGTACCATCCTTGACGACACCGGTGCGAATGGCAATAGCCAGATCCATATCGCCGTTGAATCCCAGATAACCGACGGCGCCGGCGTAAATTCCACGTTTCGAAACTTCCAGCTCATCGATAATTTCCATCGCCCGCACCTTGGGAGCGCCACTTACGGTTCCCGCCGGGAAGGTGGCACGCAATACATCCATTGCGTTCAGGCCGGGCTTGAGCTTACCCTCTACATTGGAAACGATATGCATGACGTGGGAATAGCGCTCGATCTGCATGTTCTCGGTGACTTTTACCGTGCCGGTCTGCGCAACGCGCCCGACATCGTTACGCCCCAGATCCATCAGCATCACGTGCTCCGCACGTTCTTTCGGGTCGGCCAGCAGATCGGCTGCCAGCGCCGCATCTTCCTGTACGGTTTTTCCGCGTGGGCGGGTACCGGCGATGGGACGCGCCGTCACGGTTTCGCCTTCGAGCCTCACCAGAATCTCGGGCGAGGCGCCTACCACGTGAAAACCACCGAGATGATAATAAAACATATATGGCGATGGATTGAGGCTGCGAAGCGCGCGGTAAAGTGCCAGCGGTGAAGCGCCATAAGGCTTGCTGGTGCGCTGCGATAGCACCACCTGCATGACGTCGCCATCGAAAATATAACGCTTGGCGCGCTCCACTGCCGCAATAAAATCCGTTTCGTTGAATTCCGAGACAGCCTCACCGGATGGATACGACGCTTCCGTCGGAATCTCCACAGGCTTGCGCAGATTCGCTAACAGTTCTTTCAGGCGTTTCCTGGCGGCAAGGTATGTGCCGGCCACGCCTGGGTCAGCGTAAACGATAAGGTAGAGCTTGCCGGAAAGGTTATCCACGACTGCCAGTTCTTCGGATAGCAGCAGTAATATATCCGGCGTATCGAGCCTATCGGGGTGGACACCGGGGTGAACGTCACCGGCCAGCTTACGCTCGATATATCGCACCGTATCATATGCGAAGTAGCCCGCGAGCCCCCCGCAGAAGCGCGGTAAAGCGGCGTATGGCGCCGCCTTGAAATCCGACAGATAGGATTCGACGAACGACAGCGGATCATCCACCTCGATTTCTCGCAGTCCTGCGCTATGGATAAGGCTGATGTGGTTGCCGCGTGCCTCGATGCGGGTGGAAGCGGGCAAGCCGATAAATGAATATCGCCCGAAACGTTCACCACCCTGCACCGATTCCAGCAAATATGAATACGGGCGATTGGCAAGCTTCAGATAAACAGACAGGGGTGTGTCGAGATCGGCAACGGTTTCCAGCACTATTGGAATGCGGTTGTAGCCCTGTATTGCGAGATCGTTGAATTCAGCTTCCGTCATGATCTACTCCGCAAAAAACAGAAAAAGAAAGAATGCACAGCGGGATCAAGCACGCCAGCGGGCAAAGGCCTGGCGCCAAGGCCACCAAGCGGTGCCTGCGCATCTTCCAATTTCAGTTTTTTTGGCTATCATGACAATTTCCGGATCAACCTCGTTGCCTCGTAAAGCGACGAAACCACTGCGTCGCAATCGAGTTCACGCACATCCCGCCCTTCGTTGTAACCGTATGGCACGCAAAAGATGCGGCAATCCGCCGCGCGCGCTGCTTGCGCATCGTTCAAGGAGTCCCCGATCAGCAGCATTTCACGCGGCTGAATTCCAAAGTGCTTGCAGGCATGCAGCAGAGGCATGGGGTCGGGTTTTTTTTTGGGCAGGCTATCGCCTGAAACGACAATATCGAAAAAACCGAACAATCCGGTCGCACGAAGCAGCGGCAAGGTGAAGACTTCAGCTTTATTGGTAACGCAAGCCAGACCAAAACCGCTTTCGCGCAAGGCGTTCAACCCTTCCAATACACCCGGATAGGCCTGTGTATCATTGCACAGCGCTCTCGCATATTCGCGCTCATATATCGGCATCGCTCTGCCTAGCAATTCCGCGTCAGGTTCGCCGTCAATACGTCCGGTAAGGGAACGTTTCACTAGTTTCTCTACGCCTTTGCCGATGTAGGACTGGATGGTTTCCAGCGGAAGCTCCGCTTTGCCCAGTTCCCTCAGCATCATGTTGGCAGCTGTGGCCAAGTCCCGCGCGGTATCGAGAAGGGTGCCGTCCAGGTCGATCATCACAGCCTTGATTGGCAGGGGAAATTCTATTTCAACTTCAGAGGCATCCGCAATCGGAGAAAAACTTTTGTTCACGCGTGTTATTCCTATTAGTCGATATGATCATGTTGCACGGAAACGCTGGGAACTCATGAATTCTGAGTGCTCCCCCTGATTGGAGCAGGATCACACAGCTTTGGCATAACCCGCTGCCTCATTGTCAACCATGCTGGGCCAGAATGCAGCCTCGGCACGCGCCTGAGGCGTGGATCATTTTCAGCATTCAGCGGGTTTTCTGCCTTTAAAAGCTGTTGTCAAGCCTTTGCCAGCTCTGCGCGTAAAGCGGCCACTATCGAGTCATAGCGATGCGGATCGCTGTCCCTGCCTGCGCCGTAAATAGCGGAACCGGCAACGAAAGTATCAGCACCCGCGCGTGCAATTTCGGCGATGTTGTCCACCTTTACCCCACCATCGATTTCAAGCAGGATTTTCTTCCCTGACTCATCAATGCGCTTGCGCACCGCCTTGAGTTTTTCCAATGCTTCGGGAATGAATTGCTGTCCGCCGAAACCGGGATTGACCGACATTATCAGTACCAGATCCAGTTTTTCGAGTACATGGTCAAGATAATTCAATGGTGTGGCAGGGTTGAATACCAGGCCCGCCTTGCAACCCTGTTCCTTGATAAGTCCGATAGTACGATCAATATGGCGGGAGGCTTCCGGATGAAACGAAATGATATTGGCGCCTGCCTTGGCGAAGTCAGGAATAATACGATCCACCGGCTCAACCATCAGATGCACATCGATCACCGCGTCCGTCAGCGGACGGATCGCGCTGCATACGAGTGGACCAATAGTAAGATTGGGCACGTAGTGATTATCCATCACATCGAAGTGAATAAAATCCGCGCCGGAATCGATAACAGCGGTGATCTCCTCGCCCAACTTGGCAAAGTTTGCGGAAAGAATGCTCGGGGCGATGCGATAATTAGCCATGAAGGGCTTCCTTGTAAACGAAAAACTGGATTTTAACCGTAAATGGCCGCTTGACGCTAACAGCTTCAGCCGTTAAACCTAAACCCGGTAGTTGAACGGGGTGAGGTGTACGGTTTTTGGGGTGCAGGGCAAGGCGCAACGACGCGGAATGGTCGTTCCATTCCAAGAAGTTGCAACGCAGCCATGTGCCGCAAAAACCGTGCAATTCTCCCCGTAGCGCCCTCACCTGGGAGGTGAGCGTCAAATAATATGAAATATGTTATTAATCATTACACTGATCTATTAAATGAGCGGTCAACTACCGGGTTTAGGTTAAACCCCCGCTCTCTTCAAATTTGGTCAGCCCGGACAATTTTATAATGCGTCACCCTTGCCGTCAGGTGAAAAATAGTGTGCAATGCGGTTATGGCTGAAAGCACAAAATACGAAATTATGGTAAAGGTCCACACGACCTATCTTCCGGAGCAATCGGACGAGGCGCTCGATCGATATGTGTTCGCCTATACGATCGTCCTATCCAATACCGGCACGGTCCCGGCACAGCTGATAAGCCGGCATTGGATTATCGCGGATGGGGGCGGCGGTGTGCAGGAGGTGCGGGGTCTCGGCGTAGTAGGTGAGCAACCGCTGCTGAAACCCGGCGACAGCTTTGAGTATACGAGCGGTACTGCCATTTCGACGCCGGTTGGATCGATGAAAGGGAGTTATCAGATGGTGGCTGAAGACGGTCTTCGTTTCGATGCACCGATTCCGGAATTCATCTTGAGCGTACCGAGGATATTGCATTAGACATCGGTGACCCAGCCTCAGCGATCCTTGGCGCATGCGACGAGAACGCGGCATGTTCGCCCCCCATGCTCTACTGAAACCTGGAGCGAAATCAATAATTATCCATATTTCTTTCGGCCGTATCTGCGGCGGCGATGCGCTTGCTTTGCTTCCGCCTCGCTGAGTGGTGCCGGGCTTTTCCCGGCGTAGGGATTATGTCCAGTCTTGAATTCCACCCGTAACGGCGTACCCTCCAGCTTGAAAGTCTCGCGAAACATATTTTCAAGATATCGCTGATAGGTTTGGGGCACATGATCGAGAGACCTGCCATGGATCACGATCAAAGGCGGATTCGAACCACCCTGATGCGCGTAACGCAGCTTTGGACGAGACATGCCTGCACGCGGCGGTGGTTGCCTCTCTACCGCCGCCATCAGGACACGGGTGAGTTTAGGGGTGGATAGCTGCGCCATCGCGGCGGCATAGGCGGCGTCAATGGATGGGAGTAATCCTTTTAAACCAGTGCCACGTAATGCCGAGATATAGTGGAACTTTGCGAAACTCACCAGGAAAGGCAGTTTTCGGGTGATTTCGCTCTTGATGGTATCGCGTTGATACTCGCTCAGGCCATCCCACTTGTTAATTGCCAGCACCAGCGCGCGGCCCGCTTCCAGAATAAACCCGGCGATGTGTGCATCCTGGTCCGAAATTTCGCTGCTCGCGTCGAGGACCAGAACGACCACGTTGGCATCTTCTACCGCTTGCAGGGTTTTCACTACCGAAAACTTCTCCACCGCCTCGAGCACTTTGCCGCGACGGCGCAAGCCGGCGGTATCGATCAGCGTATACGCGCGGCCGTTACGGTCGAAATCGATATAGATGCTGTTACGCGTCGTACCCGGCTGATCGAAGGCGATGACCCGCTCCTCCCCCAGCATTGTATTCACCAGCGTTGACTTCCCGACGTTGGGGCGCCCGACAATGGCGATTTTTGGATGCTTGTCTTTTGTTTCGTCCGCTTGCGGCGGGGGAAAATGCAGTAGTGCCAGTTCAACCAGATCATTGACATTGTCGCCGTGGATGGCGGAAATGGCGCATGGATCGCCCACACCCAGTTCGTGAAACTCGGCGGTAACGACAGAAGACGCCATGCCTTCTGTTTTATTTACCACCAGTATGACTTTGCGCCCCGTTTTGCGCAGCTGCTCCGCAATGATTCTATCTTGCGGCGCTAGCCCCAGCCTGCCGTCGACGATGAATAGGACCATGTCAGCCTCATCGATCGCCTGTCGCGTCTGCTTGGCCATTTCATGCAGGATGCCCTCCGTCGCCATTGGCTCGAAACCACCCGTATCGACAACGAGATAAGGCTTATCCCCCAGTCTGCCGTGGCCGTAGTGGCGATCTCGTGTCAAGCCCGGAATATCCGCCACGATCGCGTCGCGACTACGGGTCAAGCGGTTGAAGAGCGTTGATTTTCCGACATTGGGGCGGCCGACCAGCACAAGAGTAGGTTTCATGATAGTGATTTTCCGAAAAAAGCCGATTCCTTCTCCCTTTTACATTTCTTCTGTAAAAAGGGTTTTTTCCGGATTTCTACTCCTGCTCGTTGATAGTAATTCACTGACTACGGCGTACAGAATGGAAGCATTGCGCAGAGAAACTGGCTTTGCGGTGATCGCAGTATCGAAGATGACTGGCCGGGCAACAGGGGTGGCGCTGCCATCGATTCCGTGCCGAATGCATAAATTCCGCCCTTCAGAGTTTGTACCGCAAAACCATCGGGTAACGGCACCGGACGGGTAACGATGGCGCCCTCGTCAGTGAGGGATCGCGCAACGATGGCGCCGTTGTCGTTCCTGATGAGATTCACATATCCTAACGAATCGCCCACGACGATGCGAGCCTCGCGAACGAGCGGCTGAGACAATCGGATTCCATCCAGCAGACTCTGCGTCCAGATGCGGGTGCCGTCCGTTTTATCGTAAGCCACCAGCGCACCTCTATTCTCGCTTACGTAAAGGTAATGGTTATCCATGGCAAGGCCGGCGTTGCTTGATACATCCTGCGCCCAAATCTGATTGCCGGTCGTAATTTCGAAGCAAGCAACACGTCCCTGATAGGCGACAGCGCATACCTGCTTCTCATCCGTTACCGGCAAACTGGTGACATCGGCGATCCGCTCCAGCTCGGACGCGCCTTTTGGTCGTGCTACAGCGGCTTCCCAGTTTACACTGCCGGTGGATGAATTTATCGCCACAAGCTTACCTCCCGGGAAACCGGCATAGACGGTGTCATGCGAGATCAGAACGCCCGCAAAACTTCGCACGGTCAACGATGGGGTGGCGCCCTGGTAAATCCACTTGCGCTTGCCGCTGCTCGCCTCCAGGCTGAAGATTCTGCCGTCTCCCGTACGAATCACTACCATACCGTTTGCCGCATGCGGTGGGCTTAGCACCTCGGTGGATACCTGTGCCTTCCATAACCGATTACCGCTTTTCTCATCGAACGCCAGAACTTCGCCCTTGAAGGTTCCAACCAGCAACAGGCCTTCACCCGTGCCAACGCCGCCCGACAATTTGTGTTTCGTATCGATAACGCCCGACGCTTTGCCCGTCGTCGCATTAAAACGCACGAGAAGACCATTCGTGCTGGCTACATATAACGTACCGTTTTCGAATGCCGGCAGAAATACCGCCGCCTGGCCTTCTTCGACGCCAGCCTTCCATAACGTGCGAGCGGGCGGAATGACCTCCAATTGAGCAATCTGCTCCGGACTCATCTGAGGCGCCTTTCCAACGAACAATTCGGTGAAGCCGGAAATATCGATATCCGCCAGGCTGCTTGCCAGATCACGCCCCATATCTATCATGCCGGCGCATCCGGAAAGCACGAATGACGACGTCAGCAGCAGAAAGCACTGCCGTACGGCGTCAGCTATCCTGGCGCGCCTCTGAATGAGTCTTCCGGGGAGCGCCGCCATGGGTATCAATTTGCTAGGGGACATTTTTTGAGATTTACAATAAAAAATGATTGCGCGTCGACGGGTCGCCCGGCCATCATTTCCTTGAGGGGTCAGAATGTGCCATCGACGCCTCATCTTCGATGATTTGTTCTGATTTTATTGAAAGCTCAAATTACCTGCGGATTTCACAAAGCGTCCAGTTTCATTTGAACGATATTGTGATACGTGCCTTGCCTGCCCATCTTGTCGATCGCTATTTGATAAGCGACACGTGCTTCGGCAACTTTGCCTGCGTTGGCGAGCAGATCGCCTTTAAGATCGGCATAGAGTCCATCAAAAGATTCGCCGTGCCCGGCCTCCAGCAGACGCAGGCCGTCATCGTATTTTTTCTCATCCAGCAGGATGCTTGCCAACCGTAGCCGCACCAGGTCTTTCAATTCCTCTTCCTTCGAATTATCCAGCACCCACTGCAAACGGCTTTTTGCATTTTGCAAATCGCCGGCGTCCAGGCTGGACTGCGCAGAGATCAGCGCTGCACGCGAGGCATAGCCGCTGCTGGCAAACCCCGTCATCACCAAACCAGCCGCATCGCTGATTTTCCTGGCATCCCCGCTCCCCTGAACCTGCAGCAGCGAATCGTACAATTCCACCGCCTGGTCAGTCTGTTGCCCCTGGTAGTAATTCCACGCCTGCACACCCGCTATGCTCGCGATAAAAACGGCTATGACCACGATTACCTGCGTGCCATATACCTTCCACCACGTCTTCAGATCTTCTATGTTCTCTTGTTCTTCCGGATCATATGTTGCCATTTAGCTTCCTGAATTATAATTTGCTTTCCCAGTTTCTGTTTTTTTTCAAATCCCTTTGAGCAGGTCCGCTGCTTCCGCGAGCCCGACTCTCACTTGCTCAGCCGCTTCACGCAAAGGCTTGAGGCTTATTTCACCGGCTTGCGCTTCATCGTCACCAATGATGATGGCAAAACGCGCCCCGCTGGCATCCGCTTTTCTCATCTGGACTTTGAAGCTGCCATCTCCGCAATGTAAAATTGCCTTGAGCCCTCTGTCCCGTAAGTACCTGACGGTTTTCCAGGCAAAGCCATCCGCAATTTCGCCACGATGTATTACGTAAGCGTCCGGTACGGAATGCGGTATGTCGCCCGCACTTTCCATCGATATCAACGCCAGCACGCGCTCCACCCCCAGTGCAAAACCGCACGCCGGTGCCGCCGAAGCAGCCCTTCCGCCGATCTGTTCCACCAGGCCGTCATAACGTCCGCCGGCACATACTGCGCCTTGTGCACCGAGCTTGCCGGTTATCCACTCGAACACGGTACGGTTGTAATAATCCAGACCCCTCACCAGCCTCGGATTGATCTCGAAATCCACGCCCTGATCGCGCAGCAGTCGCTGCAACCCCTCGAAATGCGCCAGCGAATCCTCATCCAGGTCATCCAGTAATCGCGGCGCGCCGTCGATAACCTCTTTCATTTCGACATTCTTGCTGTCGAGTATCCGCAACGGGTTACTGTGCAACCGCCTGCGAGCATCGTCATCGAGCTTGCCCAGATGCCGCTCCAGGTATCCGATCAATCGAGATCTATGCACGGTGCGGGACGCGGCGCTTCCAAGCGTGCCGATTTCCAGGCGCAGATTGGAAATACCCAATCTTTTCCATAATTCCGCACACATGATTATGAGTTCGGCATCGATATCCGGACCGGCGTAACCCAGCGCTTCGGCGCCTACCTGATGGAATTGGCGGTAACGGCCTTTTTGAGGACGTTCATGGCGAAACATCGGGCCCGAATAATACAGTCGTTGCGAACCCGCATAGAGCAGGTTATGTTCCAGCACTGCACGCACACAGGAAGCGGTTCCCTCGGGACGCAGCGTCAGGCTGTCGCCGTTCAGCTGATCGGAAAAAGAATACATCTCTTTCTCGACGATATCCGTTACCGCACCAATCGACCTCACGAACAAGTCGGTCTGCTCGACAATTGGCATGCGGATGTTCCGGTAACCAAAAGCCGCCATACAGTCATGCACGACTTGCTCGAAAAACTCCCACAGGTATATCTGATCGGGCAGGATGTCATTCATCCCGCGGATGGCTTGCAGCGTTCTACTGGACATCGACCGTTTTCTTCGGATATTTCATCTGCACGTATTCATCGACGATCTGGCGAAACTCTCCCGCGATATTATCGCCTTTCAAGGTCACCGACTTCTGCCCATCCACGTAAACCGGCGCAACCGGCCTTTCTCCCGATCCGGGCAGGCTGATGCCGATGTTGGCATGCTTGCTTTCGCCGGGGCCGTTGACCACACATCCCATCACAGCCAGCGTCATGTTTTCCACGCCATCGTATTCTTCGCGCCATACCAGCATCTGGCTGCGCACATAGCCCTGGATACTTTCAGCCAGCTCCTGGAAATAGGTGCTGGTGGTGCGGCCGCAACCGGGGCATGCCGCGACCAGAGGCACAAATGCGCGCAGCCCCGTGGTCTGCAGGATTTCCTGGGCAACGATGACTTCACGTGAGCGGTCACCGCCGGGCTCAGGTGTAAGCGATATGCGTATGGTGTCGCCTATGCCTTGCAGAAGCAGCACGGATAGCGCAGCGGTGGAAGCAACGATTCCTTTGGAACCCATGCCCGCTTCCGTCAACCCCAGATGCAGGGCATAGTCGCATCGCGCTGCGAGGTCACGGTAAACGGTGATCAGGTCACGCACGCCACTCATCTTGCAGGACAATATAATCCTGTCGCGCCCCAATCCAATCTCTTCCGCCCTGGCCGCACTTTCCAGCGCAGAGGTAATCAACGCCTCATGCATCACGAGCGACGCGTCCTTCGGATCAGGGGAACGCGCGTTCTCATCCATCATGCGCACCAGTAACTCCGGGTCAAGGCTACCCCAGTTGACGCCGATACGCACCGGCTTGTCATATTTACAGGCTGTTTCTATCAGAATGGAGAATTGCTCGTCGCGCTTCTTTCCATGCCCGACATTACCGGGATTGATACGGTACTTTGCCAGCGCCTTCGCACAACCGGGGTAGTCGGTTACCAGCTTGTGGCCGTTGAAATGGAAGTCGCCTATCAGCGGCACGTGACAATCCATGTCATCGAGGCGCGCCCGGATAGCCGGCACCGCTTTCGCGGCGGCCGGGGTATTGACGGTAATACGCACCAGCTCGGATCCCGCGCGCGCGAGTTGCGCCACTTGTACCGCGGTGGCAACTTCATTTTCGGTATCGGTGTTGGTCATGGATTGCACCACCACCGGTGCACCACCGCCAATCCTGATCTTATCCACGTAAACACCCACACTGTTTCGACGTGGAGGAAAAGTATTTTGAGACATAGTCATGATAAGTATGAGAATCTTATAAATGTTGAAATTCTATTCGAGTGACAACCGCGCCGTTCCACCATAGGCATTGGTATAGGGCGCCAGATCAACCGGCTTGTTATTGTAGACCAGCTTGACCTCAGCCGCGTTCCCGATCGTCAGGACGAATGGCGGCGTACCTTGCAGAACATGCTCGGTGCCCCGGGGGTTGATCCGTGAAAGGAGCAATCTGCCTCTGCCATCTTTGACTTCGGTCCATGATTCTCCCGAAAATATCAAGCGAATACCGTTTGCTCCACCATTCGCGACTGGAGAGGCAACGGCCGTATTCGCCGATTGACTCGTCGACCCTGCGGAAACCGCATTTGCCGGTTCAGGCATGGTGGCCACCGGCGCTGCTTGCCGCGCCGGTGGCGGAGACAAAACGAGCGCAGGGGCGGGAACAAGAAGCTGCGCAGCACTTTCTTTCTCGCCTGCTGCGGCTTCCTCGGCAGGCGAGACCACGCCACCCTCGCCGCCTGGCGTTACGTCAGGGGATTGAAGTTGCGACGGCTCGGTTGCTTCCTCAACCCCAGTTCCGGTTTCGCTGCTCACGCTGGGCTGCTTGCCGATATTAGCAATATTAGCCTCGTTACCACGATAAATTTCATATATCAGCAGCAGCAACGCCAGAATGATCACACCCGCGATAATCAGGTTGCGACTTCCAGATTTCTGCTTCGAAGGAAACGGAACACCTTCGATCTGATAGGTAATGGTTTGAGGGGCAGACGGCGGAAGCGACTGATCCAATTGTTGCAATAACGGTGCGGCATCCATCTGCAACAGCTTGGCGTAATTGCGTACGAATCCGCGCGCAAATGTTCCACCCGCCAGCTTGTCGTAGTCATCCTCCTCGAGCGCCGTAACCTGCCGCACCGCCAAACGCAATTGCCGCGCCACATCCTCGATGCTCAAGCCACGCGCCACTCGTTCCGCTCGCAATAATTCGCCCACGCCCGTTTCAGTCCGGGCTGGCTTTTCGTCCGCCCCAGGGGTGACATCTCCGTTATCAGGCGCGTCCATTACTCGAATCCGTCATTGTGCCAACCTTGCCTCTTATTCGGAAATCAGCTCTATAACTGTATACGAATGATGCCTGTAGAAATCCGTCGAGTCTGCTTCATCTTGCCACTTCCATCGATCCGCGGCTCTCCCGTCGGGTTTTATCATGGACTTTTCCCGCCAACTGACCGCACGCAGCGGCAATATCGTCGCCGCGCGTCTTGCGTACCGTGGTTACCAGCCCGGCCTGCATCAACACATCCCGAAACGAGGATACCGCTTCCGGCAATGAGCGCTTGTAACCGGAATTCGGAAACGGATTAAACGGAATCAGGTTGAACTTGCAAGGCGTATGCCGTACCAACTGAACCAATTCACGTGCATGAGCCACACTATCGTTAATCCCATCCAGCATGACGTATTCAAAAGTAACGAAATCTCTGGGTGCGGATTGAAGGTAGCGCTCGCATGCCGCCAGCAATTCCTTGATAGGGTACTTTTTATTGATTGGCACCAATTGGTCGCGCAGCGCATCGTTGGGCGCATGCAAGGATACCGCCAGTGCCACCGGGCAACGTTCCCGTAACCGGTCCATGGCGGGTATCAAGCCTGACGTACTGACGGTTACGCGCCGCCGCGAAAGTCCATAGGCATTATCATCCAGCATCAGGTCGAGCGCAGTCACGACATTTTCAAAATTGGCCAGGGGCTCGCCCATCCCCATCATTACTACATTCGTCACAGCCCGATCCCGAACCGACTCGCCGCCGAACGCGCCCGCCAGCGCTTTATTTGCCCACCACAACTGGCCGATGATTTCCGCTACCGACAAATTCCGGTTGAATCCCTGCCTGCCGGTAGAGCAAAAGGTACACGCCAGCGCGCAACCAACCTGACTGGAAACGCACAGCGTCCCACGGTTGGCTTCAGGTATGTAAACTGTCTCGATTCCATTACCCGCACCCACTGACAATAGCCATTTGCGGGTACCGTCGGCAGCGGCATGATCGCTGATAACGTGCGGGGATTCGATCACGGCGGTTGCAGCAAGCTTATCGCGCAATTCTTTCGCCAGGTCGCTCATGCCACCAAAATCCGCCTGGCCACATCGGTGTATCCAGCGCAGCAACTGCCTGGCGCGAAACGGCTTCTCGCCAATTTCCGTAAAAAAGCCGGCGAGCCCTTTCGCATCAAAGTCGAGAAGATTAACGCTCATAGCCGAACTGTAGTTTTCCTAGCGAGAATAAATGTTGAGTTGTGGAAAAAAATAGGAGATTTCGTTTGCCGCAGTTTCCGGCGCGTCGGAACCATGCACGGCATTCGCATCGATACTATCGGCGAAATCCGCACGAATAGTACCACTCTCGGCTTTTTTCGGATCCGTCGCGCCCATCAGTTCCCGGTTCTTGCCGATCGCACCTTCGCCCTCGAGCACCTGCACCATCACCGGCCCGGAAATCATGAACTTCACCAGATCGTTGAAAAATGGGCGGCTGCGATGCACCGCGTAAAAACCTTCCGCATCGGCCTGCGACAGGTGTAGCATGCGCGCCGCGATTATTTTCAATCCCTTGCTTTCAAAGCGGGAATAGATTTCGCCGATCACGTTTTTAGCAACCGCATCAGGTTTGATGATGGACAAAGTTCTCTCGACAGCCATTAAATACTCCACTAAATTAAGAAATTAAAGCGTATTTTAACAAAAAACCCACCCTTACGCCGGGAAATCGGAAGACCGCTGACTGACTTGGCTATGCCCTGGAATAAATAACGGACCAGTTGAAAAACGATTTTTCCATCTAGGCTGATGCCAGATGGCTTCGAGATCGATTGCTGATGCCAGAATGAGCAGGCACATTGCCTTATCCAGCGCGCGACCATATTCCCTCCCAGCGGATAAGAGCCGATTACCGGGCCATGTGAAGGGGAGAATCTCCTGATTGAAAATTCAAATTAATTATACCGGTTTGGTCATAGGCCGGTTTGGTCATAGGCGGCAATGCGGAAATCTCCCGGGCTAAAATAGCGAATGAGACTTATGACACAGCGCAAGCCGCTTTCGCATGCTCGCTGGATCTGCGGGCTAACAAAGGTTTAAATCATTCCATCTTGAGGCGAACGTCGATACGTTGACGGTTCCCGTTGTATACACCTGATCGCTGATACTTCTACGGGTCGAGTAGGTATTTCAGGAGCGACCACGTTACTTCGACTGTGCCGCAAACCTGAGGTTTTCCGGTAACCAGCGCAACCCGGTTAATTTCGCGCCTGCGAAACTGGCTAAATCCGTTTTCTTGAGCTTCGTCAGCGTACCGATTTCCGGGAAACCACCTTTGCCACGACTTCAGCGATGAGGTCTTTGCCGACAATCGACACGCAACTGCAAGCGAGGGGTTTCCATCAGTCGGTCATGCTCATATCAAGCTCGCGGGCCACGCATGTTATCGCCGCCGCGGGCGTGTTCTCACGGCCTGAAACCGTATTTACCGCAGCGGAAACGCGCTCATATCGCATTCATAGCCCATCCAGTTAACCCTTGGCGGCTTCTCGTCAGTTGCCCGATCGATCGCAATGCTCGGCGTGGTAATGCATTGATGCCATTGCGTCCTGGTTGATCTCAATAAGTTCCCGGCAAATTCAAAAAAAATAAAATTTTCGTTTAATCTTCACATAAACCTCACATATAATTCACACCCACTTCACATATTAATCACATAAACTTCACAAACGTGATGAAATATGAAGTGAATATTTCCAACACACAAAAAGAAAGTGAATAGAAATGTCACCAAAATTGGGATCGGATAGGAGTAATGGAAGTGCAATAACTGGCATGAAAAAACGTTTTGGTCTTTTTCTGTTTCTTGCAGCCGCCTGTATGTCATCCGCTGTATTTGCGCAAACAGACAACGAACTCAGGAAGAGGCTGGAAACCCTGGAGGCCAGGATTATGGAGCTGGAAGGACGCCTGGAGGCTAAGGGCAGCCATGGTACCGAAATCGGAAGTCAGGGCTTGGATAGGGAAAATTCCCGTGATGACGCAATCTTGAAGCAGGGCTCCCCCGCCGCGCTTACGCGAGTAAATCACAAGCCTGAGAAAAAACCAGAAACCTTGAAGGTCCCGGTCGCAGACCTGGAAGGAATCCCGGAGGATAAGGGCTGGCATGATACCGAACGCGAAGGTCACCACTTTGGCAAGAAAAAATTTCACGGTGGCGTGACCTTGAAACAGGATGCATTTTTTGGTTTCCAGACCATACTCGATGCGGGTTATGCAGTTACTGACAATATCGACTTTACCTTTTATAGCTGGCTCTGGACCAGCCCCAATTTCGGCCGCAGCCGGGTGATTTCCGGTCCGCAGGGTACCCAGGTTGATGCCGGTGGCAATGGACTCTGGACTGAAGTTGGCATGGGCCTGAATTTCCGCTTTCTCAATGACGCATTAACCATCAATCCCCAGATCGGCATGCTGAATGGCGCCCTGCTCTCCAGCCGGGTCGTCGGCAGGGGTATCCGGGCAGCGGAAGGTGTGGTGCCCAGTATGACGATTTCCTACGATGACGATTTTGTAACCGGGCAGATGTATCTTGCCTACTATCTGGCCATTCGCGATGAACGAGCGAGGGACTTTATCCATAACTGGATCAACGTCGGCATCAAGCCCGCGCTGTTCAATTTTAAAAACGTACCGGTCAGTTCCATTGGCGTTCATTGGGAACACCTGCGATTTCATAAAGACCGAATCGAAGGAAATACCGGGACGGTTTACAACTGGATAGGCCCCTATGTCGAGTTTGCACTGCCCATGAGCATTGCCCTGCGCTTCGCGGCGGGCGCCGATCTCAAAGGCGAAGTGTCCAAGGAATTTTATCAGGCCAGCATCAAGCTCCATTTTTAAAGTTGAAGACAGCTTGGGCGAATGGGTTGCTCAATGAAGGCCATCGGGTAGGTTCCATGCCCGGGCACAATATCTGGCAGACCTATGCAGCGGATGAGCATGGCTATCGCATCAAGATCGCCTCGCTATCTGTACGCCCCATATTGAACCTAAATCTGGTAGTTGGACGGGGGGAAGTGTACGGTTTTTGGGGTGCAGGGCAAGGCGCAACGACGCGGAACGGTCATTCCATTCCAAGAAGTTGCAACGCAGCCATGTGTCCCAAAAACTGTGCAATTCTCCCCGTAGCGCCCTCACCCGGAAGGTGAGCGTCAAATAATATGAAATATTGTGATTAATCATGATTCTGATCTATCAAATGAGCGGTCAACTACCGGATTTAGGTTGAATGCAGGAGGTCTCGATAGCGATGCCGTGCGCATCGACATGCGCAGCCATGACGAGCAATTGCCCTGCCACTGGTTGGGGGAAGGACGGGAAACATGACCGAGTTCAAGCAGGCACAAACGGTTCAGGTGCGGGCAGCCGACCTGGTGCGCCAGGTCGGCCCCGGCGTCCACACCGGGATCACCGGTCTTGGGGCCGAATGGCGGCTCCCGCCACTGGAGATGCGGGAGAAGACAGATCATATGACAAGCGCGGAGCTACAAGCCGTGATAGCGGAACTGCGGCCGCCGGATGCACGCGATCTGGTGGAGCGCGACCACGAGATACTGGCGGCCCGCCAGGCCTGTGATTCGTTGGCGGAGCAGTTGCGGCAGGCCAGGGTGGATGAAGCGAACGCAAGCCATCAGATGGACAATTGGCGATTCGCCCACCCGTTTCGGGCCATAATTCATGATCTCGGGCTGCGGTCGTCCGGATTTCTTGCCGAGTACGAAGAGATCAAGGCCATCGCCGAAACAGAGGCACTAAAGCTGGCCTCGCGTGTTCATGACGCCGCAGAGCATGTTGCGAACAGGGAAAACGAGGTTGAGGCCCGTATACGGCTGGAACAGGCGCCGGTACGCGAGTACATGACCGAACTGGAGCGCCTCAAACGGCAGAAGGCTGCGCGGGAAACGGCCGAGCGGTGGCAAACACAAGAGTTGGACGATGCCCTGATAGCGTTCACGACGCACGCGCTCAAGCGCGAGATGAGAGCTTATGGCTACGGTGATGCCGGCACTCACTGGCAAGCCTTGCCCGAATCGTTGCGCATCACCATTGACAACTTCAACCGGTTGCCCAGAGAGGCGCGACCGGCAGTATTGGAGGAAGATGCAAAAATGCTCACGCAGGAGCTATGCCTGAGTGAGGAACAGGGCCAGGATCAGGGAAATATGCCGCTGACCATGACAAGCCAGGGCGGGCGACGTAGCAACTGGCGTGATCTGTAACAGCGGGCAAACCCATCCTGAATCTTTCGCGGGTTCGAAATTATGCTGTTCAGGAATGTGATTCCGATCAACACCATGCCTGTCCTAGGCAAGTATCTATTTGGACGAGGCCGTCGGTCGCGATTCTTACCGGCAAACCGCGCGCTCATCTTCATGGGCCGCGCTATCGCCATCACTTCGAAATTCAGATTATGAGCGGCATAGACCCATCCTGACACCAATAGCCAGGATGTTACCTGGCAATCCTGTTGTGCCGGTTACATCGACACGGATCGATTTGCCTCACTTTGGGCTGCATTCATAAATTTCTCGAATCTATCTGCCGGCAGCGGTTCGGAGAACAGATTGCCTTGCCCGTAATCGCACCCGGCGAGAGCCAGAAGGTCGCGCTGTTCTGACGTCTCTATACCTTCGGCGATCACTTTTATCCCCAGCTTATGTGCCATCACAATGATGGCCTCGCATAGTGCCAGATCATCGGAATCCGGAGCCAGGCTTTGTACAAAGGATTGATCTATTTTCAGGTGATCGATGTCGAATTTCTTGAGATAACTCAGGGAGGAATAACCGGTTCCAAAATCATCCATGGAAACCTCGATGCCTGCCTCCCTGAAGCTACGCAGCTTCGAGGTAACGTCGGGGCTGACGTCCATCAGCAAACCTTCAGTAATCTCGATGGCGATACTTTGCCCGGGCAACTCCAGTTCCTGTAAAAAATCAAGCCAGGGCTTGTGGAGATCGACATTCTTGCGAAACTGCACGGGAGAAGTATTGATGCTGATCTGAAATGGAGCAGAGTGCGATGCACGCCAAACCTTGGCTTGCTGCGCTGCCATCCGAAATACCCAGTCGCCGATATCGACGATCATTCCGGTTTCTTCCGCGATGGAAATAAAATCGACGGGGCTTACGAGGCCGAGCTTTGGGTGGTGCCAGCGCAACAATGCTTCCGCCTTATGGACTCGCCCGGTTTCGAATTCCACGATGGGCTGATAGTGCAGTTGAAGCTGGTTGCCAGCCAGCGCGCTACGCAAGTCGCCGGCCAGGCGCATGCGGATCTGTGCAGCTTCCTGCAGTGTATGGGTGAAGTAGCTAAAGCAGTTCCGGCCCTTATTCTTGGCCGCATACATGGCTTGATCGGCGTTCCTCACCAGGGATTCCGCGCCGGCGCCGTCATGCGGGTAAAACGTCACGCCGATACTGGCTGACACATAGGCTATCTCATCCCCTAATTTGAATGGTTCGGACATCCTATGCAGGATGTCCCGGATGACACGATTGATACTGATGAGGCTTTTTAGCGACCCCAGGATCACGGTGAATTCATCCCCCCCAAGTCGCGCTACCTGATCGATGCCGCGAACGCAACTGCTCAGACGCCACGCCGCTTCCTTGAGCAAAAGATCGCCAACGTTATGTCCGTAGACGTCATTGACCGCTTTGAAATTATCCAGATCCAGAAGAATCAAAGCTATCGATGATCCAAAGCGATCCGCTTTCTTGATTTCCTGCTTCAGCTGATTATGGAACATATGGCGGTTGGGCAGACTCGTCAGGGGATCGAAGTTGGCTTGCTGCCAGATCAGTTCTTCCGATTTCTTCTTCGCGGTGATGTCCGAGAACAAGGTTACCCACCGGTGTACCGAACCGTCGTCATTGTAGATGGCATTCATCGTGCGCCACTCGATGTAGACATCCTTGTTCTTGCGCCGGCCTTCCATTTCTCCCTCCCAATAGCCGTTGGCCACGAGGGAGGTTTTCATTGCTAAAAGGGAAGCCTCTCCTTGAAGACCGGCATTCAGAATGTCGGGACTCTGCCCCACGATTTCGTCTGACGTATAGCCTGTCACTCTGGTAAAGGCCGGGTTTACGGTGATGATGATATTTTCGGCATCGGTCACTATCATTGCCTCGCTGCTATTCTCAAATATCGCAATAGCCTGTCGCATGGATTCCTCGGTTTCCTCTCGCTTGCCGATATCCTGCTCGATTGCCAAAGCCATGGAGTTGAACGCACCGCCGAGCTCGGCCAGTTCGTTATGCGTTTCAATATGGCAGCGGGCAGCGTAATCGCCTTGTGCAATATTCATTACCTCGCTACGGAGTTGGGCCAATGGAAGCAGAACTGCGCGGCGAGCATAGAAAATCGTAGCAGCGACGGCAAGCATCGCGATAACGATGAGCGTCATTACTACCAGAATGTGGCGATGTAGGCGAGCAAGGCCATCCTTTACTTCCGCTTGTGTTCGTGTATCGAGCAAATCGCTAAATTGCTGAATAGGCGCGATGACGGCGGCTTTTTCTGCGATGTAGCGTTCTCCGAACAAAAGGTCGATGGAGAGTTGCCGTTCAGGTGACCAGTGGATTGTGAGCTTATCCTTGCCACGTGCCTGTATCTCGTCCACCGCGGCGATTGCCTGTTTCTCCAGTATGGTTAATTTATCGGACTTTATTTTGGCTTCCCATAGCAGGGCAGTCTCCTGCTTGTCGAGACCTTCGTTACGCATCATCTCGAACAAGGAAACAGGCTCGCCCAGCTCAGCAACGGAACTTTTTCCCACATCCGCAAGATGCCAGTAGGTGTTGGGATAATTTTGCAGGCGCGGCTTGATACCTTCCCGGATATCGAGAATATCGAAAAAATAATGCTTATAAATCGGATTTCCTGTGGTTACGTATGTGCGGGCCATGCGCGTGAGGTCTTCAGAGCTTTGAAACAACTCACCGGCAAGCAGCAAAGAGCGATAGCGGTGATCCTCGCTGGAGGCGACGTCATCGCGGATACCCAACGCCTGAAAAACCATTATTCCAATTGCACAAAGAAGCAGCATCAGGATGACAGTGAACAGCTTGGTAAAAAAACCAATTCTCATGAAATCATCCCCCACCTCGTCAAATTAGGTATTTGCTATCTTGTTTTCTTGCACCGCAGGTGTTGTATGTAACGAAGCATGAGCATGCCCCGCCGCTCATATTTAAGCTGCATGGACAATAACGGCTGCAATGCAGGACTACTAAAGCCGATGGGTAAATTTACCCCAAAGACGAGAATGATCACCTGCCATCACGAAATGTCGCGTCCGAGTGTTCAGGCAGTAACTCTTGTCCCCCAGTCGCCATCCATCCACATTGGTGGTTGCGCCTCAATAGCCCAGGTCCCGCAATACCGGCCTTACTGTGCCTGCGGACGGCGCAATGACGCGCATGCGCCATGACTCGTCGGTATTTCTTACAATATGTGAAGTCAGCGCGGATTTATTTATTATCCACTTGATCCAACAGGTATTTTTTTTCTGGAACGATTTTTGCTTAACAAGGAATACTGACTCATCCCGGCATTTCATTCGATTACCTGACTTAGGCAGATCCAGCACAAATGATTCCTTCCCCGTTCTCTTTTCCTTCCTCGCTCTCCGATGAGCATCTGGAACGGTACTTCCGGGTTATACGGGAAGGAATAGCTGTGCAGAGCCATTCCGACCTGTTGAGGTGGCTGCAGGGGGAAATACAGCATTATCTTCCCCACGAAATCATGCTCGCGGTCTGGAATGATTCTGGCGCGAACTCTCTTCGACATGACCTTGTTTCCGTATTGCCCGGCGTCAGAACCGAGCATTTACATTCGGAAAATCTTTTGGCCTTGCAACGGGGGTTGTATAGCTGCTGGGTCGAATTGGGCAAGGCGCCCTACCGATTAAGCCTCGGCGCGTGTGGTTTTCGATTTGGAGACCGTGGGCCGCTATGCGCTTTTCGCGAAGCATTGCACGACATGCGCTCTCTGCTCGTACACGGCATCAGCGACGAACGCGGAGGCCAGGACTGCCTCTATGTAATATTCAGTTCAACCGACAACCTCAACGATTCCCCGCTGGGCGCAATGGAGAACCTGCTGCCTTATCTTGACACTGCATTGCGCCGGGTCCAGCCCTTGGCTCGCCGGAATAGCGCTGCGCCATCCCCGGCAGATGCGTCACAAAATAGCGAAAGTTACGGGCTGAGTACGCGTGAAGTCGAAATACTGGATTGGGTCAGGGCGGGCAAAACGAATGCCGAGATCGCCTCCATCCTGGCGATCAGCATTTACACGGTTAAAAATCATTTGCGGCGCATCTTCAAGAAACTGGATGTTTACAACCGGGTGCAGGCCATTTCCAAGACTGGCCCGGCACAAATAGCTGAAGCCGGTTCGGAGCTTTCCCTTCAGTCCGTTTCGACTTCAAAACACTAAAGCCCATGCGACACCAATTGTTGAACCTGAATCCGGCAGTCCGCTTGCAGCTTATGGACAAGGGTCATTCATCATCCCGCCCAACCAATAACCTATTTGGCTATTGGGCGGTCTGCATCAAACCTTTCTCCAGCGATCCAATGGGTCTTGTTCTATGGCTCTTAAGCATGGTCAATAGCACTAGAGAGCTATCGAAATCAACCCGTCGGGCTATTTCATCTTCCTGCTTTTATGCCAATAATAACAACTGAAGAAATGGGTTTAGCTCGAGGACCGCCACAGAGTAAACTGGTGGCCTTCTCGCTGGATCGGACGACGCTGCGCAGCGTCGGACCGCTCATGGCGTGGGGGCGGTTCATGGGACTTCTCCGCTGACAGGCACTTGACGTGAAAGTTTACGAAAAATCAAAAACCCTGGGTAGACGTGATCGGGATCATTTCTGCTTGAAATATTATGCAAACCCTGCAACTGCAAAATTAAGGAGATAAAATAAAATGAACAAAAAAAATAAATTCTTTTCCACGATACTCGCAACACTGGTTGGCGCAGCCATCTGGATACCGTCTGCACAAGCAGCGTTCATACTTGACACTAAAATAGGAGAGGCCCTCCTTAAAAGCTCCGGAGATGCGGCTGAGCTTGACGCTATGAAAGCTGCGGCCGGTAACAACAATCTGGTACTGGATCTCAAGGTTAACTCGTTCATCGCTTATGAGAATGGTGCAGGTTCAGGTGAATGGTACCTGGATATCAACCCGGACACGCCAGGTTATTTTCTTTTGAAATTTGGTACTGGTAGCGACAAAGATATAGCGAATACTTATTTCTTTCAAAATATCGGGGAAATGACAAAACTGGTTTGGTCCAATGAACAGGTGGGACTCCTTTCCGGAGGGAGCGCCGGCGGCAATATTGGCAGGCTAAGTCATTACACAACGTTTGACCCCACGTTTCACCAAACTGGCGAGATTCCGGAACCGGCAACCCTTGCCTTGGTTGGGCTCGGCCTTTTCGCTATCGGGGCCATACGCAGGCGTAAATCGTAAAGCTCCCGAATGCACGGACGAACAAACCCGCTTCAGCGGGTTTTTTTGTTATTGCAGATACCGCCGAACCTTGTAGAACTTACCAAAGCGCAAAGCAATTCGGGCCGCTTTAGCTATTGCCTATCGATCCATGCGCGAGCTTCCACGCCAGCAGCTTCACCCGCCTGGTCCTGATCGGCCAGAGGTTCGACAAAGCTTTCATAAACAACGATTCCTTTGTCATCAAGAATCCTGTAACGGCCGTTCCAGAGACCGGTGGTATCGTCGTGATCGGCACCGGCAACAATACTGTATCCTTTATAATTGGCATTCATATCCTCTCCATAAGTAGTAGGTGTATGAAGAAATAATAGTCAGGTTTCACTGAAATATCCATGCTCGAAGATGAATACTTGCCTCTGTGGCAAGTCTCATCATCGCGATCGCCGTTTTCTTTCTCGGCGCTATTACAGTTTCAATTGAAGACTTCGCATAAGAAGGGAGCGGGAGCGAATGCGGGAACATGATACGAATCGCTAAATCCACCGTTTGCAGCGCAGGTTTCCCGGTCGCGGTACAGCACGGCCGGAAATGACGTATAGCGTATAGCGGCTATTAGTCGAGCTTTACCATCGGCGCGCGCGTTGGCCATGCGCCGCGTCCGATCACCTTCGAACCATTGAATATGACATAGCTCTGGCGACCATAGTGCGGTAGCGGCCGCGTTAGCGCAGCGAGAGATGTGATGTCCCGCGCGGATATCACCGCGAGTGTCACGCCATCGGGACGGCTCACCGTCCAGGCTTGCGCCGAACCTTTGCCGCGCACGATGTCAGGCCGTGCAGGCAATTGATGTCTTGCAAGCCAGGCATCCACCTGCTCTTCGAGGCCGATCACCAGCGTCGGCACCGCTGGTGGCGTCTCCGTGCCCGAAGCCAGTATTGGGGTGCGGTGTTGAAGTTTTTCCGCCAGTGTTCCGGCAGTGCTGTGCACATCCCCGCTTTCAGGAAGCAGAATGGTAGCGGCTGTCCGGTCTACCATCACCTGCCGCAGGATCGGCGGGGCCTCATCGGGCATCAAACGCCGGAACAACCGTAAATCCGGATCGAGTGTCACCTGCAGCGGTTGGGCGCTAACGTCAAGCGTGAACACCTGACGCGTTTTCTCAAGGTCAAGCGTGTGAAATTCTTCGCCCCCGGCGGTACGGACCGCGACAGGCACACTTAACCGGTATGCGGGTTCCGTTTGCTCAAGCGTCACCTTGACACGATGATGTACGGCTGCCGCCGAGCCCGGCTTTGCGCGTCCCGCTTCCGCAATGCGTATAACCGGCGCGCCTTCACGAGTGAGCCACTGGTCGAAGAAAACACTCAGATCCCTCCCCGATGCTATCTCAAACGCACGCTGCAAATCCATCCATGATGCGATGTGGAAGCGTTGCTCCCGCCAGAATGCCTGGAGAGCACGATCGAAAGTTTCGCGCCCGAGCATATCGCGCAGCATGAGGAAGACCATTGCCGATTTGTTGTAACCAACTATCTGGGTCGCCCCATGCGTACGCGAGGTGAATGTGCTGAGCGGCGCGTCCTGCCCGGACGATAGCGCGGCGAAATCGCGTAGCCATCCGCGCCGCATGTCCAGCGCGGCTTCGGGATTTTCACGCTCCTTATATGCATAATCCGCCATGAAGGTGGTCAGTCCCTCTGACCAGTTGCCGTGTGCGTAGTCGGTGTATACGCCATTTCCCCACCAGTTATGCAGCACCTCGTGGCCCAGCGACGTGTAACGAATGAACGGAAGCCGCAGCACCTCCGTCCCGAGATAAGTGAGCGTCGGCATGCCGAAGCCTGTCGGCGTAGGACTGGAAACGACGCTGAATTCGGTAAATGGATACTCGCCGATCCAGGATTCGTAGAGATCGATATAGCCCTCCACCGAATCGAGATATCCACTTGCAAGGTCTGCGAGTTGCGGGTGGAAATAGGTCCGCAACTGGATGGGCTTGCCGCCGGCGCCGCGCATCGTACGCGTTTCGACGCTATAGGGGCCGGCCATGAGGTCGATACCGCCGGTCGGTGCCAGAAACTCAAAATGTGCACGGTATCCGTCGGCCGATTCGGACTCTTCCACCAGGCGGCCTGGAACAATCGCCCGTTGCCCGGCCGGAAGTTCGATGCTGACGCGATAGCTGGCGAGCTTTCCCGCAATGTACGGATACCAGCCGCTTGAATCAGGCAGGAAGGTTCCGGCCTCGCTACTGGCCGGCTCATCCCGCCCCAGCGTCTGAGCATGATCGAGCGAAGTATCGAGCGGCGTCAATTCGCCGCGCCAGCGAACCTCGATACGGCGCGGCAGGCCCTTTTCGTTGAAAACCCGCCAGGCCCGAACTTTTCCCATACTGGCGGCCGGCCCCAGCGATGTGCCGTTGACCTGCGCACTCAGCACGCCGAAACGACGGCCCAGCACGAGAGTCAGTTCTTCCGACGAGTTCGCCATGATGACGCTGCGACCCTCGATACTGTGCGCCACCGGGTCTATTCGAACCTCAATTTCATAGGTGATCTCAACGGCATCGGCCGCCTCGGGGGATGTGGCGGATGCGGCGGATGCGCTGTTTGAAATAAGCGCCGACAGAATCGAAAACAGGAAACAGACGATGCTTCCATGGATATTCAAACTATGCCGCCCTTTCATCAACCTTATCATTCGCCTCCCTTCAGTATCGCTGGAAACTTGGCGATACTCTCGATTGTATCCCCGCCGCGCTTCAATTTGAGCGGCAACCACGTTCCCGGGGCCTGGCGTTTGACTATTTCGACAATATCATCCATTTGCTTCACCGGCACGCCGGCGGCTTCCCTGATCACGTCGCTTTCGCGAATACCCGCTGCCTCGGCAATGCTTCCCTTCTCTACCTGCAGTATGCGCGCGCCACCATCCTGTGCCATTTCAAAGCGGATGCCAAGGCGCTGCCTTGGACGTTCATGCGATGCCACCGATGGCAATGCAACACCGAATACCGCATCGGCCAGCCCCATGGCAATCTGTCCGCAAGCGGTACCGCTATTCCAAGGGAGCAACGTGCCAACATCGGTCACCCCCAGGTCTTTTAGTTGGTGAGGAACGCCATAACCGTATTTGATATGCCCCGAACCCATGATTCCGATGACAAGAGGACGCTCTGTGCGACCCGCCGCTGAATTCAACGCTTGAGCCATGGCGCGGTCCCAGAGCTGCTGACTCTCGACGAAGCGCCGGAAATTCGGATTATCACGACTGGCCTCGCCGTTCTTCTTGCCGCCGCGCTCGTGCTCGCTGTAAATCGGCAGCAGATAGTCGAGATAAGCCGTGCTCGGCGCGGCGGGAGCCATCACGCCTTCGCGTTCATGCTCCGGCACGCCGGAGAAACCGTGCGTCGAAACCGATTTTCTCAAACGCGTATCGATATTGAGTGCCAGCATCGGTATTCGATTCATGCGTGCAAAACGGAATAATGGCAGGTAGAGATTCGCGTCCGTGCTCCAGACGGCATTCCAGTCCGAGGCAGCAAGAAACTGCGATTCGGTAAGCTCGCCCGCTACCCATTGGTCCAGCGCCTTCTGTACGCGCCTCGGAAACATTTCAAATCCGATCACCATGTCCGGCCGCAACGCATGCAACGCGGCCAGCGTCTGTAATTGCCAACGATGGTGTTCGGGATTGTCGTGCATTTCACCCAGCAGCACGACCGAACGCCTGGCAGCGCGATTGATGACTTCGGTGCCGGATATTTTCCCGTCACCGGGCACGATCCAGTTCCCGGCCGGCACACAGTCCAGATTATCCTTGCCAGCGGTTTTTGTTTGCGCCGACACGATATCGAGGGAGAGGCCGGAGGCAATCAATGCGAGACCAACGTATACGGAAAAGGGAGCAAAGATAGCACTCCAAAAGATCTTCAAGCGGGATATTCCTTCATCGAACCCTCCTTTTCATATCCAAACTATCCGGCTCAGCAAGCACCGGCACCGCGGGCGTCGGCATGCTCATGCCTCACCCCATCCATTTACGTGCATTCCTGAACATCCGCATCCATGGCGCATCCTCACACCAACCGGGATGCCATGAATGCTGGATAGCGCGAAAGCCGCGCTCCGGGTGAGGCATCAGTATGCTGAAACGCCCGTCTGCTGTCGTCACGCCGGTAATGCCCTGAGAAGATCCGCTGGGATTAAGCGGATAAATCTCGGTGGGTATTCCGTGATTATCCACGAAACGCAGCGTAACCAGCGGCGAGATTAACGCGATTTCGTTCTTATCGGTGAATTCAGCACAACCCTCACCGTGCGCAACGACAACAGGCATCCGGCTCCCCGCCATGCCGTCGAAAAACAGCGAAGGACTTCGCTGGACCTCCACCATGACCAGACGTGCTTCGAATTGCTCGGATTTATTTCTCACGAACCTTGGCCAATGCTCAGCCCCCGGAATGATTTCGTGCAGATTGCTCATCATTTGGCAGCCATTACATACGCCCAGCGCAAAGGTATCATCCTGCGAGAAAAAAGTTTCAAACTCATCGCGGGCACGCGCGTTGAACAGGATGGAGCTGGACCATCCTTCCCCTGCCCCGAGCACGTCGCCATACGAAAAGCCGCCGCAAGCGGCGAAGCCCTTGTAATCACCCAGGGAAACGCGCCCTGCAATGATATCGCTCATGTGTACGTCCGTCGCATCAAACCCGGCACGATCAAAAGCTGCGGCCATTTCGACGTGGCCGTTCACGCCCTGCTCGCGCAAAATCGCAATCCGGGGTCTGGCGCCGTGAACGTAAGGCGCGGCGATGTCGTTGTCTACATCGAAGCTCAACCGCGCATGCAGACCCGGGTCACGGACATCGAGTATGCGATCGTACTCCTGCTGAGCACACTCGGGGTTATCGCGTAGCTTCTGCATCCGATAAGTCGTCTCCGACCAGGCGCGATGCAACTCGACGCGCTTTTCCAAGAATACCGGCTTGTTGTTGCGCAGAAACCGGATTTCATCCCCGTCATTGACGCTACCGATAATAAAGCTCAGGTCGCGCAAACCTTCCGCCGATAGAATATCCAGCACATGCTGGCGCTGTGCCGTCTCTATCTGGATCACCGCGCCCAATTCCTCGTTGAACAGCGCAGACATGATGCGCTCCAGGAATCTTCCACCCAGCGCTTCCGGCTTCAATTCGCTGCCATCGATGTCGCTTGCCGCCGCATCGAAACACAACTGATCCAGATTGACCGTTATGCCAACACGCCCTGCGAAAGCCATCTCGCACAATGTGACAAACAGCCCGCCATCCGAGCGGTCGTGATAGGCAATTATCCTGTTTTCACGATTCAGGCGTTGTATGGCGGCGAAGAACCCCTTGAGTCGCTCCACACCCTCCACTCCAGCCATGTCCGGCACATCGTTGCCCACCTGCTTATAAACCTGGGCCAGCGCCGAACCGCCCAAGCGGTTTCTGCCCGCACCGAGGTCGATCAGGATCAGTTCGGTCACGCCGCAATCCGTGCGCAATTGCGGCGTGAGCGTTTTACGCACATCCGCTACTCTTGAAAATGCGGAAACGATCAGCGACAAGGGCGCAATCACCTCTTTCTTGACTTTCGCGTCCCCGAGGCCGGCTTCCGCTTCCCACACCGTCTTCATCGACATCGAATCTTTGCCCACTGGAATGCTGATTCCCAACCGCGGACACAATTCCATCCCTACCGCCCGCACCGCGTCGAACAGGGCTGCATCTTCACCAGGATGCCCCGCCGCGGCCATCCAGTTGGCGGAAAGCTTGATCTCTCCGATATGTTCAATCAACGCTGCCGCCATATTGGTGATAGCTTCGCCTACGGCCATGCGGGCTGAAGCGGCTGGATCAATCAGCGCCACCGGCGTACACTCGCCCACCGCGAATGCTTCGCCCAGATAGGCGCGGTAACCCATCGACGTCACCGCCACATCCGCTACGGGGACCTGCCACGGTCCCACCATCTGGTCACGCGCAGTCATTCCCCCCACGCTGCGGTCGCCGATGCTGATGAGAAAAGTCTTGTCCGCTACCGCCGGCAACCGAAGCACGCGGTATGCCGATTCTCGGAGATCAAGATCCGCCACATCAAACGGCGCCAGCGTTTTGTTGATATGCGTCGCTTCCCGTGTCATTTTTGGCGGTTTGCCCAGCAGTACGGAGAGATCCATGTCCACCGGCCGGTTGCCGAATGCCGGATCCGCCACGACAAGCTGCTCGAGTGCCGTTGCGGTGCCCACTACTGCGAATGGGCAGCGTTCCCGCGCGCAAATCGCCCGGAACGACTCCAGCGATTCGGGCCTGATCGCAAGCACATAACGTTCCTGCGCCTCGTTGCTCCAAATCTGCATCGGCGACATGCCTGGCTCTTCCGAGGGAATATCACGTATATTGAAATAGCCGCCCCGTCCGGAATCGTGCAGCAGCTCGGGCAACGCATTCGATAAACCGCCCGCGCCAACGTCATGAATCGAAAGAATCGGATTAGGCTCGCCCCGTCTTTCCAGTTGCCAGCAATTATCGATGACTTCTTGCGCGCGCCGTTCCATTTCCGCATTGCCGCGCTGCACTGAATCGAAATCGAGACTCTCGGTGTTCGTTCCCGTATCCATGCTCGAGGCCGCGCTACCACCGAGGCCGATCAGCATTCCGGGTCCGCCCAGTTGAATGAGCAGCGCGCCGGCTGAAAATTTTTCCTTGAAAGAATGCTGCTCGGCAATATGGCCGATGCCTCCGGCTAACATGATGGGCTTGTGGTAACCGCGCATCTCGCCGCCGACGGATTCCTCGAATGTGCGGAAGTATCCCGCCAGATTGGGTCGCCCGAACTCGTTATTGAACGCTGCACCACCGATGGGGCCTTCAAGCATGATTTGCAGAGCCGATGCGATCCGCGCCGGCCTGCCGTAAGAATGATCCGTCCCCGTTTGCCCGTACGCTTCCCAAGGTTGGATAAATCCCGGGATATTCAAATTGGAAACCGAGAAACCGCTGAGCCCGGCCCTTGGTTTGGCACCGCGTCCGGTGGCCCCTTCGTCGCGGATCTCCCCGCCCACACCGGTGGCGGCGCCCGAAAAAGGCGAAATAGCAGTGGGATGATTATGCGTTTCCACTTTCATCAGGATGTGTGTCTGCTCATCGGCATAACCATACGCATTACCCTTGCCGGGGTAGAAGCGCGCGATTTTCGCCCCCTGTATGACGGATGAATTATCGGCATAGGCCACCACCGTGCCTTGCGGATGCTGCTGATGGGTATGGCGAATCATCGAGAATAGCGATCTCGTTTCGGGCTTGCCGTCAATCACCCAGTCAGCGTTGAAAATCTTGTGGCGACAGTGCTCCGAATTGGCCTGAGCAAACATCATCAATTCCACATCGGTGGGATTGCGTCCAATGCGCATGAAATAGGCTGCGAAATAGTCGATTTCATCGGGTGAAAGCGCGAGCCCCATTTCGTCGTTGGCCTTTTCCAACGCCGCTTGTCCGCCTGCCAGCACATCCACTGACTGGAGCGGCGCGGGGGCAAAATGCCTGAATAAACTCTCTGCCGCGTCGAGCGAGTCCAGCACCGCCTCAGTCATACGGTCGTGTATCAGCGCGGTCAGCGCGCCTTTGGCATGAGCGGAAAGCTCGCCCGCTGCCTGATCTACTGTGCGGAAATGAAAGATGACGCCCCGCTCCAGCCTTTCCACCGCCTCCAGTCCGCAATGGCGGGCAATATCGGTCGCCTTGGTCGACCATGGCGATAGGGTGCCGGGGCGTGGCACCACCAGCAGAAAATTGCCTTGGGACAATTGGATTTGTGATGCCCCAATCCCTGTCGTGGATATCTCCGCTGGAGAACACTTGAGCAACCTTCCAAGAACCGCAATTTCATTCTCCCGCAAATCGCGCGTCACTGCGCAAAAGTACCAATATTCTGCATAAATATGGGAAACTTGCGGAGCGGTAATTTTAAGGGCGGCCGCCAGTTTTTCCAGGCGGAACGGGGAAAGTGCGCTACCACCGCGAAGTCGAAGCATTCGATAACCTGAACCGATAAATTGAGAGTGTGATTTTACACGAGAAGACAGGTTGTCCGTAGCCGGGAAGCTTCAACCCGGATAATTCATTAGGCGGCTCTGCGAGCCTGCCCGAGTGCTGGCATCTCGCGTCCTAATGGATTATCCGGGTTTAAAAAGGGGTGCTTACTCTTTTAAGGGCTGGCTTGCTGCCATAAGGTGTCCTCAAGGAAAATATTGCGCAGCTTTGCAATTCATTATGCGAGTTGATACACAAGAATCAAATTTCCTGAAACGTCATGTAATGACGGGATCAGGTTTATAGATACCTGGACGGTCGATACCATGAGCCCACCAAAACATGATAATTCCAGCGCTGTTTATCTCGCCGCCGAGATCCGGGAGATCGAGCAACTTGCGGCCGCCTTACCCGGGTGGCCCCAACTCATGGAGAAAGCCGGTTTGGCCGCCGCTGAAATTGCGCGAGAAAGACTTCTGACCGCCGGCAAAACGAGAGCGCTGGTGCTGGCCGGCCCGGGCAACAATGGTGGCGACGCCTTCGTGGTAGCCCGCCATTTGCACGGATGGTGGTACAAAGTCACATTGGTGTTTACCGGTGAGCGCAAACATCTTTCGGACGATGCGAAACAGGCATTGAACGCCTGGCTCGCCGCGAGCGGCGAGGTGCTCTCCGAAATCCCTGAAAATGAAACGTGGGATGTCGTAATAGACGGCTTGTTCGGCATTGGTCTTGATCATGGGGATGGGCGAAACCTGGCGGCCAGATATCTCGATCTTGTCGAGGCGGTCAACAGCATGAATCTGCCGGTGCTCTCACTCGACATTCCCAGCGGCCTGAGCAGCGATACCGGCACGGTGCATGGCGCCGCCATCAGGGCCGCCATCACCGTTACGTTCATCAGCCTCAAAGCGGGTCTTTTGACCGGACATGGCCCCGAGTATTGCGGGGAAATATTTGTACGCGATCTTGGTCTGGACGTTTCGTCGCTGAAAGAGCCAAGCTCATGGATGATGAATCAGGCCTATGTACAACAATTATTGCCGCCACCCCGTCCCTCGAACAGCCATAAAGGCATGTTCGGCAGCATCGGCATCATCGGCGGCTCAGCCGGAATGGTCGGGGCGGTACTTCTGGCGGGAATCTCGGCGCTGAAGCTGGGCGCAGGCCGCGTCTATCTCGGGTTGATTGACGGCAATGCGCCCGGTGTAGATCCAGCACAGCCTGAATTGATGTTGCGTCCTCCCCATGATTTATTCAAACTCGACAACCTGAACTGCATGGTTGTCGGCCCTGGGCTGGGCAGGGAACCAGACGCCAGTTTCTGGCTGAGCTGCGCGCTGGAATCAGACTTGCCGCTCGTGCTGGATGCCGATGCTTTAAACATCATCGCAACCGATTCCAGAATTGCCGGCCTGCTCAAGGCACGCAAAGCACGCAAGGCCTCTTCCATTCTTACGCCTCACCCTGCTGAAGCTGCACGCCTGCTGAATACCGATATCTCAGCAATTCAAAACGACCGCATGACCGCGGTGGCAAATCTTGCAACCCGTTTCAATTGCTGCGCCGTGCTGAAAGGTGCCGGCAGCATTTGCGCCGAACCCGGCGGCAAACGGTACATCAACGTTACGGGAAACCCGGGTTTAAGCAGCGCGGGTACAGGGGATGTATTGTCCGGCATTGCTGGCGCTTTTCTGGCGCAGGGACTCAGCCCGGAAAATTCCCTATTACTCTCGGTCTATCTGCATGGCGCTGCAGCGGACGCATTGCAGAAACAACATGGCGGCCCGGTGGGGATGATCGCGTCGGAAATCCCGAATGCCGCCCGGACCTTGGTTAATCGATGGATTTATGACAGCGGAGTGCTACTATAGTGCAACCACTACTGCTGCAATGGTCGTAATTACGGGATCCGGCTCGGCTAACAATGCCGGACCTAAAGGAATCGACTGCAAAAGCGTCTGGCCGATTCATATTTCGCCACTTTTTCGGTCAATAGAATAACTATCGGCCTTCAAAATCCTCAAAATCTGCACTCACCCAATCACTTTTTCGTTGCGATTCTTCAAATCCGTCAGGCTGCTAGCGCTGCTGATGCGCCAAGTCATTCTTGGCGATCGCAGGAAAATTCCAGGCGCACGTGCGAAATGATCCCTCTGGAGATCCGGATCTCCAACGCGAGTTCGGAGAGGATTCAACCGTCTGGCTGCCAACCTCCAGCGACATCTCGGCGTGCGTAGCCAAGATGAGGAGGCACTGCTCCACCCTGCGCGACCGCATTCCGCGTCGTTGCGCCTTGCCGTGCACCCCAAAACCGTACACTCATCCCGTCCAACTACCGGATTTAGGTTGAATTTACTGAAGCTGGATAATATCACTCACAATGATGTTAGCGTATTATTTCACTAATAACCGACCTCTTATAAATTTGACTGTCATATGGTCAGCCACTAGAATGAGCGGCTTTTTTTGGCAACCTTCATGGTCAGTTGGATGTTTAACATACTGTTTCAGCCCCCACGCTCGTGAAAAATTTCGTGAGGACCCAATTATTCGCTCGCTGGAAAATTTTTTGGGCTTCGAGCATATTCGGAAATGTGAACCGAGCGGCAGGTCAGGGCCGAAAGAAAACGACGCTCATCTCGATGATCAGAGACGAGAAAGGCATCCTCGAAACTTTTTGCGCACATGCCTTATCCTTGTTCGATCGAATTATCCTTATTGATCACCTCTCTTCTGATGGCACGAGAGAATACATAAAACTGCTATCAGAAAAACATTCGAATATCGAATATTATTTCTTCGACGAACCCGGCTATTATCAGTCCGAATTAATGACCTGGGCTGCAAAAAATCTTGTGAATAACAAAGCACCGGGATGGGTATTCTTTCTCGATGCAGACGAATTTTTGCCGTTTAAATCAAAGGAGGAGTTCGATCGCAAGCTTTCACAGTTCGGCTCATCCCCGGTAATTTTCATGCCATGGCTTAATCTGGTACCCCTGGATATGGAAAGCGGCAACGTGATCAACCAATTTTTTCTGAAACCGCCCAAACCTTCGCGCCATCGCAAGATCGCGTTCCAACCCAACCTTATTCCTTCAAGCGATTATTTTATCGTACAGGGCAATCATGCGTTCTTCATAGGCACTAATTCTTCGAAAGTAAAATTTCCCGCAAAAGAAAGTTTTCCCATTTATCACCTGCCGATAAGAACAAAACGCCAGCTCCAGAAAAAAATTCTGAACGGGGTGAAGTCATACCGGCACATGGGTCGCAATCGTAATGGCAAAATAGGTTCTCATTGGGATGAAATTCATCAAATTATGGAAGAAACCAGCCTTACGAATGAAATGATGGCTGGAATTGCGGCCCAATATAGCGATATGTTGCATCCGCCTTATGAAAGAAGTCTCGATCAGCTACGGAAAGAGGGCTATCGCGAATTGCAGATGGAGATATGTTTTTCAAAACTCATGATTTCCTTCGATAGCATCGTGAAGGGCAGAAAAGACGGGGTGATCGGCGAAAACGATGATTCTCCCAGCCAACCGGCAAATTACCGGAAGATAGATTTCAATCGATCCACGCGTTCCGTGCAGATTACTGAAGAACAGGAATCCAGTTAAACAATCAAGGCGGAGAGGACATCATGTTTACTGCCAGCGAACGCATCACTTTGGAATGATTATTTTTCTGTCTTCTCGTAGCCATTGGTAAAGATTGAAGAGCAACCGCTCGATATCCGTCTATTACGAAAATCAGGGATAACGATGCGAGCCCTTGGTGAAATCAAACCCGATTGATTCGCGCAGCGGTTGGCGATGGCAAGCCATGATCGTCAGGAATTGCTGATCCGCACATTCCTATTACGTTTTTTGTACAATTTCCTGAAACGGGATTTAAGTTCATTTAAATGAACTAACGAAGAAAAGCACATCAAAAGTTTATTTTTTAAAATGGAGACCTTGAGAGCGGTAAGCCACATACCGGTTATTTTTCTTTCCGAGCCGATCTCAATGATTTCCTTCAGGGTGGGAAGTTGAGAGACTCTCTTCGTTCGAATTCGAAGAATCTGCCAAACAGTGGGTAGGTCAGACAACGATTCAGGCAAAGGCGCACCCACCGCGAGAAAATTCATTTTGGTGCGCAGGCATTTTTCGCAAATACCACAGTTCTTGCCGGTCAATGGGCCTTGCCAGCAAACACGAAGATTGCGCATACCTGTCGGCCAGTCAGTAATCCCTTCCGCCTTCTCCGTCCGGGAGAATTCCACCCCATCATAAACCACCCTGAAATCGCTGCTTGACAGCATGGCATAGGTAATCGGATTGCCTCCCCATGGAAGAGTGAGGTTTCTGTAATCGTCATCCGACCCTGACAGCGCTGTCCCGGCCATTCCTTGCCAATGCCGCAAACACGTGGAAATGCCTGCCCCAAACTCTAAATTCCAGTTCACGGCGGTTTCGGTTCTCCAATTGGTTTTTATGACAGCGAGGGGGACACCTAAAGACCTTAACGACTCTACAGCAGTTTTGTAGGTCGTCTCGAATGCCTGATGCGCGTCGAGTGGTATATCGAAACCATGGATCAGAACACCCGCAATCAATTTCTTGTTTCTGCGCCCGACTTTTCCGGAGACATGCCTCCATGCCGTAAACGAGGCGTCGAGCCCTCCCGAAAACGCAGCAACTGCCTGATTGCTGATAACAGACGAGGGCGGCTCATTGGGAGTGCGTACTTCCTCCGCCGCACTGATGTTTATACGCTGGTACAGGTCAGGACGCCAATTGACCCAAGAAGCGACCAGGTCTTCCAGGTTTTCCAGTAGCGACGCGCTTACCGGACCCTCAACATGCAGGTTCTTCCCGTGATGCATGGCAAAAAACACCAGTCCGGTAGCTGCAATATCGTGCACAGTCAACCTTGGGGGAAGTATGGAATCGTCTCCTGAAATATCCCACCAGATCTCCTTATCATCGAATTTCACTGTTCGCTTGACGTTACCACGCGAGCGTGTCTCGGAAAGGGAGACTTTAAGGCTATGTTTTTTCACGAATGGATTTTTTAATTTTATGCCCTCTGTACGGTTTTCAGCAGAATCGGCGGCGCGTGGTGCAACTCATCATCTGGTTATGCTCACGCCCTGCCAAGGCAACATCGCTGATATTCGGTTGCGGTTAATGTGTCGTGTTGCGTAGTCTTGATGGGTTGCGCTACGCTCCACCATCCTACCCAAGCTTCGCGGGATCCCTCGGCGACGCTTCGGGGCGCCGTTCCATTCCAGGAGTCGCAACGCAGCCATGTGCCGCAAAAACCGTGCGATTCCCCGTAGCGGCCTCACCCGGAATAAAAAAGAAAGGTCGCGATGCATAACACAGTGTAGTGGAAAAGCGCTTCATACAGAGTATATAGCCTCACGCGAAATGGGTAGGTCGGGCTTTGCCCGACAATCGAAAAAACAATGTCGGGCAAAGCCCGACCTACTTGGTTGGGTGTGCAAATCGCCAGGAAACCCAGTTTGGGTTAGCGTAGCGTAATGCAACAGGAATCGTGGATGTGAAATACCGCCAACGGTTAACCCGCATTTCTCACACATAGCAGGTGCATCGCGGCCTAAACCATGAGAAAGTTGTTCTACGGGAATGACTTGGCAGAGATTTGGAGCTGTGAGGTGCGGCGCACAGAGGAACCATTGACATGCGGTCTATAATGGTAAATGGAGCAATGTAAAAATGCCGAAGATATGCAACACCCGAAGCGCATTTGATGAAAACGCTTCGATTCCATCAACCAAAAAGGAGAATCTCAATGTCAGTACTTGTAACCCATCTCGCGCCCGACTTTACCAAGCCCGCTGTCCTGCCGGATGGTACGTTCAATGATACTTTCAACTTCCATACGGAAATTTCCGGCAAATACGCCGTGCTGTTTTTCTATCCGCTCGATTTCACGTTTGTCTGCCCTTCGGAGATTATTGCTCACTCGCATCGGGCGGAAGAGTTCCGCAAACGCAACGTAGAAGTGATCGGCGTGTCCGTTGACTCCCAATTCACTCATTATGCCTGGCGCAATACCACGGTGGACAAGGGTGGCATCGGTCCTGTGGGCATCACCTTGGTAGCCGATGTGGGCGGCGATGTCATGCACGCGTATGGCATCGGCCATCCGGATCACGTTGCGCTGCGAGCCTCCTTCCTGATCGATAAAAGTGGTGTCGTGCGCCACCAGGTCGTCAACGATCTGCCGCTTGGGCGCGACGTGGACGAAATGCTGCGCATGGTTGATGCATTGCAGTTCCATGAAAGCCACGGCGAAGTCTGCCCCGCCGGATGGAAAACAGGAGATCCTGGCATGAAGCCGAGCCCGGAAGGGGTAGCAGAATATTTAGGTGCTCACGGCTCGGCGCTGTGAAGCATCGTGATGCGTTGCACAACACTATACGGCAAGGAGATGCTGCGAAAATGAATAGCCCCGCTGTGCTGCCGGTTATGGGATAGACGTAGCCACCACCCTGCCGATTCTTGCAATCCCAAAGGAGAAACTCATGGACTTCGATAAAGACAAGGCGATCGCACTGTTGAACAAGATCATGGAACTGGAACTCGCCGGGGTGGTACGTTACACGCACTATTCATTGATGGTCTATGGCTACAATCGCATTCCTGTCGTCGCATGGCTCAAGGAGCAGGCTGAGGAAGGATTGCTACACGCGCATAAGGCCGGCGAACTTGTTACGCTGCTGGGCGGATACCCATCACTTTCGATCGGGCCTCTGCTGGAGACACATCACCACGACATCGGCGATATCCTCAGGGAATCCCTGGCTAATGAAAAGGAGGCATGTGCCGCCTATTACCAGTTGCTGGAGGTGACACAAGGCAAATCGGTGCTATTGGAGGATTATGCACGAGGCCTCATCGTCGAGGAAGAGATGCACGCGGATCAGGTCAACAAGATGCTGCGCCGAACCGGCAGAACCGGGGTTTATGAGGCGCCCCAGAGCGGATCTCAGCAGCCATAAACGGCAACCGGGGCCTCTTTCTCCAAAGGAAGAGGCGGTCATGGCAGGGTAATTTTTACGCTGGACGAATGGGTCAGCGTGAATGCACGCTGCCTTCGCTCCAATCGAATGGCAAGACAAGAAACGGGATTACTCTCTATTTCCCGTACTGCTATGCACCATGCCGCTTAACTGAATCATCAAGTCAATCTCACTTTCCTCTTCACTCGGAATGTCGCTGGATAGATGGGATTCCAGCAACTCACGGAGTGCGGCCAGAGGACTGGTATCAGGTGCGTCGCCGGATTCGGCCGACTGCAAGGCCGTTTCGGCTGAACCCGGGCCCGTCCCTTTAGACCGGGTAATCGTTCGGTACCTTTTATATATACCCATGCGCCTGATCCGGGTGTATCCAGGATGCCAAAATTTTAACTGCCAACTTCAACTGAGAAGCCCGATGATGGTGGAGAAATTCGTGAAGGGTTCACTAGGAATTTTTTCCCGCCATTCCTGGCACTGATTGACATGAAGTCGTATCATTTGTACTCAGCCAAAACGTTTTTTCCGGATTTTGACTTTTGATGTGGCGAGATAACCGCGTCGGTCCAATCTGGGAGAACCTCCCAGGTCATCCTGGACATTAACCGATGATCCGCGAAGGTCGGCGTGGCTTTCGCCTGCGGCGCCGAGGCTGTCAAACATCGCAATGATTGGGTCGGCGCTAAAGTTTCTGCGACCTGATATGGCGCGCCTTTGCCGAGCAGGGCCGGCGCCAGTCTGGGCGTTCTCTGTTTCTATCGATAACAGCTTCACTAACGCGGGTAATAAGGGATGCATGGTGCCTCCTGTGATAAACAGCGCTGCTCAAGATGATTTGCAAACTGGTCAGAATGTTCAGGTTACCCGAAATAGATGACGTTACGATGAAGCTTTATCCAGGTTTGAAAAAACAACGGAACCTTGCGATTTACTTCAGTACCCTGGCCTGCTGTCGATAGCTGAGCGGTTGAATAATCGATATAAAAACCGGGGGCAGAAAATTATTCCGGCTTGGCCCGCCTGCCGGTCGATATTTTTATCCCCGTCCCGAATATTCGAATGTTATCGGCTCCAGCATTGGCCGCTCGCATTCATCCCGCATCAGTGCGGCAGTTTCTCCCAACGCGATTTCCTGGAGGCGGCAGCGCATATTCAACACCCCATTGCCGGACTCGAAAACACCACAGGTATGCAAAGGTTCGCGGCTCGCTTTATACCGGTCAGATGCCATGTTGGGCGCCACGTCAGACCCCACGTTATTCATCACCGCCACCGGCAGATGCGGGTAGCGCCGTCTCGCTTCCCGTATCCATTGCAGCAGAGTCGCCTGTTGGGTGCAATCCTGCACCGCCCCATCGACTAGGACCATATCGTATGCGCCCAGATCCGGCTCGGGGAAGCTTTCCAGCGATTTCCGCTCGAGCCTGTGTTTTGACTTCTCAAGCAATAGTTGCAGAATTCGACGGGTATCCTGCTTTTCCCCCATCAGCAGAATATTCATGCTGCCTCCCTTTGCGCATGCTCTGGAAGTGTGCCGAACAAGGAAAACTCCGTGATTGCATCGATCTCGATATAACAAGCCACGGTCAAAACCCGACCGATCTTGATAGGTGGCCCTATTCTCGAGACGTTAACGCCAAGCTTGCGTATCAACCTCTCGACCGCGACGGTAGTCACGGTTACGTAACGCTTGATGCCGTTGTGCCGGGCAAAACGGAATAGCGTCTGCATCATCTTTACCGGGATCTCGCTGAAGCCGAAACCCGCGCTTTCGTATTTCGGTACCGTCACGGCGAATCGGCTTAATTCCCACACATCGGCTTGCTGGGGTGCCGGCTGCCCATGCAATAGCTGAGGGAAAGTATCCTTCAACATGTTGGGTCCCATGGTCGGAAGCAACCGCCAGCAACCCAGCACCTCATCTTCATCTCCTTTCGCCAGGACATACACCGGATTGGCATGATCGAACTCATCATGCTCCATGCCGTTATCGTCGGTGACTTCCCAGCCCAACCGCTCATGAAAAACCTCATGCCTCAGCCGATACATTCCCGCCACTGCCCGTTGGTCCATTGACCCGTTTCCGTGTTGCGCAAGCATTATCTGTCCCATTGTTTTCACCCGTCGTTTGGTTGATGACGGTGCTATGAAACAACGGAACCCAAACCTAGAATAGCTGTAGAATCTTACAGGCGAAAGGAAGAAATACCTGCTGTAACCGTTAGTTGTAGCGGGTTTGCGGTGTTAGCACAGACCTGTATTCGAGGGGCATTTTCGGGAGAATTAGTGGTAAAAACGAGCTTGGATAAGGTGTCTTTCAGCAATTGTATTGCTGTGATGTTTCAGGTATTCACCTGGGTTCGATGCCGTCATGAAAATTTTGCAATGAAACCTGCACGGACGCGATGACGGTCGATATCGGCTTTGGAAAGTACTTGAAAAAGACGAGGAAAACGAAGACGCGAGTGAGCGTTTTTTGAGGAAACCGGCAAAACAGAGGTGTGAGCAGCGAGGTAGAAGGCGCAATAATTGCAGCGCATTGCGCCTTCAACGAGGTCCGTCAAGCTTCCCGTCGGGAGATCGTTACCGTAGCGACGCAGCAATTTTTGGTGAAGGAATCTGTGCTGAACGCATGCCAGCCGGGATGATGGTGGCAATAGTTACGTATCGCTTGGACTCTCCGCTGGTTGACCCGAAATTGATGGGCTCGACGGGCGTCTTCATACGGCGCAATGCGCTGCGCTTATTGACGCCCTACCGTCGAGTTACAGTCTGGCTATTCTCGGGTCTTGTGCGGGTCTACTGCCTTGCATGGTTTAATTTCAGTTCATGAAAGTGTTCAATTAAAATTGAGGCGAATGCTGCCGAAGGCGCTTAGGGGGTTGCCGGGCAAGGCCCCGGCAAACGTGGGATTGGTATAATAAGTTTTATTGGTCAGGTTTTTTACGTTGACCGCGAGTTCCACCTGTTTGATACGATAAGAAATGGCCGCATCGTACACAACGTAAGAAGGCACCTTCAGCAAGTTTAAACTGTCGGCATAACTGTTGCCTTTATAGGTCACGCCAAAGCCCAATGTTACACCCCGTGCAATCCCGCTTTGAATCTGGTAGCTGTTCCACAAACTGGCCATATTCGTGGCAACGCCTACTGGCCGAGTTCCAAAAACACTTCTCGATATGCCAAGAACAGCATTGTTTGCCACATTGCGTGACAGTGTTTCGGGGTCCATCCACACGCCGTTACCTATGATGCTCAAGCCATCAATTGGGCGCAGGCTCATGGTTACTTCCACACCGCGCGATCGATCGTTTCCATCCGGGGTTGGGTTATTATTACTACCTGGCAAAGTGACGAAATAATTGCTGCGGCTGCTTTGAAACAGCGCCACGTTCACGTCCGCCCTGCCATCCAGCAGCGTGGTTTTCGCCCCCACTTCTATCTGATCCGAGGTTTCCGGCGCATTCGATACTGCTCCAGCCTCCGTCGTCAGGTTGACGAAAGCACCCGTACTATAGCCCGCGTAAAATGCCAGATTCTTGGTGGGTTGATAGACTCCACCTGTCGAGTAGGTAGTAATCGACTTTGTTTGAACAACCTCGCGATATCTGGAGTCAGTAACTCCCGCAATCGTCGTAGTCTGAAAACCCTTATCGCTCCACTGGACCAAGTCATTTCGTATACCGAGGCGCAGCTTGAATTGCTCACTCAGATCGATCTGATCTTGCGCATAAAAAGAGGTTTGATCGCTATTGATCCGGCGGTCAAACATTGGCGCGAATCCTGTAACTCCCGGCGAGCTTAATGAAGTTTCCAAGCCGGATAAAGTATAAAGATTGACATTTGGTAAATTGAAATCACGACGGATAGTGGCAATGTCGGTATTCTTGTATTCGAATCCACCCAAAAAGGTATGCTTAACCGGTCCCGTACTTGTTTTCCAGATAAATTCGTTTTGAAAAGTGGCAAACGCCGCATTATCGAGTTGATGGCGCCCATTGCGTCCAGTAATCTGGCCGAGTGCACCTGCACTACACCTCGAATTCACCACGCTTCCACAAGCCTGATTTCCTCCCCCATTTCGAAGTATATCCATCGTCCGCGTATCGTATGTGAATGCGGTTCGCATGGTCAGGCCGTCGGATATTGTCCAGTTATGGACGGCGCTAATCCGATTGATTATATTGCTGGTCCGGTTGAACGGGCTGTAATAGCGGTTGTTGCGAGAGACTGATAACTGGGAATTACCATCGAAAACGGTACCGTAATTATCCGGTTTGATATGTATGTCGCGATGGTCGTAGTCTATCAGGAGCGTTTTATCGTCCGCCAAGCGCCAGATGAAACTGGGGGACACCTCATAAATATTCCGCTCGAGTCCGCGGAAACCATCGGCATGCTCTATATCCGAAATGACGCGTCCGGCAAAACGATCCCCGATGGGGCCTGTCAGGTCTACGAATCCGTTATAGGTGCCGAAGCTGCCGATCATGGTCCCCGCAGTCATACCAGGCGTCCTTTGCGGCTGTTTGGTAATCATATTGATGCTGCCACCGGGGCCGGCGACGCCAAACAGCGCAGAACCCGGGCCTTTTAATACCTCGATACGCTCGACATCGTACATGGTGCGGTAATAGCCGTTTTGCGGCGCGGTTCCGTCAGGCATGTTGTCGCGAAAAAAACTCAGCGGCAGGCCGCGCGACGTAAAGTTATTGGCGAATCCGTAGCCACCACCCATCAGGGGCTGGACGCTGCTGACGTTGCGCATGGCGTCATTCATGTCGATCACGCCCTGCTCGCGCAACAGCGCGGCCGGCACGACGGCAATGCTTGCGGGAATATCCCGCGAAGGCGTATCCGTCTTGCTTCCCGTCGTCGCCACATCCTCAATCGTGCCGGGGCGGACCCGGCCGGTGGTAATCTTGATTTCCGGCAACTCCGCCTTTTTTTCGGTTTTTTCAGGATTGCCGCTTTTTTCCGGATTGCCCGTACTTTCCTGGGCTACCGCATGCGAGGGTATAAGTACCCACGCCAGCAACAAGGCCACATGGACGCGCCGGAATTCGAACTGAGACAGTTTTTTCATTGATCGCTCTGTTATATTTTAATTATTGGCTGGCTACAGGCGACGATGGCGTTGGCTGGCTATGGGATTGTTTGCCCTGCGGGAGCAAGGGAACTCTAGATTTATATGGGCAGTGTTTCGCCTCGACTCTTGTTGATTGGCGATGGGAAAAAAGATGATTTCATGACAGCGATAGCGTGGTGAGCATAAGAACGACTGCAGAGGTCAATACTGTGCCGATCAACCCCGCCGCCATCAGCCGTGGGCCATGCAGACGGCTCCACAGCAAGGTGCCGGTTATCGCGAGAACCAGCAAACCGCAAGCCAGCGTATCGGTGAGCAATATCCACACATTGGACATGCCGGTTCCCTTGTGAAAATTGGCCAGCGTTGCCCAGGCGTTGGCTTCTTTCTGTTCGATACGTGTTTCCATGTCGCCTTGCCAGTATTCCGCATTAAGGCTGAGGTTGGGTGTGGTAAGCGTGACGCGCCAATTTTCGGGCTGGTTTATCTGGCCGCCACCCCAGGGAACCGGACCGCCGGGTTTTTTCACGATACGCGATTTGGCGTGAGGCATTTTAAATTTCACGCGCAGCCAGGCTTCCAGCGCCTCCGCCGATTGCAAGCTACCCACCGGCGGTGTGAGCGTCTGGTGAGTTTCGTGCTGCGCGGCAAGCAGGATTTTCATCTCGCTACGATGATTCAGCAGAATACCGGAAGTGCCGAATATCAGGCCGAGTACCGCTCCCCATAACCCCATCCAGGCGTGCGTTCGGCGCAGCCAGACAAGAAAACGGCCCCGCTTCATACCCTGCGATAAAAACAGGTAACCGCGCGGCTCGGTAACCGGGCGTGGCATTGCGCTTGCCCCGGCCGCGCTTTGCCTGGTTGCAGGTGCGGGTGCGGGTGCGTCGGATTGCAGCGTACTCATCTGTAAATGCTAAATGTAACCTTGTGACTCTCGACAGCGTATGCCTTGCCCTCGAAATTGCCCGGATTGATCAACTCATGCTTCGCCTCGACCACATAAAGACCGGGTTCCAGCACGGTAAGCGGAACCTCTCCTTTCTCGTCCGTATGCAAATGCTTTTCCCAGCCATTGGGCGCAATAATGATGACCTCCGCCTTCGGGACGGGCTTCCCCTGGAAGCTCAAACGCAGCAGGTTGTCGCTGCTATGTATATCGAGTGGCAAACTGCCGCCGTTGCCCAGCCGCGCATAGAGAAACCTTCTTTGCACCGGGGCGGGGTTTTCGCCCTGCGGCTCGCGTATGGGTTGCTTGAGCGCTTGTACCAGCACCGTCGCTCCCCCGCCGGGTATCGCAAAATAATTACTCTGGCGACTGGCTTCGACAGACTTTTCCTTACCATTCGCATCGATCACAGTCACTGTCGGTTGAATGATGTTGTCGAGCTTGCCGGGTGAGACTTCGCGCCGATCTTCGGCATATTCGCCGAAATAAAGCTTCGAGGCTGCGGTTTCACCCTTGTCGCTTTCGAGCCACAATGCGTGTGCTGCGGCGTTGAAGCTGAGCAGGCTACCCAGGATGGCGACAGCGGCGGCAGGGATAATGGCTGCAATCTTCATGATATTTTTTCCTTTTTTTGTATACACCGAGGTGAGCTAAACTATTTCAAGGCTATTTCGAGCGGCCTTCCTTTGTTTCAGGCAGGACGCGCCAACGCGTGGACATCCCCGCCATCATATGATCGTCCACATGGCAATGCAGCAGCCAGTTGCCAGCCGAACGCGGCGTCATGTCGACCGAGGTCATGCTGGCGGGCAGCACTTCGACCACATCGGTGCGGCGTCCATGGTCAAGCACCGTCTGCCCATGCCAGTGCACGGTATGATTGTCAGTTTCGTTGCCGAGCGCGACGACATGCCAGCGGACGCGCTTTCCCAGACTTGTTTCATAGCCATGCAGATTACCGAAAATACGACCGTTGATCGTATGCTTCATGCCGCTTTCTTCCCCGTTTTCTTCATTGAAGATCATGAACAGGGTCGTGAATTCCTGATCCACGTCTCGCGGCGCGGGATCGACGGCGGAGCGCGCCATGCCCTGCCGCGTGACGATAATAGTGCCGATGAGGCCAAGGTTTGCTTCTTCATCTTCCATGACATGAGAGTGGTAAAGCCAGACTACCGATGAAGGGTCTGCCGGGCCGGGGCCTGCGTCTGCGTCCACCACCCAGGTATAGGTAAATGATTTACCGGGAGGAACGGCCGCCCCCATACCGGAACCATCCGCGCCTTCACTGGATTTGTCGTAAAACAATCCGTGCGGATGCATGGAAAGCGGCCGGTCGGTTTTATTCAGGAAATGAACTTTAAGGGTATCTCCCACCACGGCTCGAATCTCTGGCCCCAGAATTCCCGTCCATGCAGGCTGTGGCAGCGGCTTACTATAGTTTTTGTCCGCATAACCGATATAACGGTATTTAGGATATGTCAACGTCTTACCCCATACCCCGAGCCCGGCATCCGGCTTGAGCAGGTTTTGCCCGGATGGCGCGTAGTTCCAGGAAGTTTGCTCCGCCGCTATCCAGTACTCTCTCACTGCCGCCTGTGCTGCCTGGGCCGGAATCCACATACAGAAGGCAATAATAAAAGTCGCCAGTGCCGTAATCCTGCCTTTATAACCAACACTCATGTGCTTCTCCGGGACCATGAAGCAACCAGCTGGCGGGCCTCCTCCGCTTGGCGTCCGCCCACGCGCCTCTGCCGTGGCTGCGCACGTGAATCATGTTTAGCTCTGTCATGGATAACTTTATTAGACGATGGAAGTGGATTGAACAGGGCTGTCGCACCCGGCGGGTGCCGTAGCTAACGCAGCCAGCGTTGCCACACCCTTGCGAAAAGTAGGCAAGCCTGAACGGTCGAGCAACACGCAGGGCTTGCCCGAATACTTACAGTAGCGCTTCACAGTGAAGTAGGTGTAGTGGTTTACGCAATCGACCGGGCAAACCACCAGATCGGCATGGTCGAGCAAGGCAGGAAGATGATCTCCGCCGTGAAGCGGACCTCTACGATAGATGAGTAACCTGCCGCCTGAAGCCTCTACCATGCGGTGATACTCCGGGTAGAGTGCAGCGCGACCACCCACGCATAGGACGCGACGCCCGGCAAGATCGAAACCAGCATGCGCGCCGGCTTGTTTCTCATCAAGACTATCGCAATCCCCTGCCGATTCTGCGGTAGATGCACTGCCAGGACGCCGTGATGCCGTGGGCGCCGCAGGCGCCCCAGGCGCGGCGGAGACCTTGACCAGCGGAACCCAATCTGTTTCTGGTGGGACAGGAATTTCCGCATCGGCGAGCTTGCGCTCAAGCAGATCGATGCGTGACAACAATGCTTGATGACTGTCAGCCGGCTTCGATGCGGTTATTGGATCCTCTGCCGGCAAAAATGAGGGCTTATTCGAAGCCCATCCGTGGCGCACAGTACTGGTGAGTCCGGTATGCTGTAAAAAGAAGGTGCTGCGATTGATCCCGAGAAACGAAAACGACTTGACGACCTGATCGAATTTCTTTTCCAGCAATGCCAGTAAATGGCGGGCAAAAGAATCATCGGCGTTGTGGGCGCTGTAAGCGCTGTGCGGATTGGCACGGCCGGCCCCGCTAACGGCTTCTTGCCGCAGGCCGGATAGCACGTGGGCGCTCAAGTCTTCAACGGCATGGAGGCAAGCAAGTAGAATCACGTCGGGGCGGGGTGCTTCTGCAATCATGGGGGCGGTAACGCTCAAGGTCGCTGAACCGGTTGTCCTGGTTGCCCTGGTTGTCTTTAGCTGCTTCACAGCCCGCGCTCCGTGACAGGTTATAAAAAAATGCTGGCTTGCCCTGTACGGACTGGCTGGCTAAAGCCGCTGGGTAGGAGAACCCAGCGGCACGGATTATTTACATCTGGCTCTGCAGCCAGTTCTGTATGCCCACCTTCTGCATTACTTCCAACTGTGTTTCCAGCCAGTCGATATGCTCTTCGGTATCTTCGAGGATTTCTTTAAAAAGCTCGCGCGAAACATAATCCTTCGCCATTTCGGAAGCGGAGATGGCGGCAAGCAGCGTCTCCCGTGAAGTCATTTCGAGCCTGAGGTCGCAAGCGACGCATTCTTCAGCCTTTTCACCGATCAGGAGCTTGCCGAGCTCTTGCAGATTGGGCAATCCTTCCAGAAACAGGATGCGCTCGATCAATGCATCGGCATGCTTCATTTCCTCTATTGATTCTTCGTATTCTTTTTTGCCCAGGCTTTCAAAACCCCAGTTTTTATACATGCGGGCATGAAGGAAGTACTGATTGATAGCCGTCAATTCGTGTTGCAGTTGGCGGTTGAGCCACTGGATAATGTCTGCGCTGCTTTTCATGTTTATGCCTCCTCAGGCGAGATCTCGTATAAACGAGTGGGTTTGTGTAGATGATGTTGCGACAAGGTTTTTTGCATCAGTGCTTTTTCCAGCACCTCCTTGGCATGGCAGGCACATATTCCGCATTGCCCGCTCACACCCAGGCAGGTTTTCAAATCCCGCATCCGGTCGGCGCCTTGGGAGACAGCTTCGCGGATTGCGGTATCAGTTACACCTTTGCATACACAAATATACATGATGAGCGCCTAAAGTCTACTAATTCAACTATTTGGTTAAAATAAGCTTGCCGTTACGGGTACGCCGCAACCGGTATTGTTCGCCCTGGTGCTGGATAAATATCTCGTCTCCCTGCGAAAACAGGGTGTCGCTAAAGATGCGCCTGTTGCGGTCCAGCAAGACGAAGTTCTGTTTATCGACGTTGGTATCCGGAACTGTATGTGACTTTTCCATTTGGGCCGCTTCCGCAATTATTAATGAGAATGATTCGTATTATAGGCAACTTTAAACGAAATGCAAGAGTGCGGATAAAAATATTTTAGGGATTTATTTTGGACTGGATTTTTGGGCTTGGTATCTGTAGCAACCAGCAATAACTGCAACTGACCGGGCGGATGGCATCAACACCACGACCGCTGGCAGAAAGCTGGTTTTTCATACCATGGGCGCACTGGCCGAGTTCGAACGTGCGCTGATTTCCGAACGGTCAAAGGCCGGGATGCAGGCTGCAAGAGAACGGGGGAAGCATTTAGGTCGGCCAGCTAAATTAAACCTAAATCCGGTACCAGCTCTTTATTTTTATCTACCGTTGCATGTCTCCTTGAAATCATGCACAATTAACCCTGTTTAATTGAGAAATTAACAAGGAGCAGACCATGCAAAGCATGACCATAGAGCAGCTACGCGCTGCAAGTAACGCCGGCGGCGTGTCAGGCGTGACCTTGAAAGGACAGGGCGGAGCGTTTCTTGTCCAGATTGCCACCCGCAGCGGTTCCGGTGCCGTGCTGTCGAAGGCACGCAGTACCGAGCCGCGCCGCTTCGGCAATCCGCTGGCCGCGTTGAAGGTGTTGCGTGATATTGGCATCACGGTAGGCAAGTTCGACGCGAGCGAATACGACCCCGCAGACAAGGAACCGGACGCGGGCAACCGGGGCAGAGCAGATGCCATGCGTGAAGCGCACGAAGCCGCCGCCTATAACAACTGGCTGGCCGGCGAGATTCAGGCATCCATTGACGACCCCCAGCCGAGCATTCCGCACGATGAAGTCATGGCGCGGATGGATGCCCGGATTGCTCGCCACAAGGCGGCAGGAGAAAAGCGCGCATGAACCAGTCGCCACAGCAGCTCAAGGTAACCGACTGACCTATGACAAAGGCAAAAATCCTTTATCGCATCGTCTGGAGACCGATAGCCGAGGCCGACCTGGATAGCATCATTGACTACATTGCCCAGGACAATCCGAACAAAGCGGAGACGTTCGGCCAAGAACTGCGCGACAAAACTTTGCCGCTTGCGCAGCATCCCAAGCTCGGCCGCACTGGCAGGCCTGGTCTGCCGGTTTTCCTGCGCGAGCTAATCACACATCGGAACTACATCGTTTTTTACCGCGTGCTGGATGAGGCGCGCACCGTCGAGATATTGAGAGTGAAGCATACGACCCAACAAACGCCATGATTACCAGCCCCGGCGCGCGAGCGCAGGTTTTTCAGAAGTGGCGAAGATGAATGCATGGTCGAGTAGCCCAGAGGAATCTCACCTATGCCGGAATGACTGAACGATAGGAGCGGTATGAATCGAGAGGTTCACATACCGTTGCGTGAGAGCCTAAAGGTGAGATTCCTCTGTACCACTCGACCACATACCGATGAGTTGACGCGTGATGATATATTCGATGCGCTCGATATAATTGGTTCTAGTCTTCAATATTTATTTAGCATGTCTCAAACTGAACACCCCCACAGCCACCTTCCCGGTGGCGTGGGGGTGAGTCTTATTGCTCGGTACAACCAGCTTTGAAAAAATTAAACCGTTTCAAGCTCAAGATGAACCCGACGACCAATCGCCGTAGCAATGTTCACCAGTGCATCGAGTGAGAAGCGCGACACACGACCTCGTAGAAGATCGTTCATGCGCGGTTGAGTAACGCCGCAGCGAGTAGCCGCTTCCGCTTGCGTCCAGCCGCTTTCCTTCACGATAGCCGCGATTTTCTGCATAAGTTCGGCCCGTGTGCGCAAGTTAGCCGCTTGTTCTGGCGTGTCCGCAATCGCATCCCACACACTGGCGTAGTCCTCTATCTTGCTCATTTGCTGCCTCTTATCAATTGGGCCAAGCGCTCTTTGACGATATCTGTGTCTCGCTTCGATGTGGCTTGCGTCTTCTTTTGGAAGGCGTGAAGCACGAAAACCGCGTCAGCGAAGCGAGCCGTATAAATAACCCGGTAAGTGCCGGAGTCATCCCTCACCCTAATTTCCTCAACACCCCTGCCAATTGAAGGCATGGGCTTGAAGTCGTCGGGTTGTTCGCCACGCTGCACTTTGTCAAGCTGATAACCCGCATCGTGCCGTGCGTCTTCCGGAAAATCCCGCAGGAACTTGAGCGAGTCGCCAAGGAATCGTACCGGTTTCATGCAATGAAGTATATCCATTTAGATATATTTTTCAAGGTGAAATTCCTTAAGCCAGCAGTGCCAATTCCTGTTCGTCCGGCTTTGCGGCAGGGCGCGGCGCATAGACGATGGAGCGGGCAATCCCCGCCAGTTCGCATTGCCGCGTCAGCGCCAAGGGATCACGCGCGCTGACCAATGTTTGCGTGCTTCTACTGGCATATCCCGGACTTTTTTTAAGCTAATCCAGTTCCGTCTTGAGCCGCCCGATTTCGGAGTAGAGTCGCTCCGGGTGGGCGGATTGATCCAACCGGCCTGGGGCCGCGCCTGGCGTCAAATATGCCTGCTGCCTGTTCTTGCAACTCCTTCTTCCACAGCCCCACCTGGGTAGGATGCACTCCAAACCCCTGGGCAATCTCGTTTATCGTCTTGACCCCCCAGATGGCCTCAAGCGCCACCTTGACCTTGTATTGACCGCTGAAATTCTTGCGCTTACTTTCACTCACAACCGCGGCCAGGCGCAGCCTTGACCACGCTGCACTTTTTATTTCAGCCTCCAAACTCCGTATTTCTTGATCTCGTCGTGCATGGCGTCCGGTGCCAGGTCAAGTTCACCTGGCCAGGTTACCGCGCCAAGTTCGACGTACACCTGGGCGAATAGATCCGGATCGGCCAGCACGGCAAAAACACCGGCATCGGGCGCATGTACCCTCTCAGCCATATCGACTTCGCCTTCCAGTCCATCGATGAAGCGAACGTGTAGCCGATAGTCGTCAAGTGCTTCTACTGCCTTCACCCGCCAAGGTGCCTTTACTTGTATAGGCGGGACTACAGAAGAGGCGATATCTTCTTTGGTGATTGCCTGAGTTGACATAATTCCCAATCCACTAAAGTGCGTATGTCGATTACTACTTCATCTTCCGCATAAACCGCGTGAAAATGCGGCGGCGAATGATTGCACCAATACATTTGAATTATAATGCCATAAAACGTGCTTAGGATCGGCATGATTCTCTCTCCTTGGTTAAGCGGCTTTCTGTGTGCTTTGGTTACTTTCCACTAAATCCATGATATAGCGGTGTGCTTTGCTGGATTGGTTGGCTGTGGTGAATATTGCGCGTTTGTCGCTTTTCAGCACCTTAAACCATGATTCGATATACCCGGCATGATTCGCGATCATTGATGCGGCAAAGCCGGGTTCCGCATTCAGGAAAGCACTTCCAAGCTCAGCAATCAATCCTCGAAAGCGTAGAATTCTGTACCGAATCGGCTGCCGAAGTCACGCGCTAAGCGGTGCTTGGCTCCGGTCCAATGCGTCAGCTCGTGCAGGGCTACGCTGTAGAACTCGATCTCGGAAGCAAAGCGGTTTCGTTCCGGTAGGCAAATCTCATCGGTCGAGGGGCGGTAAAACGCTTTCTCACCTTGTTCGCGGATGGCTGCGCGCCAGGCACGTAAGCCCGAGAGCCAGCCTGAATGTGTAAAATATTTTGTGTTATTCTTTACGCCTGCGTTTACGCTATACGTCTGCGCGGCACGCCGCAAATGAATTCGTCCAATGCTGCATATGTTATCAAGCGCCACTCTCGAAGCGGCTAAAATGATGCCGCATGAGAAAGACTGTTGCCGCTGACAGTGACGCGGCCTTGCTGCGATATCGAAACTGAAACGGAAACTGAAGCCCCGCCGTTTCGCGATTCTGCAAAGCGTCTTGATGCAGCGCGTAAAAACGTGCACCGACGCACACTGCAACTTCTCAACTAATTAATATCCGCCACCTATATCATTCACCTTGTGGCCACAACCGTACATGCAATACCTTTACCATCCCACTCCATGCAAAACTTCTCCATCCTGCCGCGCGAAATGGCCGCTAGCCTTTGGCGTAATCGCGACCTGATCATCGCGTTGGTCAAACGCGAGGTCATTGGACGTTATCGAGGCTCTGTCATGGGCATTGCATGGTCGTTCTTCAACCCCTTGCTCATGCTGGCGATTTATACATTTGTGTTTTCCGTCGTATTCAAGGCACGCTGGGGTGTAGGCGGAGAAGAAAGCAAAACGGATTTCGCGATTATTCTTTTTGTCGGCATGATCGTGCATGGGCTCTTCGCCGAATGCATCAACCGAGCGCCTGCACTGATATTATCCAACGTCAACTATGTGAAGAAAGTGATTTTTCCGCTGGAAATACTGCCGTGGGTCGCATTTGGCTCGGCGCTGTTCCACACAATCATCAGCGTTGGCGTGTTGCTGATCGCTCAGCTAATCTTCAGCCATCAGATGCCATGGACAGCAGTTCTTTTCCCCTTTGTCCTGCTGCCGCTGATTCTCATTGCAATGGGTTTCGCCTGGTTTCTGGCGGCGTTTGGCGTATTTGTACGTGACATTGGGCAAGTCACCGGCATGTTCACAACTGTGTTGCTGTTTCTCTCGCCGGTGTTCTATCCTTTAAGTATCTTGCCGGTAAAATATCAGGGCTGGCTGCAGCTCAATCCGCTCGCATTCATCATTGAGGAAGGGCGCAAGGTACTGGTCTTCGGCCAGTTGCCGGATATTGGACAGTGGGCCATTCTGATGGCGGCAGGATCAATAATCGCCTGGGGCGGGTTTGCCTGGTTCCAGAAAACCCGCAAGGGATTTGCGGATGTTCTCTAAAATTCAAAAACATCGCAAAGAGTTACCGTAATCTTTTATCCATTATTTAAGTGGACTGAATGGATTAATTCTAGATTCGGTTAAGCTTTGGAATACAAAAATGGAAATAATATGCGCTTTCTTCAAAAATTAGATACAAATTTGGATAAGAAATCAGCTATTTTTGTACATATTCAGAAAACGGCGGGAACCTCGATAGTTAATCTAGCTAGACAGCATTATCATCAAAAGCACATCATTAGCCATGGCGACTATTTAGAGAAAGCTAATCATTTCACGTCCGACCAAGATTTTCGCATGGATGAGCAAATTATTAGCAATCTCCGCAATGTACGCTTTTTATCTGGGCATTTTGGTCATGATTTTGCCAGGCTGTTTATGCATGGAAGATACTCGTTCACATTCTTGCGCGACCCCATAGAAAGAGTTCTGTCTTTCTATTATTTCTGCAAAAATCGAGACGCGAATGAATTCGAAATGTACAGGCTGTGCCAGCAATTACCACTGAATGAATTCTTGAGGATGGGCTTGGAGCAGTCGGAAGTTAGTTCATTTATCTGGAATAATCAAGTTTGGCAACTTGCCTGTGGTTTTGGAAATCCTGAGAATCGTGGTTTGTCGTCTTTTAAACCAAAGGAGCTACTTGATCTGTCGGTAAAGCATCTTAATGACTATTCTTATATAGGTTTCGCGGAAACGTTTGAAAACGACAGCGATAAGATATTTGAAGATCTTGGGGTTGTTCCCCCTAAAGAAAGGATCACTTCAAATGCTAATCCGGGCCGGCCAACAGCGAAGGATTTACCGAGGTCGACATTGGATTTGCTTGAGCAACTTACCAGCCTTGATCAAATTCTCTACGAGAAGGCTTGGTCTCTACGAGCTTAATAGCTTATAAGCTTATAAAAGTAAGTGACTAGCCATGTCCGCTAATCACCTCAGCAGCAGTGGCTCTCGTCTTTAGAGAATGTCAGGCGCGAAGTTAACGAATGGCGCCAGTGCCATATGAAATGCGCCTTCATCCTGCATTGCAGTGGGCAACGCCAGTTGAATATGCTCGAGTAAGGGAAAATGCCTTTCCCGATAGGCGTATCGATTCAGAAATTTCCATTTAGACCGGTACTGATTCTGGGGTAGGGTCAGGAGCCGGAAATTTCTACTTCTGACCAGTACTAATTCTGGGGCAATCATAACAGTACCCCGCAAACATGCCCTTGGCGCAGTTATCATGGCACATCACTGCTGATCGCACAGCCATTCTCCGCCATCAGCTAATGGGGATAGTGATGCTTTCCCCTTTTGTCTTGTTTCCTCAGGTTCAAAGGAAAAGTCATGACCGTGAAAGCGCAGTAATGAAATCTGGCAACATCGCAATCTCCAACGATATCGCGATCAGCGTCCAGAATCTCTCGAAGTGCTATCAGATTTATGATGCGCCCCGCAATCGCCTTAAGCAGTTTGTTTTTCCTCGCCTCCAGCACCTGCTGAGGCGAGAGACCAAACAATATTTTCGGGAGTTCTGGGCGCTCAAGAATGTTTCATTTGAAGTCAAGAGAGGCGAGACGATCGGCTTGATCGGGCGCAATGGTTCGGGCAAATCGACTCTGCTGCAAATCATCTGCGGCACGCTGGCACCCACGGGTGGCATTGTAGAAGCCAAAGGGCGCATTGCTGCTTTGCTCGAACTGGGCTCCGGGTTCAATCCAGACTTTACCGGGCGTGAAAATATCTATATGAATGGCGCTGTGCTTGGATTAAACAGCGAGGAAATCGACGCTCGCCTCGATGCCATCGTGTCATTTGCCGATATCGGGCAGTTTATTGATCAACCGGTCAAGACATATTCGAGCGGCATGTCGGTACGTCTGGCATTTGCTGTACAGGCGCAGATAGACCCCGATATTCTTATTGTTGATGAAGCGCTCTCGGTTGGAGACGCAAAATTCCAGGCCAAATGTTTCGCGCGCCTGAAACAGCTCAAGGATAATGGCACAAGCATTCTACTGGTCACTCACTCAAGCGAGCAAATCGTAGCCCATTGCTCCTCTGCGATCTTGCTGAATAATGGCATGCAGCTTGAAACAGGCGAACCGAAACGTGTGGTAAATCGTTACATGGATTTGTTGTTTGGTAAGGAGAAACGCGATGTTGGCGCTGAACCCATCGAGTCAGCAGATGAACTCGCTCATGTTACAAAAGCTGAAGCTTTGTATCAGCTAAGCCAGGCGTGTGACGCCTTTGCAACGCGTGGGGGATATAATGTCCACGAATACCGCTGGGGTAATGGCACAGTTTCTATCCTGGATTTTTACCTGGCTGCGGACGAAGAACCCTACCCTTCGGCGATCACCGTCGGGCAGGCTATCACACTTGCGATATCCGTGAAATTTCACTGCGATCTGCTACGTCCCATATTAGGCATCAACATCAAAACGAAGGATGGCGTAACAGTATCCGGCATCAATTCAGAGATGAGTGATAGCGATATTTCCGATTTTCAAGTGCTTTGGAAAAAAGGGGCTGTAATGCATGCCAAATCCCACTTCAAATGTGGGCTTGCTCCAGGGGATTATTTTATTTCGATAGGCATTGCTACGCGAGAAGGCGAGGAGATCATCCCGCATGATCGACGCTATGATTCGATACATTTTGTTGTCAGGCCGCATAATCATTTTCATGGGCTTGCTGACCTCGAGCTTAACCTGTCGCTTTGTAAAATAACAGCATGAAGTGCGGTTTTTGAAACGAAAATAGAATTACGTTCTTCCTGGATTTTTGACGCAAGAATGTGGCACTTAAGCTCATGCACCCCAAACTCTAATCGCACTTTCTTCCCATTGCTCGGCATACAGAACCAATAGCTATGGGCGAAATCCCGCTCCCCGACGGGACTGTATAAAACATTGTTCTCGCACCTTATATAAGAAGTTCGGAAACGTTTTGCGTGCTCTTCAACGTCGTAAAAGCACTCATGTTTGAAGCCGAAAACATTTTTAATTTCCAATTCCAGCGATCATTGATGAAAAGCGAAATTTTAACTTCAATCTATATAGCTGACGCAAAGAAAGGTATTTGGTCAAGACCCGGGTATATGGGTATTGCTTATAGCGATGGGGACGAGGTTGAAGATCGTATTGCCGAAGCTATCGATCAAGCAACTGATATTACGGTTCTTTCTGCGGAGCTACGGCAACATTGCATTGACTGGCCTTCCCTGTATCACCTATCTGGTACTCGCGCCAATATCTTGCGTCCATTTGACGCTTCGCTCAGGGGAGACATTCTAGAAATCGGTTCTGGCTGTGGCGCAATTACACGTTATCTTGGTGAATCCGGCGCGAATGTTCTAGCCCTTGAGGGCAGCCCACGTCGCGCGGCTATCACGCACTCCCGGACACGAGACCTTGAAAACGTTACGGTGCTAGCGGAAAAACTTGACCAGTTTCAAAGTGCCTGTCGATTTGACGTAATTACCCTCATCGGAGTCCTCGAGTACGCGAACCTCTTTATGGCGAGCGAAAATGCAGCATTTGCCATGCTCCAGCACGTTCGGACTCTGCTCAAACCCCAGGGCCGGTTAATTATCGCCATTGAAAACCAGTTAGGGTTGAAATACTTCGCTGGTGCGCCGGAAGATCACCTTGGCCAACCCATGTATGGCATTGAGGGTCGCTACGCCGCGAATCAACCGCAAACTTTTGGTCGAGTAGTGCTGGCTGATTTACTGGAAAAAGCAGGCTTCGTCGTGGCCGAATTCCTGGCTCCGTTTCCGGACTACAAGCTACCCGTCTCGATTTTGACTAGAGAAGGTCTTTCCAGCCAACGCTTTGATGGCGCTGCGTTGGCATGGCAGAGCGTAAGGCGCGACCCCCAGCTCCCGTCGAGCACGAATTTTTCGCTGGAGCTGACCTGGCCCGAAATATTCAAGAACGGATTGGCTTTGGATATGGCTAATTCTTTCTTGATTGTGGCATCAGCATTGCAGCAACAAATCGTTAAATCCGGCACCCTGGGGTATCACTATAGTACTGATAGAGCCCCACAGTATTGTAAAGAAACGGTATTTGAGCAAACTGATGGAAACATGATAACGGTGAACTATCATAACCTGGTCGATCGCGAGCAGGATAATAGGAAAAACCAAATCATCAGCTTTACAGGGGTGGAAAAAGCACCTTATGCAGAAGGCGAACCCCTATGGTTCGAGTTTGTAAAAATAGTCACCTGTGATGGATGGTCCTTTGAAGAAGTTGGCCTCTTCATTCAACGCTATGTAAATTTGCTCGCAGTCATTGCCAATCAGAAGGGATACTCAATTGGCAGATTGCAGTTGGCAGATAAGTTGCCCGGTGATTTTTTTGATATGACGCCTCAGAATATTATCGTCAACCATATCGGGCAACCACACGCAATAGATCCTGAATGGGCCCTTGCAGATGATGTCGAAGTCGGCTTGCTCCTTTTTCGTTCATTGCTCTGGGGAACCGGATCGGTGTGCTTTGGCAGGCATTCCACAGGTAACCTATTCTCGCGGCGAACATTTATCAAATTGGCTCTGGCTGCAGCAGGCTACTCGCTGACTGGTGACGATTTCATGCGCTTTGCCGAGCTCGAGTCCATTATTCAGCAACAAGTGACGGGGCGTTCATCGCGGGAATTCTTAAACAGGTGGTTAGAGCAGCCGTTGCTGACCTCCGTAACCAGACGCGATGAGCAACTCGCCAGCCTTAGCCACGTCATAGCCAAGCGCGACGGGCAAATTGCCAAGCTGCAGCATGAGATTGTCGAGATACATGAGTCCACTTCGTGGCGGCTAACCAGCCCAATTCGTGAGATCAAATCAGCGCTAATGCCTTTAAGCAAAAATTTAACACCTGTAAGATCGGCGAGATTCACCCGCTCCCTCTGGTTCAATAAGCTGTTGCGTCAAACATATAAGGGCCTGCCATTGCCCTGGCATATTAAACAACGGCTCAAGGAAATTTATCTGCGCCGGCCTGGCGCCTGGAAAGTAAATCGCAAAGACGTCTTCCAGCTTGACAAGAGTCGGGATGCATTCCCTTCGGTGGTGGCGAGCGCAAAACAATTTGATCCGACTGACCCCTGGGTATTAGTGATCGATTTACGAATACCCACACCCGATCAGGATTCCGGTTCTGTACGCATGTATGCAATTCTCCGTTTGCTGGTTGAGATGGGGTTTCGTATTACTTTTGTCTCCGATTCCGAGGAACACTTGCCCCATTATAGGGAAGCGCTGGAAAAACAAGGCATCGGCATTCTTTATGGATCTGACGCGGCTCATAAGCACTTGGCGGCTGTGGGGGGCAAGTATCACTTCGTATTGTTATCACGGCCGGAAACAGCTTTTCGGTACTTGCCTCATGTCCGAGCATACGCGCTATATTCCCAAGTTATATATGACACTGTTGACCTTCACTGGGTACGATTCGAGCGGGAGATGCTGATTTCAGGAGATCGTGCCCTGGTTGATACCATCGCAAGCTTTCGGCGCATCGAGCTCTTCAATTGTGCTTGTGCGGATCTGGTGCTCGCGATCACTGATGATGAAAAAGATCACTTACTCGCTGAGCAACCCGACGCTAAAGTTAGCGTGCTGCCCAACATCCATGAGATTTTTTTCCCCAAAACGCCTTTCGCGCAACGCAGGGGCATACTCTTCATTGGCGGCTTCTGGCACAAACCCAATGAAGACGCCGTGATATCTTTCGTCAGGAATATTTTTCCGCGAATCAGGGAAAAGGTTCCCGACGTGGTCTTTTATATCATTGGAAGCAATATGCCCGCCTCGATAGAATCGCTACGCTCGGCCAATGTGGTACCTCTCGGGTTTGTGCCGGATACCGCTTCCTACTTTGAATCTTGCCGTATATTTGTAGCGCCATTGCGTTTTGGCGCAGGGATGAAAGGCAAAGTTGGCCACAGCATATCGCATGGACTGCCCATTGTTGCCACGCAGATCGGAGCAGAGGGCATGGATCTTCGGCATGAAAAGCATCTTTTAATTGCGGATGATCCTGACGATTTCGCCGACCTGGCGGTTCGACTTTATAATGACGAAACGCTGTGGCACCGACTCTCTACCGCAGCACTTACGCACTTGGATACAAATTATTCACTTGCAGCGGCACGGAAGCGGATGATCGAAATCTTTCCCAAAACGAGAAATGCATCGAACCGGGATGAGTGTCGTGATGACAGCGCCATGATCCAGGGCTGCTCAACAAGCGCTACAGCGGCGAGGGCGCCGTATGTGTAGTGGTCCACAGAGGCGGTCGGAACGACGAATATTGGTAATCGGAATATATCTTGCGGATAAAGAGAATCTTGCGTCCCAGATTACCCGGGAACTTGCTTTAAGCAGCAATTGGGACGTAGAGCAACAATGGTTCTCACTGGGCAAGAGTCAGCCAGATTCGAATCTGGCGCCATTCACCGTACAAGTTACGGATACGTTTTCGCCGAAATTTTTACTGTTGAATCAGCTACTCGGGAGAATTGATTTACACGAATTCGAATACGTTATCGTGAGTGACGACGACATCCAGTTGCCGGCTGGTTTTGTGGATCGCTACCTCGCCCTGGTCTCCTGCTATGACCTCGCCTTGGCCCAACCGGCGCGGACGCATGATAGCTATATCGATCATTGGTTCGTTGAACAACTGGATGGTATCGATGCTCGAAGGACGCGTTTCGTTGAAATCGGACCTCTGTTTTCGCTACATCGAAGCGCATTTGATCATTTTTTACCATTTGACGAAGCCAGCCCGATGGGTTGGGGTAATGATTTTGTATGGCCGGTCCTGGCAGAAAAACATGGCCTTAGAATGGGCATAGTCGATGCTGTACCGGTCGCACATAACTTTCGTAAACCTGTAGCGTATTACGACCATGGGGCTAGCGCGAAGCACATGAGCAAGTACCTGGCAGAACGACCGCATCTGTCAAAAAAAGACGCCTTTTTTATATTGGAATCTCATGTCGGATAAGCTGCTGTTCGCCTGCCATGCTTTGGTCAATCAATGCTGAGCGTAGTAATTTGCACGTACAACCGGGCCGCGTTACTGGATAAGGTGCTGGATAGCCTCTGCAAGCAGACGCTGCCTGCGCATGATTTCGAAGTCGTAATAATAAATGATGGATCTGTCGACAGTACTGAGGCGGTAGCGGCTTTTTATGCTGCAAAGCTCCCTCTTCGCTATGTTTATCAACGCAACGCCGGGTTAGCCAGCGCAAAAAATCACGGTCTATTTGCCTGTAAGGGTGATGTGGTGCTTTTTCTGGACGATGATGATATTGCGACGGAAACCTTGCTGGAAGAACATGTTAAGACACACACTGAATTTCCTGCTGAGCACTTTGCGGTACTCGGATATACCGCGCTTAGCCCGGACATCAACGAAGACCCACTCATGCATTTCGTTACGGAGATCGGCTGTTTCTTATTCTCTTATCCATCGCTAAAGCATGGTGATGCTCTGGATTACACTTATTTCTGGGGCGGACGTTCTTCTTGCAAACGCTCCCTATTACTGGAGTTCGGCGTATTCAACCCGGTTTTCCGATTCGGCGCTGAGGATATTGAATTGGGTTACCGGCTTTCCAGGCTGGGATTGCAGGTTATTTACAACAAGAACGCCGTATCCTACACAATAAGGAAAATTGATTTCGATGCTTTCTGTCATCGCCTTGAGCGCCAGGGGGCTTCAAGTTATGTCTGTAGTCAACTCCATCCTGCACCTGAAATTCAACAGTGGGCTGGAACGGCTAACTCGGAGCAAAGCTGGGCGATGATCGGTGGCCACTTTGACGCCATCATTAGATCAGCCCGCCATCTTGACTCAATGGTCAATCTGAAGCTCGCAACCGGCTTGGATTTGGATGAAGAAACACGCAGTCTGCTCTACCGTGCGTACTGGGCAGCATTCAAGGCTTGCAAGATAAAGGGAATCATGGAAAAGAGAAAGTGTTGATGAGCCGACAGAACATCAGTCACCTATCGTCCGGATAAAAAGGCTGCTCCAGTCTGGGCTGCTTGTTATTAGTCATTAGTCTAGACATACATCTAACGATTTTAATGGTTATCAAGGGAACATTCTGGCGCGAATTAATCATATGTCCTGCCAAAACATGACGGTTAGCCGAGGTAAAGTTTTTCACTTGGCACTGATCGATAACAACCGTGACGGGTCGACCATTTTTATCGACCCCTCCTATGAGCGCGATGCTCACCAAGTGCTGGAATTTCGCCATCTGACCTGGCTGGTTATGTTAACTGCCTGTGAGGCCAACTCGGCATTAATAGATAGATATATATTTCAATTTAAGGCATTGATCATCACGCCAGTATTGATGCCTCCGGCTTGCCTCACTCGCATATCTTATGCACTGGCAGGCACGAGAACAGATGAGAGCCATAAAACGATAACTTAATGATGAATTCCAGCGATATCGCCATCCGCATCCAGAACCTTTCCAAGTGCTATCAGATTTACAGTTCGCCCCACGACCGTCTTAAGCAATTTGTTGCGCCACGCATGCAATTTTTATTAGGAAAACCGATCAAGCGATATTTTCGGGAATTCTGGGCGCTCAAGGATATATCTTTTGAAATTAATAAAGGTGAAACGGTAGGTATCGTTGGATGCAACGGCTCAGGCAAGTCAACGCTTTTACAAATCATCTGCGGCACCCTGGCGCCTACTGGCGGAACTGTAGAAACCAGAGGTCGCATTGCTGCGTTACTGGAACTCGGCTCTGGCTTTAATCCGGAATTCACCGGACGCGAAAACGTATACATGAATGCAGCCGTGCTCGGCTTGAGTAAGAAGCAAGTTGATGACCGGTTTGATGACATTGCCGCTTTTGCTGACATAGGGCAGTTTATCGAACAGCCGGTCAAGACTTATTCAAGCGGAATGTATATACGGCTGGCATTTGCAGTTGCCGTCAACCTCGACCCGGAAATTCTGATTGTTGACGAAGCGTTGGCGGTAGGCGATGAGCTTTTTCAGCGTAAATGCTATTCCAAAATTGAAGCCATAAAAAATAAAGGTGCTACTGTCTTATTCGTGTCTCACTCGGGGGCCACGATTGTTGAACTATGTAATCGTGCCGTGCTGATAGATGGTGGGGAGAAACTCGCTATCGGAACGCCAAAACAAATTGTTGGGCTGTATCATAAGATGCTATTTGCGCCGCACGATAAGCGATCGGTCATTCGTGACCACATACGCGGCACGCCAACAATTGATTTGCTATCGATCACATCAAAAAGTGACATGCACTCGGATGTTTCAGACGTTGCGAAGCAAGAAAATGCCGATCTTCAAGAAAACTATGATCCGTACCTGAAGCCTAAAAGTACAATAGAGTATGAATCGCGCGGCGCTTATATTGAGTCGCCTCAAATTCTGACACTTTCCGGTAAACGTGTTAATAATTTGGTTTGCGGTCGAATTTATAGATACGTCTATACGGTGCGTTTTGAATGCAATGCCAGTAATGTCCGTTTTGGAATGCTGATTAAAACAATCTCGGGAGTGGAGTTGGGCGGTGCGATATCTGCCGGAAATTTATCCGATAGCATTCAAATTGTATCGAATGGTTCACGTGTCCAGGTGGAGTTCCAATTCAAGTGCATATTAAACAACGGCATATACTTTCTAAATGCGGGGGTTAGCGCGTTGCATAATGACTCTGAGGTTCATCTGCACAGGTTGCTCGATATCGAGATGTTCAGAGTTCTGCCAAATGATGAAACAATGGCGATAGGGAATGTAGATTTTGAATGCTCACCCAATGTAATATTTATCTAAAAAATTTAGCATCAATTATCGAGCCTAGGGCACGGAAAATAATTGCGGTTTTTGTATTTGGATTCTTCTCAGGACAAAAAATTGAATGATTGTGCTATCGAAGATAACTTACTTGTTTCTTGTCCGGGCATTGGCGGAATGGTGTATTTGGAGGGAAGCAGCGATGCAATAATTATAAATACAAGGCCATCGACTGGAATTTGTTTTGGAAAATCAGAGCTTGTTTGGGCAAACCAAGACAACGGAGGCCGTTATTTGACGGAGGCTAAAAATGGCTTGGCTCGGCAAATTGAGATCTCTCCATGCCCACTGGATATTCACGATGTCTTGTTAAAAGATGACAAGATTTATCTGGCGTCAACGTACGACAACGAAGTTGTATGTCTTAACAGCAATTATCAACGTATAAATGCATGGAATTTACCGGGAGAAAACGACTCCGCACACCTAAACAGCATTGCAATTTATCAAGGCCGGTTGATCGCATCCTTATTTGGACGTTTTAAAAAACATAGAGAGTATAAGAACGGTACATTAGGGCTCGGGGCGATTATTGATGTCCATACCGGTGAAACATTGATTGGCGGTTTATCGCAACCCCATTCATTGACTGTAAAAGGTGATCTTCTATACTTTTGTAGCTCGGAAGAAAAGAAACTCCATGTATATGATGGAAAAAATATAATTAATACTGTTCTGCTGCCTGGATACTCAAGAGGGGTTGCCGTCGGCAAGAATTACATTTATGTCGGTATAAGTTTATCAAGAAATGTTGAGCCCGTAGAACATGAACTTGCGAGCGGCGCGGTATCGGTTATCGATAAAATCTCTTTACAATGTATCGGTTTAAAGTTAATACCTTTTAGAGAAATCTACGACATTAGAATAATTCCCCGTTTTGCCGATCTGTTGAGCCTTGTTGCGGCCAATGCCAGCGAAATTGAAAAATTTAACCAAACCATTGCAGAGCGTGATAAACAGATCTTTCAACTCAACCAGGTCATTTTCGATGGCAATAAGGAAACCACTAAGTGCATTAAAGAGGTCGCCGAGCGCAACAAGCAAATTGTTGAGCTGAATGGGAAAGTAACAGCACTTCTGTCGTCCACCAGTTGGAAAGTAACAAAACCAATACGCGCCGCAAAGAACATCATCAATTCCCTTAGGTTAAATGATGCACCGATAGCCGCCGAACAAAATGCTGATCAGTCTAAGTCAGGGCCTTCCACAATACCACAAAGGCTTGTCCACACAGCGCCCGTGCACGACAGCAATTTATTGAATCAAGAAGTATCGAGAACTAAAGAATCGTTCATTAAAAAATCCGAAATTCAAATTCCGATTGCGGAAAGGACCCCACCCATGCTTATTTGGAAGGATGACTTACACCTGCAAATCAATGAAGTGAACTTCCATCTTGCTTGGGACACCGCTGAATTGCATGGTGGAAGCTCAACAGCAGACGATTTTCTTCTTGGAAAACCTCGGCATATGGTAGAAAAATCAGTTGAAATTGGGCGCCAGCAAAAGATTAGCAAGATTTTCGAAATGGGAATATTCAAAGGCGGCAGCGTGGCTTTGTATGACCAAATTTTCCAGCCAATCAAGATCGCAGCGATCGACTACATGCCCGAGCCCGTGCCTGCGCTGAGTAACTATATAGCCCGCCATAGCAAGCTCGACGTTCTCAAGCCATACTATGGCGTAAGTCAGGCAGATCGCCCAACCATGGAAAGAATATTGTCGTTCGAGTTTCCCGAGAGGGACATTGATCTTATTATTGATGATGCTTCGCATTTATATGAAGAAACCCGCGACGCTTTCAATATCAGCTTCCCATACTTAACCCCAGGCGGTCTTTATATCATTGAGGATTGGGCTTGGGCACACTGGGCCAATGATCCCTGGCAAAGTAAAAATTCTTATTTTTATGGTAAAACCGCCCTGAGCAATCTGCTTATTGAGCTATTCATGTTATCCGCTAGCAGACCGGATTTCATTACCGAAATAGTTGTAAATCATAATTCTGTCACCGTAAAAAAAGGTTATGGGGAATTGCCAACAGATAACTTTAACATTGCCGATCATTATTTATTAAGAGGGAGGCACTTTGGTGCCTGGCTGTAAGCCTATTCTATTTAATGAGAAAAATAGAAAATTGCCATGAAGGAGTTCAACTCGGCGATTATTCAAAAAAAACGGTTACTACCAGGTATTCATGGACTCAGGGGAATAGCGGCGCTAGGAATAGTACTTTTCCACTTGCAACACTTAACCGGAATTAAGCCGCCGGCTTCTTTCCAATTTATTGGGAGAGATTTTGGATACGCTGTCCATCTTTTCTTTATTCTGAGTGTATTTTCATTAATGCACTCTACTGAATACAAGACTACCGACAAAGATTGGATAATAAATTATTTCATTAAGCGATTTTTCAGGATAGCCCCACTATTCTATTTTATAGCCGCCTTCGAAATTGGTCGTCAAGCTTTTTCGGGCGGAATCGTTACAGATTTGACAAGCATTTTTCTTAATTTGACTTTCATTTTTGGATTCGTTTCTTTCTCTGGGTTCGTCTGGGGAGGGTGGTCTATTGGCGTTGAAATGATTTTTTATGCGATATTTCCGGTACTTCTTTTAACTCTTCGAAATCATAAATCTGCTCTGATATTTTTGTTCTTCGCTATCGTTGTTAGTGGCTTAATTCGCTCGGCACTCCACACCCAGCATGTAAACGCCACTTCGCCGACGCAGTGGGACTGGAGTTATTTTGCGTTCGGCCCAAATTTATGTTTCTTTGCCATGGGGATATATGCTTACCGAGTCAGCCATTTGCTAGAAAAAGAGGCTGGTTTTACGAGATTCATTATTCCGCTGATAGCAGTAGCCTCCATCAGTGCGCTGATGTTTTTTGGTATGGGGAAGTATCTTTATAACGACGCAAGATGGGATATCGTGGCTTGGGCGCTAAGTTTAACTGCATTATGTATATGGCAGAGCCTGATGCCGAGTTTTGCAATTGCTAATAAACCATTTGAATACTGTGGCGAGCAAAGTTTTAGCATCTACCTTATTCACCCCATCATTATTACATTCTTGAAAGACTATCTAATACGAAGTTACGAGGCTCTTTACCGCATCTTGGGGCGTACGCATTTTTTGTTTGTGCGGCTTTGATAATTGCTGCAACTCTTATAGTTGCTAGATTTATTTACAAATTCATTGAAGTACCAGGGATTCGTCTTGGCCAGCAATTAATAGCACGGAGGGCACAGTATGAATGTGGAAAAACAACACATTTACGAATATACGGTTGATCTTGCTGGACAAACTGCACCTGTGCATGTGATGCATCTGGTCGGGGTTTCTAAACGAGTACTGGAAATTGGCTGCGGACCCGGTTCGGTCACTAAAATTCTTGCACAACAGGGAAAATGTCGGGTAACGGGTATTGAACTGGACTCCGATGCAATAAAAAGGGCAGCTCCCTATTGTGAGAAGATCATGCAAGCCGATTTGAACTCGGAAGAATGGCCGCATGTGCTTGATAGTTTAGAACCGTTTGATGTTGTGGTGGCAGCCGATGTACTTGAACATTTATATGACCCCTGGACCACCCTGAAACGCATGGCTTCTTACATCGGCTCGAACGGCTATCTCGTAATTTCGCTGCCTCACGTCGGCCATGCAGCCGTGGTGTCATGCCTGATAAATAGCGATTTCGAATACCGGGACTGGGGTTTGCTCGACCGTACGCATATTCGTTTCTTTGGCTTCAAGAACATTGAGGCCTTATTCGCTCAGGCCGCACTTAAAATCGTTGATGTCAGATATGTCATTAAACCGCCGGAAGAAACTGAATTTGCTGCAAGCTGGTCTATGTTGCCGCCAACGGTACAGGATGCAATAAAGACCAGTGCTTATGCCGATGTGTACCAGGTAGTGGTCAAAGCTGTGCCCCTCAGCTATCCCGGTAACGTTGTGTCGCTAATCCCACCTGAACAACAATTCGCGCAAACCGTTATAACAAGCCCAGCATCATGGAGAAAACGAATAGCGCGACACTTGAGTTCCCGGCAAAAACAGCACATCCGAAGCAGCCTCAAGTTATTCGGAATAAACCTATGACGATACGTCATCAGTCATCGGGAGACGATAACGAAATTTCGACATTTCGCGATCAGCCTACTCCCAGATTAATAGCCTTTTATCTTACCCAGTTTCATCCAACACCCGAGAATGACCGCTGGTGGGGCAAAGGATTCACCGAATGGACTAACGTCACAAAAGCCGAACCTCTTTTCGCAGGCCACCACCAACCACATCTTCCAACTGACTTTGGTTTTTATGACTTGCGTGTGCAAGAAACGAGGCATGACCAGATCAAGGTGGCAAAACAGTATGGCATAGACGGGTTTTGCTATCACTACTACTGGTTTTCGGGAAAAAGAATATTGAATTTGCCGTTGGACGACATGCTTTCCGACCCCGAAAGCGATATGCCGTTTTGTCTATGCTGGGCTAACGAAAACTGGACGCGGCGTTGGGATGGGGCTGATCAGGAGATTCTGATAGCCCAGGAATATCTGCCGGATGATGATCTTAATTTCATTAAATCCTTGATACCGTTCTTTCAGGATAAGCGCTATATTCGTGTAGATGGGAAGCCTTATTTTTGCGTATATAGACCCCAAGGCCTTCCGGATGTTAGTAAAAGTATTGTGGTCTGGCGAGATTACTGCCGCTCGATTGGTGTGGGCGAAATACATATAGGCGCCGCGCTGACACACGGGAATGAGGAATACGCCGAGTTTGGATTTGACAGCGGCGTAGAGTTTCCTCCGCACAATCCCCGAACGGCCAATATAAATAACCAGGTAAAATTTTTTAACGCTTTTCGTGGCAATCTCATGCAATATGAAACAATTGCCCGGTCATATCTCAACAGAATTTACAGCGCCCCGCGTGTTTTTAAAACTGTGTTTCCATCATGGGATAATACGGCGCGCATTAAAGAGCGTGCGTTCGTTGTTCTGAATGGCACCCCTGAAAATTATGAATGCTGGCTCGCATCCACTATTGATCTGGTAAAACAATCGAATAGAAATGACGAAGACGAACTCGTGTTCATCAATGCGTGGAATGAATGGGCTGAGGGATGTCATCTTGAGCCTGACCGCTTATATGGTCACGCGTTTCTCCAGGCCACTCAGAATGCTAAGATGGGTTTACGAAGGTTTGCCACGTTCCCGGACACCGATTTATCAGAGATCCGTAACATAGGCGGCAGGAGATTCTGGCAGGACATCTCATGTGTTGTTATCCATCATGCCGAGTTAAAGATTGAGAGCTTAAGACTCGTCGTGAATCAAATACCATGGTTGCGTCGTTACTCGCCCGGGACGGCGACGCGCTCTCCTCGACGCTTAAGACTCGTCGTGAATCAAATACCATGGTTGCGTCTCATATTGCTTCCTATAGTCAGGGCGGTACGGATCTTTCTGGCACCAAGGTAAATTTCCCGGATATGCATGAACGGTCAAGAAAGCGCCGCAGGAGCGGGGAACGATTACTTGGTCACGCTCAACAGTGAGACGGCGCGTTATCTTGGGCGAGGGCAGATAATTTTTAAGGTCTGTTAAAGAGAAAAGTCTGCGCTTTTATCCACCCTGTATCAATTTGGCGCTCTCTTACCCTCGAAAAATAGAAAATGACCTACAAAATTCTTTGCGCTGTAGGTACCCGCCCCGAAGCCATCAAAATGGCCCCGATCATTCAGGCGCTAAAAAAAAATTCCAACATCGAATGCAGAGTTCTGGCAACCGCTCAGCACCGAAATCTTCTGGATCAGGTCTTGCGCATTTTTGATATCAAGCCTGACTTCGACCTTGATATCATGCGTCCTGATCAAGCGCTGACAACACTCACCGCACGCCTGTTGCTCAATCTCGACGATGTGCTTCTAGCCGAAAAGCCTGACGCTGTGCTTGCTCAAGGCGATACAACCACGGTGATGACCGTTGCTCTTGCCTGCTTCTATCACAAGATCCCGTTTGGGCACATTGAAGCGGGCTTGCGTACCGGTAACATGGTGGATCCATTTCCTGAGGAGATGAATCGAGTAGTGACGGGAAGATTGACGAAGTGGCATTTTGCACCTACGGAAAATGCCAGGCAGAACCTGTTAAAAGAAAGTATCGCAGATGAAAACATATTTGTAACTGGCAACACAGTGATCGACGCACTGCTAAGTGTTGCTGAACATGACACTTCCCTTCCCTTCGTGCTAGATCCCACTCGCCGCCTGATTCTGGTGACGGCACACCGCCGGGAAAATTTTGGCGAACCATTCAGGGAAATTTGCCGCGCCATTCTGGCACTGGTGGAGCGCAATGAGGACGTGCAGGTGTTGTACCCGGTGCATCCAAACCCAAATGTATATAATATAGCTTCTGAAGTTTTAGGTAATCATCCAAGGATTACACTTTGCGAACCACTGGACTATTTGTCGTTCGTCGCAGCCATGAAACAGGCCTACCTGATTCTGAGCGATTCAGGGGGAATACAGGAAGAAGCCCCTGCTTTGGGTAAGCCAGTACTGGTGTTGCGCCGCGAGACGGAACGACCCGAAGCTGTCCAGGAGGGCGTGGTGCGGTTGGTGGGCTCGGATTTCGAAGAAATCACGGCTGTAACGCAACATTTGCTGGATGACGGGATGGCATATAAAAAAATGGCTCGCGGCGTCTCGCCTTATGGGGATGGCAAGGCAGCTGGCCGTATCGCAGCGGTGTTGCGTGACTATTTCGCAACATGCGGCTGATTTATCTTTCCCCCGTTCCATGGAGTAGTTTTTCCCAGCGACCGCATGAGCTCGTCAGATATTTTCATTCGCTCGCTGGAAGCGAGGTTTTGTGGATCGATCCATACCCAGGCCGATTCCCAGCCTTGTCCGATGTGCTGGTTCGGCGCCCCAAATGCGACGATACGGCGCGGGGCATTCCAGCCTGGCTGACCGTCGTTAAACCAAAAGCATTACCGATAGAGCCACTGCCGTTTTCAGAAGTGGTTAATTGCCTGCTCTGGGGAGATGTTGAATTGGCCGTTGACCGGTTTGCTGACAGCGTGACCATACTCGGTATCGGCAAGCCCACGGCGCTGGCGTTGCGATTGCTCTCAAAGAGAACCTTCATCTCGTCTTTTTATGATGCGATGGATGATTATCCGGCTTTCTATAAAGGCTGGTCACGTCATGCAATGGCAAAGCGGGAGAGGAAGATGGCAGGTCGGGTATCCAGGGTACTGACATCGTCGTCCGCATTGCGGGATCGACTGGCGTATCTGGCGCGGGATGTCCGCCTCGTTCTGAACGCTTGTGCAGCGGAAAGAATGCCTGAAGTGCCGGCAGTGCAGCCGCTGGATGAGGAGCGGCCATTGGTAATTGGCTACCTCGGCACCATTGGGCACTGGTTCGACTGGGAGCTTGTCGTCACCCTGGCGAACTCGCATCCCGAGACTATATTACGGCTCATCGGCCCCATGTATGTGCGATCGCCAATACCACTACCGGATAATGTGCGTCAGGAGCCAGCGCTTCCCCATCCAGAGGCACTGCGGGCAATGCGTCAGTTCGATGTTGGCTTGATTCCGTTCAAAAAAGACACGCTCACCGCTTCCGTCGATCCGATCAAATTCTACGAATACCGAGCCTTGGGGCTACCTGTGTTGAGCTCAGCTTTTGGAGAAATGGCCTCCAGAGGTGAGGGTCAAGGCGTTTATCTTATCGACCGCGATTCAAATATGACTGATATCGTCAACCAAGCGTTGGCCCATCGCACGAGCCCGGATAATACCGCACGGTTCAGAAAGGAAAATTCATGGGAGAGCCGGTTTAATCAAGCAGGTGTCTTTGTCTTGTGACACGGCCGAGCCGTTCTGGCTTCTCCTCAAGCTCGAGCGAGTAAACTTTGCAGAAGGTTATCGGTTATTCTGGCGCTATGTCTGTCAGTTTCAAAGGTTAAGTGTAACAGTCCAACCAGGATAAGTCGCATTAAGCTTTTCAGGTATCTGGAGGCAGAGCCAATCTTTGGCTTGCTCGAAGATGAATATGAGTTCCATCAATCGAGGCCCAATACCGGCTCGAGCTGTCACGGCAGACGAACACGTCACGCAGGCCTTGGGGGTCGAGTCGGAAGCCCGATTTCCTCATCGAACGCATCTCCTGCAGCGAGGAACAACAGCCGGTTGATTACGAAAAGCTTTATTACCGCGGCAAACTGATCAGGTTTGCTACTCGACTGTCCCGGCGTCCGCGCACGCGGACGTAACCCGGAAGTCGCTCCAATGGAAACATCAACCATTCTTTGGCTATTCGTGGCCGCCTTCGGCGCGAGCGCGCTTGGCGGCGTGCTCGGCATGGCAAGCGGCATCTTCATCGTGCCAATTCTCACGCTGCTGTTTGGCGTCGACATTCACGTGGCAATCGGTGCGAGCATCGTATCGGTCATCGCCTGTTCATGCGGTAGCGCAGCGCCGTTCTTGAAAAGTCGATTAACCAATATCCGGCTTGCTATCGTTCTGGAGACGGCCACCACGCTCGGTGCGCTGACCGGTGTGTTCCTGATCGGCATCGTCTCGACCTCCTTCCTCTATGGCCTGTTCGCCTTCATTTTGGCCGTCTCTGCAAAGCAGATGCTTGCGCGACGCCGTGAAGCGATCGATGCAAGTGCGCCCAATGCCGGAAGCTGGGCCACGGTGCTGCGCCTGCATTCGAGCTTTCCCGACCATGTGCCAGGTCGACACGTGTCTTATCAGGTCGACCGCGTGCCGCTCGGCCTATCCCTGATGTACGGCGCGGGCCTGATCTCGGCGCTGCTCGGCATCGGCTCTGGCGTGCTCAAGATCCCGGCGATGGATACTGCCTTGCGACTACCTATCAAGGTTTCGTCCGCCACATCCAATTTCATGATCGGCGTGACGGCTGCCGCGAGCGCTGGAGCCTACTTCGTGCGGGGAGACATCGACATCGGCATTGCCGGCCCCGTCGCGCTGGGATCGGTAGTCGGGGCACTCGTCGGAGCGCGCCTCCTGATGGAGCTTCCCGCCGACAAGCTGCGCATCTTCTTTGTCATTGTCCTTGCGTTGCTCGCTGTCCAAATGCTCCTGAGCGCCCTGGGCGTGCATATCCCCGGAGGTCCGGCATGAAGCCCATGACTGACAATTACGAGCGCCACGAACAGATCATCGCGGCGTTGCTCTGGTACGGCACGTGGCTTGCCTCGGCCGTCATTGCTGCCGGGATGGCCCTGGGCGCTCTACCGCAACTCGAGGATTCGCTTAGCTTCGGTCTCAGCGGCTACGACATCGTGAAAGCCGGTGTAGCGCTGTTCATTCTTTTGCCGGTTGCGCGTGTGGCGCTGATGCTGGTCATCTTCCTGCGCGAGCGTGACTATGCCTTCACGATGATTTCGGCGCTTGTCCTGGCGATCATTGGCACCGGAATTCTGATCGGTCTTTGAAGGTATCCAGGTAAAGAAAAATCGCGATTAAACAAGGATGCCGGGAAGTTTTACCCTGAGCCCATCGTATTTGTTATGCTTGACAGGGTTCATTTCATAATCAGCCCGATCTACATAGTTGAATGATGCAAGGTTGCGACTATGCGGATTGCATGGTAGGTCGGGCTCCGCCCGACATCGTTTCTTGATTGTCGGGCGGAGCCCGACCTACTTATCAGTTTGAGTCTCTGCAGCAGAGTGCGCTGGCCACGACCCCCGGCTTTATCGCGCACTTGCTGGCCATACCGAGGGATAAAGATGCGGAGAATGAGACGGACGCTGAGCGTGATACTCTAGCGCTGCGTAATGTAGATTTTTCATGATTCTGAGCAGCGGATGGTGGGCTGAATCTGATACCCACTCGACATGACGATCGGTACCCGATCTACATAGTGAATGATCGCAAAGATTACGACTATGCGGATTGCACAAGGTAGGTCGGGCTCCGCCCGACACCGTTTCTTGATCGTCGGGCGGAGCCCGACCTACTTATCAGTACACCTCTGGCAAGTATCTACAATGTTGACACATCCCGGTTTTGTCGCTATTACATTAGCATTGGCTCAACATAGGAGGCTGTCATGCGCGTAATCGTTAAAAAGTGGGGCAATAGTGCATCGGTTCGCATCCCTGCCGGGATCATGGAAGCTGCCTGCTTAAACTTGGAAGATCCGGTGGATATTCGTGAAGAAGATGGTCGCATCGTCATCGAACCGATTCACAAAAACAAATACGACCTTGCTCAGATGCTTGCCGACATAACACCGGAAAATCTGCATGCTGAAGTTGATTTCAGTACACCGGTCTGCAAAAAGCTTTTGTAATGATTCATCGCTATGTCCTGAGGCTGGCGATATTGTTTGGTTGCACTTTACTCCCCAAGCTGGGCATGAGCAGACTGGGCACTGTCCGGCACTCGTGATTAGCCCTTCGTCCTGCAACGGAAAAACCGGCCCTATGTTGTGCTGGCCGATCAAATCAAAAGTCTTGATTGGGTTGCGCGCAAGGCAGGCCACAAAGGCAAAGTCTCACCCGGCGAATTAGCTCAGGTCCTGGAAAAAATTGCTGTCCTCATCAACAAACAATAATTCTCATCAGAGCAGAATTGGAACGGTTGGTACTTTAACCTGGTATTTCATAAATTAACGCACGCCTCCTCCCATCAGGGCGCTGCGGGGCACAACGCATGAAATCGCTATAACCTGCTGCACTCTATTCCAATAGATTTACCAATCTCGATGGATGATGGCGCGTGCCAGCATCTCCCAGAGTTATCCTATCCACCGTTAAGTGATTCAATGTATTCATTTTCCTCGGCTATGGAATTGCCTATGCTTGAGGTTCCGATTTAAAATCAATCAAGAAACTAATGCCCATTATTAAAGATCGCGTAGTTTCACACAATCAAGATAGGAGCGCGGCGAGCCAACGCCGTCGCGGCCAACGGTAACGCTAAGCATTGGAAGGAATGGTGATGGCGGGCTGAATCTGATACCCACTCGGCGTGACGATCGGAGCCCGATCTACATAGTAAATGATGCAAGGGTTACGACTATGCGGATTGCACATGGTAGGTCGGGCTCCGCCCGACATCGTTTCTTGATCGTCGGGCGGAGCCCGACCTACTTATCAGCCGTTTACCGACAGGAGGACACTGGCGCGTTGAGCACTACCCTCGGCATTCTTGAGCATCTTCATGTGCATTTCAAATTGGCGCGAAGCGAGGTCATGCTGACTAGGGCCTCGACCACATTGACGCTGCTACCCTTCAGCGCCCCGCTGCTGAGCGTGACCTCGACATCGGCCTCGGATTCGTCGTCGGCCGAAACAGCCCATCGAGGCCGCGCGCGAGTTGGACCTCGGGAGGATTGGCCAGCTGCACAGGTATGCGCGTGCCTGAACCAGATCATTCAAGTAGGATAGCAATTGTTCAAGCGTTAAAATCCGTCGCAGAAAGTCATCAAACAAAATGAAAAACGATACTTGCTTCATGCTGCAAGATCTCCATCCTCATAGCTTTCCGTCCCAGGCTAGCGCATCCACCGCCAAAAGAGACGGATGTTGCCGCATGACATGGCGAATGATTCGATTGACGCCATCCTCATACGCTGGTAAAAAAATAGGCGAGGGAGCGTGCAGCAATGCAGCAATCCTTGCCGCGCGGGAACGGCGTGTCAGCTTTAATGGACGTTTATGAATTGCTGCAAGCTTCTCTGCCAATGCCGGGACGATGCACCAATAAGTTCAGGCTGGACGAGTCGTTACGACACTAGGTTCCCTTTGCTGGACAAGCATTTGCTTGCCCACAACGATCGCCAGGACAGATAAAAGAACCACATGGTTGTCGAGGTAAATACACGTCCGGATCCATTGCCTGTCTCGGTCATCATCGTTAATTACAATGCGGGGCAAATCCTGGCAGAGTGCATCCAGTCGACATTGCCTCAGGCAAGCGAAGTGCTGGTGGTGGATAATGCCTCTTCAGATTTCAGCCTTGAACTGTGCACGCAACGTTTTCCTGAAGAACCGAAGCTCAGGATCATTCACAACGCTGCGAACCTCGGTTTTGCCGCGGCCTGTAACGTAGGTGCCGCACAGGCTACTGCGCCTTATTTGTTATTCCTGAATCCAGATTGTGTTTTGAGGGGGGACTCATTGCCGAGCCTGGTTCAGGTGCTGGAAGCGAATCCTTCCGCAGGAATGATCGGCGGACTGCTGATCAATCAGGATGGCACCGAGCAGGCTGGAGGCCGCCGTGCCATTCCTACGCCCTGGCGTTCGTTTGTTCGTGCCTTTGGCTTGTACCGCTTTGAACGTTATTGGCCACGCCTTTTTTTGATTTTCATCTGCACAAGCAAGCATTACCGGGGAATCTGCTTGAGGTGGAGGCCATTTCCGGAGCCCTCATGCTGGTGCGCCAGAAGGCGATTGAAGATGTCGGTCCTTGGGATGAAGGTTATTTTCTCCACTGCGAGGATCTGGATTGGTGCATGCGCTTCCGGAAAAAAGGCTGGAGGATTCTTTTCGTACCGGATGCTCCGGTTGTGCACTATAAGGGAACCTGCAGCCGCTCTCGCCCCATATTTGTGGAGTGGCACAAACACAAGGGGATGATGCGGTTCTATCGCAAATTTTTCCGGCATGAGTATCCCGGCGTCGTGATGTGGCTGGTGGCGATGGGCATATGGCTGCGCTTTGGGGCAATCACGGCAATTTATAGCGCTCGACGCGCTGGACGGCTACTGGGTCTGGGACGAGAATAGCATTACGCCGGATTCCCGGTGCAAGCGCCTCAAAAATTTCCCGGTGTTTAACAAGACAATGCCTGACCTTGCATCTCCACATAAAATTATTGTCACGGGTGCGACCAGCATAATTGGGCACTTCTTGCTATCCAGGCTCGTAGCTGCCGGCTATGAGGTTCACGCCATTAGCCGTAATGGCGAAAAAAACGCGGCCACAACCGGCAAGCAGTTGATTTGGCATGAGTCGGATATCAGTCGTCCGGAGCAGTTTCCACCTATTGACGCGCGAGCACTCATTCATCTGGCGCCGCTCTGGTTATTGCCACCGCTGTTGCCGGTTTTGACCCTGCGCCAGACCAAGCGGATGATCGGTTTTGGTTCAACCAGTGTGTTCAGCAAGGTCGACTCTGCTGATGTGGGGGAACGGCATGTTGCTGGTCGCCTGGCTGAAGCGGAAGAGGCAATCGGGCGACTTTGCGGCGCTTCGGAAACAGACTGGACGGTATTTCGTCCAACGCTGGTCTATGATTGCGCTCGGGATAAGAATATTACGCGTATTGCAGGTTTTATTCGGCGTTATGGTTTTTTTCCATTGCTGGGAAAGGCGGCGGGGCTACGCCAACCTGTCCATGCCGATGATCTTGCGGAGGCATGCCTCATGGCGCTTGAGCAGCCTGCCACGTTTAACAGGGCATATAACGTGAGTGGTGGCGAGACGTTAAGTTATCGACAAATGGTCGAGAAGATATTCAGCTCACTTGGAAAACCCGCCCGTTTTTTTACCGTGCCGCCATGGATGTTCCGCAGTGCGATAAATGTCATGACGCTGGTTTCCGATAAGCAGAGTACAACGCTGGAAATGGCAACACGGATGAATGTTGACCTGTGCTTTAACCACACAGAGGCAACACTGGATTTTGGTTTCTCGCCAAGACCTTTTACGCCTCATTGGAATGATGTGTGAAAATGAGGGGTGCATGCTTTCCGTATAGACAGCGTTCGCCCATCTGTCAAACGGCGATGATGTCAAGCATGGCTAATAAAAACCGAAGTGGGGGCACTACTGCTCAGAAATAATGATGGAAAATCCCAGCATATTAACTGTCGCCATAAACACGATCGAGAACGAGATCGAGATAAAGGCGATCCGCGCGCAGGGTTCGGGTGGGCAAAATGTCAATAAGGTCTCCAGCGCGATCCACTTGCGCTTCGACATTGCCGCATCATCGCTGCCCGACATTTACAAAGAGCGTTTATTGAAACTGAACGATCAGCGTATCACCCGGGAAGGTGTAGTCGTTATCAAGGCGCAGCAGTATCGCAGTCAGGAGAAAAATCGCGAAGATGCGCTGAGACGTTTATACGAACTCATCGGGCGCGCAGCCGAATCGCCTCCGAATCGTAAACCCACCCAACCGACGCGCAGTTCGCAGAAAAAGCGGCTCGACAGCAAAACTCAACGAGGCCAGCTCAAGATCATGCGGAAAAAATTCTTGAGTGAGCAGCTGTCATAATGCGGTGAAGGGCTACGATCGCTTCCGAGTGCAAGCCATGCGCCGGGTTCAATCGCCGGCTTTATCAGGTAGTATTGGGGAGTTATTTCTAATGAATAGGCGCCAGATGAGATTCATTTTTGTCGGGCTCAGGCAATTCGACGGGTGAATTCGCAGGATTTACAATAGGGCCTTCAGTTTGTTGCACGCTCTTTTCTATCGTTGGGGCGCTTTTCGCGCCCTGAAAAACAACAGAAAAGGTGGTTCCGACATTCTGCTCACTGGAAACCGTGATGCGTAGTTTATTGTTCTCCGCCACGGTTCTTACTATTGATAAACCTATTCCGCTTGACGTTCTATTATGCAACGCTGCCCTGGGAGTATAAAAATACTCGTCGAAGATGTGCGGGAGGTCTTTATCGCTGATGCCTATCCCATAGTCGATAATAGTTACTGCTGCGGATAAGCTCTGCTTATCGAAAGAAGACCCGATCTCCACCGAGCGTCCGTCATATGAATAGGCGATTGCGTTTGCAATGATATTCTCGAAGAGAATATCAAGCTGACTGGGCACGCATTCCACGACAAAATCTTCGATCGACGCGTTGATATCGATGTGATGCGAATTGGCAATAGGTTGTAATTTATCGATGCACTTCGAAATGACACCCCCGATATTGACCCACGTCAAATTAGCGGGATCGCGGGCTGCGGCCTTTAATCGTTCAAGCTTGAGTACATCCAGAATAAGGCCTGCCATGCCGGCGGCTCGATCATCGACCTTCAAAATGACATCCATTATTTCCGGCGAGACTTCTCCGCAATAATTTCCCTTGATCAGGCTGATCTTGCTGCGAATGGCATCAAGCGGCGCTTTAAGCTGATGTGTCATCAGCACGGCGTACCGGTCCTTCTCTGTTTGTGCCCGGCTGATCTGCTCGTAGGCATCCACTATGTGGCGCTCGTGGACACGCACGACGATCGACAGTCGTGAAACAACATACCAGACAATGACAAAGAGCACGTCAAGCGTAAACATCCATAGAAATGTATGGATTTTAAGCGAGCTGATGCCAGATGCATTCGAGTCTATCAATACGGATTGAGGCGCCAGAAAAAGAAGCGGATTTTCAAACAATAGAACGACCGAATACATGACGCAAACCAGAACCGTAACGATCAGACTCTCAACCGTCGAAAAAAAGATGCACGATAAGGCGATGTGCAGCACATAAAAGAATGGTGCCGGGGTCGCCATGCTGCCAACGTAATGCACGACGACCGACAGGCATAGAAGGTCGACGATGATCTGCGCCCAGATATTTATAGATGGGGAGTTATATCTTGTCCGCTTGCGAAAATCCAGCGCATAGATGCAGCTGATATTTGCGATACATAACAGCACCGTTATGACAACAGGCCATCCCTGCTGGTGAGTGATGCCGATTTCGGTCAGCGTATCTGAAGCAACGAGCGCGAATATTTGAAAAATGAGGAGAACAGCGATGACCCCCCATCGAAAAATGATAAACCACCGCGCGTTACCAATCAGTACTTCATCGCTCAGCTTCGAGCCTGTTAACCCGGCATGCGGGAAAGCGAGCGAAGTTTTGGATGCATTTTTGGATGCAGCCCAGGAAAATTCGGCAATCGCCATGTTAAATTCCGCAGGAAGAATCTGCTGGAAATTCGAAATTACGCAGCGGCATCCAGTCGATGACGAACAATCGATAAAAAGCTGATCGCGTCAACTGGTTTTTCCACGATTAAAATCCATTCGTCGGATATGCCTGTGAAATAAGGACGGATTTCCTCGCCGAGAGAGGTCATGAATATCATGTGTAGCTCGGGAAAATGTTTTCGGAGTTCCACATAGGCTTCCAGCCCCGAGTCCATCGATTCAACCATTACATCGAGGATCGCCAGATCAGGAGGACTCGCGGGATTCTTCAGTAGCGAAGCGATGAAATCACTCATCGTCTGGTAGCTATCGACCGCATATCCATTTGCATCGAGAATACGCCTCACAGTATCGCGAATATCCGGATCGTCATCGACATGCGCGATTCGTTGTGTAGCACCGTTTTCTTTTGCCAATACCGAACCCGGCAGTTGGCCGGGTAGTTTATCGGTTTCCATGCGTTGAGTGGGTGCATGCATTTGGGTCTCCTCCGGTTTCTGTTTAAACTGCAGACAAGTTTACGGGTGCGTTCCCGTAAACAGCATAATATAGTCTACGTGAAGGGTGTGTCACGCACGTGTAAAAATTTTGTGAAGACTGCAATTTGTGCAGTCGGAAAGGTGGGGATGTAAAGATTACGCTGCGTTGCCCAATTTGATTCAGAAACACCAGTGATCGACACCACGGAGCGGATTCAGATCAAGACCCGCTTCAGCCATTCGCCAATATCGGCTATCTCCTCTTCGCAAACGGAATGCGCCATCCGATACTCATGCCATTCCACTGCATAGCCTAGTTCGACCAGTTGCCGTCTTGACGCGGCCGCCACTATCATCGGTATGACATCATCGCTTTCACCGTGCGCCATGAAAACGGATGCTGGTAGATTAACCCGGCACGCTTCCGCAACCAATGTTTGCGGCAGAGGGAGATTGCATGACAAAGCCATTACGCCGGCAAGTTTTTCCGGATAGCGCAAACCGGTGTGGAGCGCTAGCGCTCCACCTTGAGAAAAACCGGCTAGAACAATATTCTCCGACTTTATTCCTCGCTGGTTTTCGCGCGCGAGCAGCGACTCGACTGCCCGTTGCGACCCGTGCAAGCTTTCCATATTTTCGTGAAGGCCCGCATTCGTATCGATCATGTCGTAGTCGTACCATGCGCGCATCACCATGCCGCGGTTAATGCTCACCGGGCGCTTCGGGGCATGAGGAAACACGAAACGAACGTGTATTGCCGAAGGTAGCGCGAGCGCATCCACGATCGGGACGAAATCGTTGCCATCCGCACCGAGACCATGCATCCAGATGATAGTATGAGTTGGGCTGGCCCCGGTTTCCAGTTCAATCGCGGGAAACGGATCGGTAGGATTAGCGGTCATCAGGCGAGAAAAAAATTTGACAAAATTTGATTAATTGATTAGTTGACTTAACGCGAGGGTAGTATTAGATTCGCACTTTCGATTTTCAAGACAAAACTTCAAGACGAAACCCCTATAGCAGGAGAAAATATGAAACGCAGGGATTTTATCAAATTGGCGGGAGCAAGCGCCGCGTTATTTCCCGTCGCCCCATCCGTGTTTGCTCAACAGGTTATCCCGTCACGGCGGCATACTTACCGCTTGACCTATAAGTTCGAGCTTCCCGCCGACGGAAAAAAAGCGCGTTTATGGGTACCCTTACCCGACACCGACGATACACCCCATCAGTTTTCTCAAGGCAGCGTCTGGAGCGGCAATCCGACTGTTGCCAAGTTCGAGACCGTTCCCGGAACATCTTCACCCATGTTTTACGCTGAGTGGCGGGGTACCGGTCCACGCACCGTCTCGGTGAGCAGTATTGTGAAGACGGTTGATCGCTCTGTCGACCTGAAGCATTATTCCGAGCGAGGCACGGGCGCCATCCCTGCGGATGTGAAACGTTTTCTGCTACCGACAAAGCACATACCCCTAGACGGTATTGTACGCAAGACTGCAATGTCAATCATCAAAGACGCCAATGCCCAGACGCCTCTGCAAAAAGCGCATGCCGTCTATAACTGGGTGGTGGACAACTCCTATCGCGATCCGGCAACCCGTGGCTGTGGCCGGGGCGATATCAAGCTCATGCTGGAAAGCGGCAATATGGGCGGAAAATGCGCTGACCTTAATGCTTTATTTGTGGGACTGGCGCGCGCAGCAGGCGTTCCCGCGCGGGACCATTACGGAATTCGCATAGATGAATCAGCGACCCACAAAGCCCTCGGACAATCCGATGATATCACCACTGCCCAGCATGTCCGGGCGGAATTTTATCTTGCCGGCCTGGGCTGGGTACCTGTGGACCCCGCCGATGTGCGCGAACTGGCGCTGGAAGAGGCATTGCTGATCACCAATCCGCGAGTGATTGAACTGCGCGAAAAATTATTCGGTGCATGGGAAATGAACTGGGTGGCATTCAATCACGGCAAAGATATCACCCTGGCAAAAGACAGCGTTTTTAAAGAACTGCCGTTTTTCATGTATCCCCAGGCCGAAATTGGCGGCCACGAACGGGACAGCCTTAACCCGGCCGAGTTTGCCTACAAAATTGTCTCATCGGAACTCGTGGGGACGGGCGTCAAGTTTTAGTGAGTGGAGAATGCTGAACAAGCCCCGGTTTTGCAAGCAGGGGCGCAGTTCGGCTGATACTTCGCAACACATCCCTAGCCCGGATGTTTCATAAATTCGCGTGATGATTGTGCAGGATTTTGTTTTGTAGGGAGATTTCGTGAAAGAGTAGCGTAGTTATTCATACGCCCGACTGAACGAAATTTTCATACGAAATAAAAGACCAGCAAGGGCGCGCGTCAATTTATGAAATATCCGGGCTAGCTATTCAAATTTCAAATTTATTTCCAACCCGCGTGCTTTCCATGGCATGCGGAAGGGACGGCTATTCAGTTATGCGTTCCGTGGTTCGTCATTCGTTATCGCTCCACTCCGAGCCTTCGGGAATAATTTTTTGCAGTTCATGAAATAGCATACGAAAACTTTTGGGTGGCTTGTTCGCAAGCTTTTCCTTTTCCGCGTTGCGCGTCAGCAACCGCAATTGCTGCAGATCTGCGGAAGGATATTTTTGCCCAAGTTCGACCAACGCCAGTTCATCCGCCAGCAGCCGCTCGCGCCAGCGTTCCAGCAGATGCAGCCATGCCGTATGTTGCGCGCTCAGGCCGTTCCAGGCGTCAAGTTTTTCCTGTATTGGCGCCGCGTCTACGTCACGCATCAGCTTACCGATAAATTGCATTTGCCGGCGAAGCGCGCCATGCTTGCGTATCCGCTTGGCTTCGAGTATGGCGTCAGCCAGCGTTTCCGGCAGGTCAAGTTCGGCCAGCCGTTTGGGATCGAGCTGTATCAGTTGTTCGCCCATGTCCTGGAGCGCATGCATTTCCTGTTTGCGCCGGGTTTTGCTGACCGGAAGTGGTTCGGAATCGTTTGTTGGGGTTTTTTGCACTGTGCTTCCCAATTCAAGAAACTGCTATCATAGCGTCATTGAACCTAAATCCGGTAGTTGGACGGGGTGAAGTGTACGGTTTTTGGGGTGCAGGGCAAGGCGCAACGACGCGGAATGGTCGTTCCATTCCAAGAAGTTGCAACGCAGCCATGTGCCGCAAAAACTGTGCAATTCACCCCGTAGCGCCCTCACCCGGAAGGTGAGCGTAAAATAATATGAAATATTGTTATTAATCATAACACTGATCTATTAAATGAGCGGTCAACTGCCGGATTTAGGTTTAATGTAATCTCAGATCAGTCTGTTTGCTTCTTGGCTGAAAGATGCGCTTGCGGGTGCTATTTGTCAGCTAATCAATATAAGGTGTCTCCCCTTAAAATCGCCATGAACGATAATACTCGCCCTTCCCCGCGTTTTTCCTATCCTTTCCCCGTACTTCAAAAAATCGCGCGGGACGTTCTGGATTATGCCAAGAAAAACGGCGCCAGCGCTTGCGAGACCGACATATCGGATGGTTTCGGCCAGAGTGTGACCGTCCGGCGCGGAGAGGTCGAAACCATAGAGTACAATCGTGACAAGGGACTTTCGGTGACGGTTTACATCGGCCAGAAACGCGGCCATGCAAGCACCTCGGATTTCGCGCCCCAGGCAATAAACGACACGGTTGCAGCAGCCCTGTCGATTGCCGGACACACAGCCGCCGACGATTGCGCAGGGCTGGCCGATAGCGACTTGCTGGCGCGAGAATTCCCTGACCTTGATTTGTATTTTCCGTGGGATTTGCCGGTGGAGCAGGCAATACAGCTCGCCCAGACCTGTGAGGCGGCCGCGTTCGCGGTTGATAAGCGCATCACCAATTCTGAAGGGGCGAGCGTTTCGTTGAGCGAGTCCCAGTTTGTGTATGCCAACAGCCTGGGATTCATGGGCGGCTATCCGGGTTCTCGTCACAGTATCAGTTGCGCGGTGATTGCAAGCCAGGATGATACGATGCAGCGTGATTATTGGTATAGCGTCGCGCGCGATGCCGCTGATCTGGAGCATGCGGATAGCGTTGGCAGAAAAACGGGAATGCGCAGCGTTGCGCGCCTGGGCGCCAGGAAAATTGCCACCTGCGAAGTACCTGTTCTATTTGAAGCGCCGATTGCAGCCAGCCTGATGGGCCATTTTGTCGGCGCCGTGAGCGGCGGCAGCCTTTACCGCAAGTCGTCATTTTTACTGGATAGTATCGGCAAACAGGTATTTGCCCCCGATATTCAGATCCGGGAAGTGCCGCACTTGAAAAAAGGGTTGGCTAGCGGGTCATTCGATAGCGAGGGTGTCGCCACGCGTGAACGCAAAGTGGTAGAGAATGGCGTGGTGCAGGGATATTTTCTCGGCAGTTATTCCGCTCGCAAGCTTGGGTTGAGCACGACCGGAAATGCCGGTGGTAACCATAACCTTATTCTGGATAATGGCGCCGGGCTCGAGTTCTCCGCCTTGCTCAAGAAGATGAATAAAGGCGTACTGGTAACTGAATTACTTGGTCAAGGCGTAAACCCCGTCACAGGAGATTATTCACGCGGCGCAGCGGGCTTCTGGGTGGAGGATGGAGAAATCCGCCATGCCGTGGAGGAAATCACTATCGCAGGCAACCTGAAAGATATGTTGCTCGGCATCTCCGCAGTCGGCAACGACGTGATTGCGCGTGGTTCCAAGCAATGCGGCTCCCTGCTGATTGACCGCATGATGGTCGCGGGCGGCTAAATACTTCGAAAGCACTCGGTTTTTCAGCATCCGCTTTTCTGTTTACGCCCTGGGCGAATGCGCGTTGATTCGCCTTCTCCCCCGTCTGCTCGGCATTGCCGGCCCGGCAATGGTTTCGCCTCACGCTCGAACTCACGATGAATCTACATTTGCTTGTTCCTGCCCTCTTTTGGCCCGATGCCGGGCTTCCGGACATTTACCGTGATCTATCGCTGCCCGCACTGGAGAATCTGATTGCAAAATGTTCGAGCGATGACGATGAGTCGGAAGGACTGGAGGCTTGGCTCTGCGGGGCGTTTGGCGTCGCAAAACAGCAGGACTGGCCAGTTGCACCTCTTGCTCTGCTGGTCGACGGAGCGGAAGATATAAAAGCAGGAAACGATTACTGGATTCGCGCCGACCCGGTGCACTTGCATATCGAGCGTGATCAGATCGTGCTGGCTGATAGCCGTGTTTTCCGGATGTCATTGCAGGAGGCCGAGGCGCTTACCAGCGTGCTTAACCAGCACTTTGCGGCAAGTAACCAGGAACTGGTGTTCTTGCCGCTACGGCCCGATCGCTGGTATATGCGCGTAACAAAAACACCCGCGGCAAAAACACATTTGCTCAGCGAGGTTGCAAACAGAGGCATCAATGAATTGCTGCCGTTCGGCGTGAACCAAACGTTCTGGCGCGGCCTTTTCAATGAAATTCAAATGCTGCTGCATTCGCATCCGCTTAACCAGTCGCGAGAGGCACATGGCGAACCAGTCATTAACAGTACCTGGTTCTGGGGCGGCGGGGTCATGCCGGAATCGCCGAGTTCTCCGTATACTTCTATATGGAGCAATAATGTCCTTGCCCGCTCCCTGGCGCTGGCGTCTCGTACAGATCATATACCGCTTCCGCCAAGCGCGGCGATGTGGCAGCAATCCGCTGCATCCGGCCATCATCTCGTCGTGCTTGACGCCCTATACGGAAAAGCTCAGTACGCGGATGCATATGGCTGGCGCGAAAGTTTGAAAGAGCTCGAACGAAGCTGGTTTGCACCTTTGTGGGCAATGTCCAGGCAGGGTCTGTTCGATCGGATAACCCTCATCGCACTCGGTGAATGCAAAAGCAAAAATTTTACTGCAAGACGCGTCGACTTGAGGAAATTCTGGCGCAGGCCAAAACCAATCTCGATCTATGCCCGCTAGCAGCCTGTCGGACTTTGAAGAATCGCAGCGAAAAGGTAACTGGGTAAGAGCAGATTTTGAGAATTTTGAAGGCCAATAGTTATTCTATTGGTCGAAAGCAGCGAAATATGAACCGGCCAGACGCTTTTGCAGCCGATTCCTTTAAGTTTGACAGGCTGCCAAGTGGTATCGGCAGAAAAGACATGTTTTTTTCGTCTTTTTCAGCACATTAAAGATGCTCAATATCATTCATAATGGGCTCTATCCGGCAAATGTGATGGAGCAAGAAAACCGAATCCGAACTTGTTGGTAAAATGCCTGCGACTCGTAAACCGGTGGTAAGAATTTTGCAATAAAAGGGGGATATCATGAGGAGAAAATCATGACTAATTTACAACTATTCGAGTCGTTGCTGAATTGCAATACCGTGGAAGAGCTGCACAGGGATGCCACAGCCATTGTTGGCCAGATGGGATTCGAGCATTTTCTATACGGCGTGCAGGTAAATACGTCGCTTACCCGTCCCTATCGGTTCATTCTCAGTTGTTATCCGGAAGCATGGCGAAAACATTATGACGAGGAAGGTTACGCCAGTATTGATGATCCTACTGTTTCCCATTGCGCCAAAACGTCAATTCCAGTCATCTGGAGGAACGAGATTTTCAAGGGACGCAAGGAGGCAAGGATAAGAAGCGAGGCGAAGGATTGCGGCCTGGCGAGCGGGGCCAGCTTCTCGGTTCACGGCGGGCGAGGCGAAGCTGCAATGCTGAGCCTTGCAACCTCCCGCGACTCTCGTGAAGCTCAGGATGATATTATCGCGACGATGGACAAAGCCCAGCTATTGACCTGTTATCTACACGAGGCAGTGCAGCGTGTCGTTCTGAGTAAAGGCCCGCTCCCTTTGAAACGGATCAGTCTGACAGAAAGGGAAAAAGAATGTTTACTATGGGCAGCCGAAGGAAAAACCGGCTGGGAAATAGGCAACATCGTCAATATATCGGAACGTACGGTCACTTTTCATCTTCAGAACGCGGCCCAGAAAATGGGTGTGGTCAACCGCCAGCAAGCTATTTCCCGCGCCCTTTCCATGGGACTCATCGAGCCCTGCACTATTATATAAGTGCCCTGTTGGACAGGCTCCGCGCTATCCTCAGGGACGGGAAGTGCCGTTGTAACTTCGCTAAATACCCGCTATAGCCGAATTTTCAAAGCTCGGAACTAACTCATTTCCCATATGCCTCAGGCCTTGCAATAGGAGGGAACCCAGCTGCGTTCGATCATGTGCGCAGGCAACTCATTGAAATCAAAAGAAACACCGTCCTTTATCATCTGATCAACATCCAGCAATTGTTCAATTTCGGGTATATCTTTAAAAAACATCGTATAGAAAGGTTTAACCAGTACTTTGGAAATTCCCATCCCTATAGGGCCGATAAAATTCCTTCGTTGACCCACATGCGCTACTTCATCAATTGTAATCTCGTCCAGCAGTTCTTTTAAACGGCAGCAGACTTCGGGTTCTTCAGCCAATATCTCATCAAACAAGCGGTATAGGTGACAATAAAACGTTACTCCCATCAGTTCGGTAATAAAAGCAGGCGAGTCCTTCAAGAATCCCGGAACTTTCGGAAATTGCTCGTAGATTTTTTCCTTGATCGGTCCTAAAGGTACCCACTCCACCTCATCCAGACCACACGTGCATAACATTTCGTTAAAGAGGCGTACATGGCAAAATTCCTCGGCTAAATGCACGCGGCTGATTTTGTCAGTTACTGTATATGAATGTGCCATATCAGGAATGACATCCCAGGCGCCTTTTATTCCTACCCACTCGTGTCTCGCGAATTTATAAATGCACGTCAACATCAGCGTCATGCGATCCATTGATCCGGGATCATCCTGCATCTCGACATAATTGCGGTAAAAGGCTTCGGGATTAGCAAGCGGCTGGCGCAATCTAACGGGATGCTCCTGAAAGTGCTTGAGCCTGGCACGCTTTTTTTCCAGATCCTTCGCACCTTCAAAAAGTTGACCGCCATGCTGCTGAGTAAACTCCCAGTAATCTTCAAAATTTTCTTCCCTTTCAAGCTTGGTCGCCGGTGTGAAAATGGACAGATATTTAGCCGGTGTCATACGCTTTGCACTCCAGTGGTCATGCATGAGATTCAGTGATGCGGATAATTGGAAAACCGAATGATGGGTAAGCGTTATAGCCGCGCAATGGCTCCGTACTCTTCGAACCATGTGTTCTATTGCCCCGTAATTCAACGTTGCAAACAGGGATATTAGCGCAAACTTTCAGGATCGCTTCTTTCGCAGAAGTTACTCGGCCAGCGCCAGGAACTCGGCTCGTTGAGCGGCGTTTGTCTTCAGATCGCCAAGCATTGCCGAAGTGACGGTCTCTTCGCCGGCGACGGCGATTCCCCGCGATTCCATGCACATGTGGCGGCAGCGAATAATTACACCGACAGCCTTGGGCTGAAGATGCTCAATCAGGGACTGCGCAATTTGCTGGGTGAGGCGTTCCTGAACCTGTAAACGTGCAGCAAAACAATTGACCAGTCGTGTCAACTTCGACAACCCAACGATGTGTCCGCTCGGAAGATACCCAATGGTTGCGTGACCGAAGAAGGGGGCAAGGTGGTGCTCACAATGCGAGTAAACCGGTATTTGCCTGACAACGATCAGCTCGTCATAACATTCGCCGCCGTCGGCAAATGTCTTGAGAATCGCTGCCGGATCCTGTTTATAGCCGCGCGTCCAATGAGCCCAGGCCCGCGTGATGCGGCCTGGCGTTTCAACCAGGCCTTGGCGTGATGGGTCTTCACCGATCGAACGCAATAGCCGCCGCCAATCGGCTACACCAAATTCTTCCGAGTCATCTGAAGTATTCATAATAGCCACGACTCTGTTGGAAAGGGAAACAGTGCGCGATAAGCGCCAATATCGACCGTATTCCTGCTAAACATCGGCACCAGCTCCCGTTTAAGAGACATGTATAAATGCGGCTGAAAGAGCGCCACGAGTAAATACTGAGTGTAGCGGGTAAGACATGCGATAGTCCCCCACGGATCCCGGTGAGGGCCGGCGCGAGTGCTCCGAGTAGCCCACACTCAGCCCAACACGCCTAATTCCATAATAGCACAACATAATTGGAAAACTTTGAAATAAATCTGGGGCGGAGCGCGTGGCGATCAGGCGGGTATATCCAATGGTTTATTCGGAAAATCAACAAATCATGGTGCCGTGATTGGCGTTACGACTATTTGTTGGAGGCCGCGCGTGCAAATTTGATAAAATGAACGCATGAAAATTGCGACATGGAACGTAAACTCCCTCAAGGTCCGCCTGCCGCAGGTTCTTGACTGGCTGGCGGTGTATCAACCCGATGTGCTATGCCTGCAAGAGACGAAGCTGCAAGACGAGAATTTCCCGATAGAAGCGATTGCAGCGGCTGGTTACCAAACGCTTTATAGCGGCCAGAAAACCTATAATGGCGTCGCTTTGCTCAGCAAACAACCGGGAAGCGAAATTATCACGGCCATACCCGGTTTTGATGATCCTCAAAAGCGCGTTCTGAGCGCAGTTTACGGCGATGTGCGGGTAATCTGCATTTACGTTCCCAATGGTGAGAACATCGAGTCCGAAAAATACCAATATAAGCTGAGGTGGCTGGCCGCCCTCACGGATTGGATTCGAGACATGTTAAGCCAGCATCCGAAACTGGTGTTGCTGGGCGATTTCAATATCGCACCGGAAGCGCACGACGTACACGACCCAAAGTTATGGGAAGGCCAGGTTCTGTTCAGCCTGCCGGAGCGTGAGGCATTTCGTGAAGTGCTCAATCTGGGCCTCATGGATAGCTTCCGCCTATTCGAACAACCGGAAAAATCCTACACCTGGTGGGACTATCGCATGATGGCCTTCCGCCGCAATATGGGTATGCGGATAGACCATATTCTATTAAGTAAAGACCTTGCGGAAGTATGTACCGCATGTGTTATCGACAAAGCAACACGCAAACTCGAACGGCCTTCCGATCATGCACCCGTGATGGTGGAACTAGGGAATCTCGTTCAATCAGATGGCGTCTTCTGCCCCGGCGGATAGCAACATCTCGGCGGCATGCTTGCGGGTGGTGTCGGTTATTTTTGCACCGCCCAGCATTCGCGCAATTTCCTCGACCCGCTCCTGCCTTTCAAGCACAGCGATGCGGCTCGATATATTTCCTGGATCGGCGGGATCGGCTGATTTGGTGACCTGCCATTGATGGTCTCCCGCCGACGCAACCTGGGCTAGATGGGTTATGCACAATACCTGACGCTCCGCGCCGAGTTTTTTCAGCATCCCCCCTACCATTTCTGCGACTCGGCCACCAATACCTGCGTCTACCTCATCGAATATGAGCGTGGGCGTCATGCCGAGCTTGCTTGTGATGACATGAATCGCCAGGCCGATCCGCGACAATTCCCCGCCTGACGCGACCTTTGCCAATGGCCGCAACGGCAGGCCCTGATGGGCGGAAACCTGGAACTCGATTTGCTCCATTCCGGTCGCACTGCCTTGTTCGAGCGGAGTCAGCATTACCGAGAATGCTCCGCCTGCCATCGCCAGGGTTTGCATGGCAACGGTAACCTGTCGGGCAAGCGTGGCCGCTGCGCCTGCCCGTCCGGCGCTCAATTTTTTTGCAAGCTTGAGATATTCATCTTTGGCTGCCGCCTCTTGCCTCGCCAGCGACTCGCCATCTTCCTTGTGACCCAGTTCTTCCAGCCGCTCGGTGACCGTCCTCAGCAGCTCCTGCAGTTGATCGGGAACAACCCGGTATTTTCTGGCCGTCGCGTGAACCGCCGTCAGGCGGGCCTCTATATCCTGTAGACGTTGGGGATCCAGATCAAGACGCTGTTGATAACGCCCGAGTTCATACACGCCTTCTTGTAACTGGATTTGCGCCGGCTCGAGCAAATCAAGTACCACTTTGAGGCTGCTATCGCATTCAAGTACCTGACTCAGGCGCAGAATGACCGAATTTAGCTGCGAAAGCGCGGCGGTTTGGCCTTCCGACAGGGCTTCGAGTCCCATCTGCGTCGCTTCAAGCAAAGCGACCGCATGGGAGAGCCGGCTGTGCTCGGCTTGCAACGCTTGCCACTCATCAAGCGAAAAATTCAGCGCGGAGATCTCGCTTGCTTGCCACTCCAGTTGCTCGCGCTCCTGAGCGAAAGCGGCCGCGTTTTGCTCCCTGGACACGCGCTGCCGATGAAGTCCCTGCCAATGCCGGTACGCTTCTGCGACAGACTGCGCCAATTGCCGGTTACCTGAATAGGCGTCGAGCAGTTCGCGTTGCGCTTCCTTGCGCAGCAACGACTGATGTGCATGCTGCCCCTGAATATCCACGAGGTTTTCACCGACCGCGTGCAATTGCTGCAACGTAGCAGCGCGACCATTGATAAAACTGCGGGAGCGTCCGCCGGCATCCACCAACCGGCGCAACAGGCATACTCCGCGGTCGTCATCATGATTTTCGAATCCGTTTTCGCACAACCATTCCACGAGCTTCGGCAGTGCGCCGATATCGAACTCCGCGCTGATCTCAGCACGCTCGCAGCCATTGCGGACGACACTCGTTTCGCTGCGTTCGCCCAGTACAAGCGAGAGTGCATCGATCAGAATGGATTTTCCGGCACCGGTTTCGCCGGTAAGCACGGTGAAACCGGGAGTAAACTCCAGTTCCATGCAGTCAACAATGACAAAATTCCGTATGCTCAGAAACTTTAGCATGCTGAAGGGCTCATACCTGGTTTCTGGGTATGCCGCTCCAGCCCAGCTTCTCGCGGAGCATGCGGTAGTAGCTGTGATCCGAAGCGTGCAGCAATGTTACGGTATGAGGAGAGCGCCGCACGACAACCTTGTCATGCTGCCTTAAATCGTAATGGGAATGGCTATCGGAATGCACACGTGCGACTGCGGTACGATGCATCAGGATTTCCACGACGGCGTCCGGCCCGACAACGATGGGGCGGTTGCTCAGCGTATGCGGACTGACCGGAACCAGTGCAATTAAATCAAGGCTGGGGTGAAGGATGGGGCCGCCCGATGACAATGCGTACGCGGTAGAACCGGTCGGACTCGCGACAATCAAACCATCCGAACGCAGGGAGTATACGTATTCGCCATTGATATGCACCTCGAACTCGATCATGTTACCGCCAACGCCGCGATTTACCGCTACATCATTTAATGCCAGGGCACTATATGCCGTGACATTATCGCGGACGACCTCAACGAACAGCAGCATGCGCCGCTCTTTGAAATATCGGCCATCCAGCATCGAGCCCAGCGTTTCGAGCATGGAGTCGATCGAAAGATCGGTAAGAAATCCGAGCCGACCCTGATTGATGCCAACCAACGGAACATTGAAGGGCGCAAGCTTTCGTGCGATATTGAGCATCGTGCCGTCGCCGCCCAGGACTATCGCCAAATCAGCACGTATACCGATCTCCTCCATGGTCACGGCGGGGTATTTTGCCTCTGCCACGGCAGCAGCAGTAGCTTGGTCCAGCAGAACTTCCAGATTCCGCTTCTCCATATACCTTCCCAGGCTCAGCAGTGGAGCCACGATATCGGGATTTTTATGCTTGCCGATCAAAGCGATTGTTTTAAACGAAGAACTCATCGTTGGATTAGACTGAAGAATAGATGAAACCGCTGATGAAGCCGACCTGTGATATGAAACATTTCTTGAGATTAAACCATATCGGCCCCAAGGTGACAAAGTATTCCAGCCCCGTTATTGATATATTCAGCGCGGCGACCACGGCGGATATTGGCTGAAAGATGCTTTGCAGGAAAGGGGGTGCCAGTCGCCGCAGTCGGGCCTGAACGAAATTTTGCAATTGAAGCCAAAAAGAGATGTCTATCAATCAGGGAGCTACCAAGTAATGTTAGACGTGTTGGCGTCCTTAGGGATAAGCCATTGCCTTTTCTGTCGCTGGGAAGCGGTAAGACTCAATTCAGCCGGTAGAATGAATCCTGGTGTAAAATAATGAAATGTTGAATCAGCGCGCCAAAATCCTGCTAAAAACTCTGGTCGAACGGTATATCACCGAAGGTCAGCCGGTGGGTTCTCGCTCGCTCTCCAAGTTCTCCGGTCTTGATCTGAGCCCCGCCACTATTCGAAATGTGATGGCGGACCTTGAAGAAATGGGTTTTGTCGCCAGTCCGCATACTTCCGCTGGTCGCATACCGACTCATCAAGGCTACCGTTTTTTTGTGGATACGCTGCTGGTGGTAAAACCTCTGGAACTCATTGAAATCCACCAGCTTCAAGACCAGCTTCATCCGGACAATCCTTCACGATTGATTAACGCGGCTTCACAATTGCTGGCGGAATTGACACGCTTCGCCGGCGTGGTGGTGGCTCCCAAGCGGAGTACCGCCATATTCCGCTATATCGAATTCATGACCTTGTCGGAAAAGCGTATTCTGCTCATCATCGTGACGCCGGAAGGGGATGTTCAGAACCGCGTGCTTTTTACGGACCGAACATACAGCCAGGCCGAATTGACGGAAGCGGCCAATTTCATTAATCAGAATTATGCGGGTTGCGCCATCGATGAAATCCGCACTCGCCTCCAGAGCGAACTGAAACAATTGCGTCATGATACGACCCAACTCATGACTGCCGCTATTGAAGCGGGAGGGGCGGCAATCAAGGAGAACAGTGAAAACGTGGTTGTGGCAGGCGAACACAAGCTGCTTGATGTGCATGACTTGTCGAGTAATACAACCAGCCTGAAGAAGCTGTTTGATCTCTTCGAGCGGAAAACCGCGTTGTTGCAGTTGCTGGAATTCAGCCGCAAGGCGGAAGGTGTGCAGATCTTTATCGGCGGGGAGTCCGGTGGCGTGACTTTGGATGAATTCAGCATGGTTACCGCGCCGTATGAAGTGGACGGAAAAATCGTCGGCACCGTCGCCGTGATCGGACCCACGCGGATGGCTTATGAACGAGTCATTCCGATTGTGGATGTGACCGCGAGGCTGCTTTCCAGCGCACTATCGCAACATTAGCCACTTTATTACCCATTGGTGAAGCGCCACGCTCATTCCCGAGCGCGTGTGAGTCATCCAGCGGTTCCTGCATGGTCAATTTGCTTCTGACGCACTATTCCTAACCCGTGAAAGGATGGGCCGCCAATACGCTGCGGCCAACACGGTGCCTATAGTAGAGCCGAAGAAGATGTCAACAAAGCAGTTTTGTTTCTGATGAGAATTGGAATATCTTGATAGCGCCCGAACCTGCCTACCAACACGGCACGCCGAACCAGACAGGCATTTTACTAGTCAATCTCGGTACGCCTGAAGCGCCCACCGCACAAGCCTTGCGGCCTTATCTCAAGCAGTTCCTGAGCAATCCCCGCGTAGTGGAATTTCCGCGGTGGGCATGGTGGCCGATCCTGAACGGCTTCATACTGAACACGCGTCCGAAAAAATCGGCGGAAAAATATGCGCTGATCTGGATGCCGGAAGGTTCGCCGCTGAAAGTCCACACCGTTCGACAGACCGGCCTGCTGCGCGATGTGCTGGCCAAACGCGTCGAACCGGCACCGATGGTGGAATATGCGATGAGTATAGGCAGTCCTTCCATCGCCGAGGTGCTGCGGGGAATGAGGCAGAATGGCTGCGAGCGCATTCTGGTGCTGCCGCTCTACCCCCAGTATGCCGCCAGCAGCACAGCCTCCGCGTTCGATGAGGTATTTGCGCAACTGGGGAAGATGCGCAACACCCCTGCGCTGCGCACTGTGAAACATTATCATGATCATCCCGGCTATATTGCGGCTCTGGCACAGAATATACGCGATTACTGGACTGAAAACGGCCGCCCCGACAAGCTGGTAATGAGCTTTCACGGAGTACCGCGCGCAACGCTGGATAAAGGTGACCCCTACCATTGCGAGTGCCGGAAAACCGGACGATTGCTGGCGGAGGCGCTGGAATTGCATGCAGACGCGTATGAGATTTGTTTTCAATCCCGCTTTGGCCGGGCTGAATGGCTAAGACCCTACACCGCGACCACACTGGAGCAACTCGGCAAGCAGAACACCGGGCGTGTGGATGTCGTCTGTCCCGGTTTTGTTTCCGATTGCCTCGAGACACTGGAAGAAATCGCCATAGAGGGGAAAGCCATTTTCATCCAGGCTGGTGGCCATGAATATCACTACATTCCCTGCCTGAATGAACGCGACGACTGGATAGGCGCATTAGCCGACATCGCTCTCGCTAATCTACAGGGTTGGCTGGGGCTGGAGAATACAAAAGAAGCAAATGCGGAAGAGAAGCGGGCTCAGTCGCGGCAGCGCGCACTTGAACTGGGGGCGAGTGATTAAAGAGGCTTTCATGCGCCACAATGCGCTTCGCTTGTTGGCCGCTGCGTCTGCCTAAGCTTTAATTAAGCTTAAACCTGAATCCGGCTGTTAGCAGCTTATTTTTCAGCTCACTTGCCTGCCAGGCGCCAAAAGGATTTTTGGTGCCCATAAACCTCGCCTTTTTGGTGAGTTCGCCACAATTCCGGTTTCCGGTTAAACCGCGTTACTCCAATCGTTTGACTGGCGCTTCTGCTCCGCGATTTCCAAGCCAACTGCGCACGAATTGAACAATACCTGGAAGAACGGAAATAATGATGATGCCGAATATGAAAAAGGTCAGGTTGTTTTTCACTATTGGCACGTTACCGAAGTAAAATCCGCCGAATACGAAAAAACCGATCCAGAAGACACTACCGAATGCGCTGTAGGCCATGAAACGTGGGTAAATCATGCGTCCGATACCGGCCACGAAAGGCGCGAAAGTGCGAATGATCGGTAGAAAACGCGCGAAAATGATCGTTTTGCCACCATGCTTCATATAGAACTGATTGGTTTTTTCCAGATGAGCGCGATTCAATAAACGCGAGTCTGCTCGGGAAAATATCCTGGGACCGAAATAACGCCCTATCCAGTAATTGGTATTGTCGCCGCAAAATGCAGCGAGGATGAGAAGCGCGGCCAGCCATTGAACATCCATTGCGCCAGTTGCGGCAATCGCACCCGCCACGAACAGCAGTGAATCGCCCGGCAGAAAAGGCGTCACGACCAATCCCGTCTCGCAGAAAATGATCAGGAACAGAATAAGATAAATCCAGTTGCCGTAATTCTGAACCAGCCAGATGAGATGCTTGTCCAGGTGCAGGATAATATCGATGAAGGCAGCGAGAATTTCCAAGAGAAGCCTTAAGTAGGACCGGAATGAAGCCAGCGGCGGACAATAGGATGAGGCTGGTTTAACTTGCGAATGAAATTAAGGTAGCGCCTGTACCTCTTCCTTCTTTTCAGGTCTCACAATATCCTTGCGCGACACTCCCAGCAACATGAGGATAGGGCTTGCCACCAATACCGAGGAATAAATGCCGAACAGAATGCCGATGGTAAGCGCCAGTGCGAAATTATGCAGTGGTTCGCCGCCAAACAGGAACATTGAGATCACGACCATCTGGGTACTGCCATGCGTGATAATGGTGCGCGACATCGTGCGTGTGATCGCGTTGTCGATGACTGTGTTCACCGTAGCCTTGCGCATTTTACGGAAGTTTTCCCGTATGCGGTCGAATATCACCACCGATTCGTTGACTGAATAGCCAAGAATGGCCAGGATCGCAGCCAATACGGTGAGTGAGAATTCCCATTGGAAGAATGCGAAAAATCCGAGAATGATCACCACGTCGTGCAGGTTCGCAATGATACCGGCAACCCCGAACTTCCATTCAAAGCGCACCGCCAGATAAGCGACGATGCCGAGCGAAACCAGTAACAACGCCAGCGCACCGTTTTCCACCAGTTCCTTACCCACTTGCGGGCCCACAAACTCTACACGCCGCAACTCCGCTGCTTCATCATCCTGGCGCAACCCCGCTATCACCGTTTCGGACAGCCTGGCACTGGACATCTCCGGCTTGGCCGGCAGGCGTATCAATACATCCCGCGATGTGCCAAAGTTCTGCACGCTGGCGTCGGGCATCCCCATTTTAACCAGTGTATCCCGTATCCTGGTGGTTTCCGCGGGATGGGAATAGGCCACCTCCATCACGGTGCCGCCGGTAAAATCCACGCCCAGATTCAGCCCCTTGGTGACGAGAAAAAATACCGCCAGGACAAAAGTGAGCAACGAAATGGTGGTGGTATATTTCCCCCAGCTCATGAAGGGAATGTCGCGCTTGATTCTGAAAAATTCCATGCTGACCCTTATCTCCCCGAAGGAATGTATGTTCCTGCTCTGCTCATATGTGTATTAACCCGGATGTTTCATAAATTCGCGTGATGATTGCACAGGATTTTGTTTTGTAGGGAGATTTTGTGAAAGAGTGGCGTAGTTATTCATACGCCCGACTGAACGAAATTTTCATACGAAACAAAAGACCAGCAAGGGCACGCGTCAATTTATGAAACATCCGGGTCAACGCTTATCGGTAGCCGGCTTCCAGATCTGTCCGATAGAGACCCGCTCCAGCTTGCGGCGACTGCCATATACCAGATTGACTATCCCGCGCGACACCATCACCGCGCTGAACATTGAAGTGGCGATGCCTAGACACAGCACCACGGCAAAGCCCTTGACAGGGCCCGAGCCAAATGCGAACAGCGCGATCCCCGCGATCAAGGTCGTAATATTGGAATCGAGAATAGTGCCGAACGCCCGCTCGTATCCCGCATTGATTGCCGCTTGCGGTGACAAACCCTCCCGCAGCTCGTCGCGGACACGTTCATTGATCAGCACGTTCGCATCGATTGCCATGCCAAGGGTGAGCGCGATTGCCGCCATGCCCGGCAGCGTCAGCGTTGCTTGCAGGATCGAAAGGAGGCCTACCAGCAGAAGCAGGTTTACGCCCAGCGCCGTCACCGAAATAAAACCGAACACAAGATAATAAACCGTCATGAAGACGGCAATCCCGAGAAAGCCGTATAAGGTTGAATTAAACCCACGCGAAATATTGTCAGCGCCAAGGCTTGGGCCTACCGTTCGTTCCTCGATGATATCCATCGGTGCAGCCAAGGCACCGGCACGCAGCAACAACGCCACATCCCTGGCCTCTTCGGTGGTCATGCGCCCGCTGATCTGCACTCGTCCACCACCGATTTCTTCGCGTATCACGGGTGCGGTAATGACTTCAGCCTGATTCTTCTCGATCAGTAAAATGGCCATGCGCTTGCCGACATTATCGTGGGTTAATTGTTTGAATATACGCGCCCCATTGCTGTCGAGATCGATGTGCACGGCGGGTTGACTGTTGCTGTCGAAGCCGGGTTGGGCGTCAGTGATGCGATCACCCGTCAGCACCACCTGCTTTTTCACCAGCACCGGCCCGCCGCCGCGCTCATTGTAAAGTTCGGAACCGAAGGGAACCTGCCCGCGCAACGCTGCCTCCAGGTCGCGGCCCTCATCCACCATGCGGACCTCCAGTGTGGCGGTGCGTCCCAGAATATCCTTGGCTTTGGCGGTATCCTGCACGCCCGGCAGTTGCACAACCACGCGGTCTACACCGGCTTGCTGAATGATGGGTTCGGCCACCCCAAGCTCGTTGACGCGGTTGCGCAAGGTCGTAATGTTTTGCTGTACAGCGGAACTCTGGATACGCACCTGCGCTTCTTGCTTGATATTGGCTATCAAATAAAACTCGGCGCCCACATTCTCCTCGCGCAAATCCAGATCTGCGTAGGTTTTGTTGATTTCCGCTTTTCCCTGAGTACGCGATTCGGTGTTACGGAACTTGACAGTGATTTGAGAACCCTGCTTGTCAAGCCCGGCATAGGAAATTTTTTTCTCCCGCAGGCTGCCGCGTATGTCCGCGCTATAGCGGTCAAGCGCCTTGGAAAGTGCACCTCTCATATCCACCTGCAGCAGGAAATGGACGCCGCCGCGCAAATCAAGCCCAAGATACATCGGCAGTGCGCCGATGCTGTTCAACCATTGCGGGGAATTGGAGAGCAGATTCAGCGCCACCATGTAACCGTTACCCAGTAAAGACTGGAGCGTATCCCTGGCCTTGATCTGCGTGTCGGTATCGGCAAATCGCACTTTGACACCGCCGGATTCAAGAAACATTCCATCCACGGGAAGGTTCGCTTTCTTCAGGGCATCTTCAATCCGTTGCAGTAGCACGGTATCCGCCTTGGGCGCGGTGCGTAGCGGTGAAATTTGTACCGCTGGCGATTCGCCGTAAAAATTCGGCAGGGTGTAGACCAGCCCAAGCAGTATCGAGACCGCGATAATCAGGTATTTCCAGGAAGGGTAGCGGTTCATTTTTTTGAGTGAAAGGCGTGAAACAGGAAATAAGGAAACTAAGAATGGGTACTGGAAACCTATGCCACAGCCTTCGCGCCTGGGCCTTTACAAGGATGGACTATTCTTTCTCGATACTATTCAAGGTTCCCTTGGGCAGCAGGGTCTGAATCGCTGTTTTTTGTATGGTGACCTGCACATTTTCGGCAATTTGTAGTATGACGTAATTTCCGACAACCTTGACCACACGTCCCAATACACCGGATGCAGTTGCCAGCTCATCACCTTTCTGCAGCGCCTCTATCATCAATTTCTGTTCTTTGGCACGCTTCGCCTGAGGACGAATCAGCAGAAGGTAAAAGACAACGAATATACCGATCAGCGGCAGCAGGCTCATAAAATCCACTCCCGCTGCTTGCGCAGGCGCAGCGGCCTGGGCATAGGCTTCACTAATCAACATGGCTTCTCCGATAATGGGATAAAAAAGGATGCGATTTTAGCACGATGCGACGTGGGCTTGAAATCCTTGCGCGTATTCCTGGAACTGCCCGGCTTCGATAGCGGCGCGAATTTCGCTCATCAATTGCTGGTAATAATACAGGTTGTGCAGCGTGTTGAGCCGTGCGCCCAGAATTTCACCAGTCCGCTGCAAGTGATGCAGATAAGCAAGGGTGAAATTCCGGCAGGTATAGCAGTTGCATTGTTCATCCGGCGGCGCCGTATCCAGGCGGTACCGGCTGTTGCGCAGCTTGACCACCCCGTTGCGCGTGAACAGCCACCCATTCCGGGCATTACGTGTCGGAAGCACGCAGTCAAACATGTCTATGCCCTGGGACACGGCGTTGACAATATCCGCCGGGGTGCCTACACCCATGAGATAACGCGGCTTCTCGTCGGGCAACTTCGGCGTGATGTGCTTGAGGATGCGCTGCATGTCGTCCTTGGGCTCGCCTACCGACAGTCCGCCGACCGCATAACCGTCGAAGCCGATATCCACCAGCCTGGATAACGAATCATCACGCAGATTCTCATGCATTCCGCCCTGGACAATGCCAAACAATGCGTTGGGATTCCGTACATCATCATGCCCGCGCCTCGACCGTTCCGCCCAGCGCACGCTCAATTCCATGGATACACGCGCCGCTCGCTCATCCGCCGGGTAAGGCGTGCATTCGTCGAATATCATCACGATGTCGGAATTGAGTATGCGTTGAATACGCATCGATTCCTCCGGCGTGAGAAAACACACGTCGCCATTTACCGGCGACCTGAACTTGACGCCCTCTTCGGTAATCTTTCTCAGCGCGCCCAGGCTGAACACCTGAAAACCGCCCGAGTCCGTCAATATCGGTCCATCCCAGCCCATGAAATGGTGCAACCCCCCATGCGCGCCGATCACATCGAGGCCGGGGCGCAGCCATAAGTGGAACGTGTTGCCCAGCACGATATGGGCATCAATATCCCGTAAATCCGCGGGCGACATCGTTTTTACCGCGCCGTAAGTGCCTACCGGCATGAAAGCGGGTGTCTCGACCGTGCCATGGGCCAGCGATAACGTCCCCCGGCGGGCGCGGCCGTCGGTACGATGCAGTTGAAATTTCATGCTACCGGTTGCTGGATGGGGAATAGGCTCAAAGTGTCTATAGAGATGATGTATTCAGGACGCGCAGGTACGAGGCTTTTGGAACTACGTTACAAATTATAGGGCAAGCAGCCAATCAGCGGTCAATTAGCAGGCTAAACAGGGATCGGCGTTTATCATTGGCTCTCGATCAGCATGGCATCGCCATAACTGAAAAACCGATACCGCTCATTTACAGCATGCTGGTAAGCACGACGAATGTTCTCCGTTCCGCCAAATGCGGACACCAACATCAGCAAGGTTGAGCGAGGCAAATGAAAATTGGTTAGCAGGCGTTCTACCACACGAAAACGATACCCTGGCGTGATAAAGATATCGGTCTCGCCATGACCTGATTTCAATTCATCCATCCTTTCCACCGCCTCCGCCCCTGCCGTCTGTGCTGCCGCCCCTTCCAAAGCGCGCAGCGATGTCGTGCCGACTGCGAGCACCCTGCCCCCTCCGGATTTTGCGCGCCGGATTATGTCAATCGTTTCCGGCGGCACATGAAAAATTTCTCGATGCATTTTGTGATCGGCAATATTGTCCACCCGGACCGGCTGGAACGTACCCGACCCCACATGCAGCGTCACATAAGCAATCAGCACGCCCATTTCTCGTAACGCAGCCAGCATGTTTTCATCAAAGTGCAGGCCTGCGGTCGGTGCCGCGACAGCGCCTGCCTGCTTCGCATAAATGGTCTGGTAGCGCGCCTCGTCCATTTTTCCCGGCAGACGTGAAATATAAGGCGGCAGCGGCAGGTTACCGTAACGCTCCAACAGATCGGTGACCGTGTTTGCGTGATCGAAACGCAACGTATAAAAATCGCGCTCGCGGGCCAGCACCGTCACGTCGATTGCACCGGCGAGGAAAAGCTTCGAGCCCGGTTTCGGCATATGACTCGCGCGCATGATCGCCAACACGCAATGGGCATCCAGCACCCGTTCCACCATCACCTCCACCCTGCCACCCGTGTCCCTCACGCCATGCAGACGCGCCTTGATCACGCGAGTGTCATTAAACACCATGACGTCGCCAGGGCGCACAAGGCGGGGTAAATCGGCAAACATTGCATCACCCAGGGCACCACCAGAACCTTTCAGATGCAGCATGCGACTACTGGCGCGCTGCTCAACCGGGAACTGCGCAATGAGCTCGGGAGGCAGATTGAAATCGAAATCCTGAATTTTCATCGCGCGTATTATACCGATACGCCCGGCATCGCTTATGCGAGTTGCCGCGATTTCGATTTTCAGTAATAATGCCCCGGCAGGCTGTGCCGGGATGGCGGAATTGGTAGACGCACGGGACTCAAAATCCCGCGACCGCGAGGTCATGGGGGTTCGATTCCCCCTCCCGGCACCAAAACGGAGTTTCAGTGAGTATCAAACACCGACCCTTGCCTGGTAAAGGCTATCCAGAAGCAAACCAAACACCAAGCAGTAGCGAACGGTTTTGAAGCCGTAGCACTGTGCAAGCGAAGTACCATCCCAGCGTTACTGAACCGAAGCAGACAGCAACCCTGCTATGGGCGATCAGTGGCTATAGCGGCTCCTTAACCCATTCCCCATGCACGTTACAGCTTGCCCCGCTCGTGCTCTTACACCCCGGCGAGTTGCGCCATGCGGAATGAAGAGATTTAATCTCGATGTCGCTGAATGGCAAATATGCGGTGGGTTTTTAATTGTCACAAAAATGCAATCTCATTGTGAGATTATTTATCCAGGCGGCTATCCCTATTCTGTAGAAGCCGACTGGCATTTATTACCCCTCGATAGATGTCTTAAGCCCGGTGATCCCCCACCGGGCTTCTTCGCGCCCTCCGCATTCGTTGGGGTATTTTTCCTTAATCTATTTTGACCGCCTTGATCGATGTCCAGAATCGATAGCGGTTCTTCCCTCGCCTTCCAGGCGGGTGGCAGCTAACAATTGACGGTACTTATGACGGTATATCCATCAATATCTGATAATTAATCTCATATTTAACAGGTTTATATCCTTAATTCGATTGACCCTACCTAGAGATGAGCGCACATTTTCATTCTTGGATGCTCCAACCTCCTCACTCATCTTACTTACGGCTACCAAGGATCACTTAGCTCCGCCTAGCCGCCGTGGCGTTCAAGAACGACACCTGCTGCGCTAACCTAGACCTACCGCTAAAATACTTTTGATCATGATATGTCGGGCAACCTCTCGACCTTTAAGATTGAGCTTTCACAATCAAATAACCCAAGGTATCAATAACATAAATATTTTTTCAAAGTAAAACTCACCTCACCTATTCTGAAAATCTCCTCAACCATGATAAGATTTGATAGCCATGCCATTACGAGGGGGATGTCTATGCTGCTCAATCTGGATTCGGAGACAATCACAATCAAATGTCCTCACTGTTCGATTAAGTATGAGGAGACAATTTCACGGCTGAAGTACGAACCAAAACTTGCCTGCCCTCATTGCGACAATTACGTCGGGGTGAACCTTCTGGAACTGCATATCGCGCTTGAATCGGTGCAGAAATCCTGTGATGCTTTGCTCAAGAGAATAATGAGAGAGCCCAACCGAAAGCGCTTGCCGTAGGTATAAATGTTCAGTACGGGCGAGCGTTCGCCTATTCCGCCGCTGAAAGTTGTTTTTGCCATACCTGCTTGATGTGCAGTGCTATCGTTCACTTGCCTGATCTCCCCGTCAGTTGTAGGTCGGGCTCCGCCCGACGATCGTAGAATGATGTCGGGCGGAGCCCGACCTACCGATAATTGTGCACGTCGCAGGCGGTAGAGAATTGTTGAACGCCAACAGGTGATAGACTCAACAGTGGGTATTGGCAGTGGTCAACAATACCGTCTATGCAAATTGCAAGGTAAGCCGAGGCTGGTTCTGGCAAAACGGGGCTCGACACTCAATTGCGCCTGAGCTACAAACCCGACAACTTTCAAATATTGCCGGTTCTAATAATTAAACTTTAGTTGGGCAAAGAACGTCCGTTGAGGAAACGGGTGAAAGATCCAGTACTTGTCGTTGTTGACGTTATTGATGCCGCCAATAGCGGTCAATTGCTTGGTGATTTTGTACTTCGCAATTAAGTCGGCGACAACATAGCTCGTTATCCCTGTATAGGCGAAACCATTCGTATCGCTGTTGTTCAGCTGGCCAAACTGGCCGCTGCTGTAACGAACACTCACCGAAGCCGTCAGTTTCTCGTTTGCGCGATAGGTGACTATTGCGTTGGCCCGCCATGTGGGAAGTCTCGGTTGGCGTTTGCCGGTTGAGGGAATCGCGGCATTGGGGTTGGCTGCTGTTGGCCCTAATGCCGCGGCTGCCGCATCTGCATCGTGGTTACTATTTATTCGGGAATCCACCCAGGTGAAATTCCCCAGAATATCCAGACCCTTTATACCCGCATCCGCTTTCTCCCCCGAAACCTCGATGCCATAAGTATCGATTTCGCCCACATTAGAAATAAAAGTTGCTTGAGAAGTGACGCCGGTGGCCGGGTTCGTTATCAGTCCCGTCTGGGAAAAAATGGCGTTTTTTATACGCTCCTGGAACAAGCTGAGGCGCAATCTACCCTTGTCCGGAAAATATTCCACGGAAAGCTCGGAAGCAAGGGCATCTTCAGACCTGAGATTGGGGTTTCCATTGACTGATATTGCCGTTGCGCCAGTCCCCACCGTCGTGGTTTGAAATAGCTCAGAGGCGGTTGCATAACGGTAAGCCTGACCGATGGCCGCACCGATCTTCACGCGATCCATGGGGCTCCAGGTCAACTTGCCCTTGGGCGAAAAATTGACGGCACTTTTGTTAGCCTGATTGATCGTCTGGAGCGAACCATTTACGGTGGTAGTGTTGACTCCATCGTAAGCGTGCCATGATTCAAGACGGCCGCCGACTGTAAAGTTCCAGTCCTCATGAAAATCCCATGCGTCCTGTATCCAGTAACCTTCGGTCTGCGTCTTTCCGGTCGAGTTTGTGACGATACCTTGAGCGCCGCCGCTTTGCCAGTTGCTGGTATTGAACACTGGATTCTTGAGCGTATACAGGTCATGGTGAAAGCCAAAGCTGATCTCATGGTAACCCAGCAGATCGACGCCCGGCCGCCAGATGCCCTTCGCGTCGGCGGTATGCCAACCAGAGCCGGTCAAACTGGTGATTCTACCGGGCGCATTGCCGGCAAACGCAAGAGTGGGGTCGACCGTTGGTGCGCGAACGGTATCCTTGCCTAAATCAATCACGCTACCCACCAACTCCCAATCAAATTTTCCACCGGTATTGGACCGGAGATTCATGCCATGCGACCAGGTTGTCTGATCGGTCTGATTGGCCGCAAAGGTGGGACTATTCGGAGTGGATAAATTGTATCGCCTGCCGCCAATATTGACGAAGCCGCTTTGCACCAAATTCCCCGCTGCATCCCTCAGGTAGCTTTGCGTGCTCGAACTGGCGTTGTTCTGCCACATGCCCAAGGTATAAGCGATCTTTATGGTCGGGGTAATATCGTAGGCCCATTTCCATTTGAAGTTATCCTGTACGGTGTGGTTGATGTTTCCCGCACCCAGCGTCTGGTTGGGGGCATTTGTAGCGTTTGCACCCGCGAATGCCCCTGTCACCACCGTATCCCCACTGTTGGCCGCAGTGGCAGAGTTAAGCGCTGTCGCAAACGTTATCGGCTGGCTATGGGCATCAAGATGGCTGTAATCGAACCGGAATGACAAGTCGTTATACCGATGGCCGATATTTCCGGAGTACCGCTGGGTGTCGTAGGTTTCTTTTGTGCCATAGAGATTGAAAGTCTGCCAGGAAGATTGCGCATCGGCGCCCACTTCAAATTTATCCGGCATTCGCGTGGTGATGTTAATCACCCCACCTATTGAATTACCGGCATAGGCTGCCGAAAACGGGCCGTACATGATATCGATGCGTTCGATTTCAGCGGGCGATACGGTATTCCAGCGAGGCGAACCCGTGTTTGAGTTGTTATTGCCGAGCAAGGAAGACAGCAAGATACCATCCGCATAAATCAGGTTGCGCGCGCTGGCGGATGTGCCCGAGGTGCGCATCCCCACGGGTGCGTTGGTGTCACCGATATAGCGACTGCGTACTTGAATGGATGGCATGTATTTAATGGCATCCTCTGTAGCCATGAGATTGACCGTACTGTCCAGTTTTTCCCTGGTCATGCTCTCTGTGGTCTGGGGTAGCCTGTACCTTTCCTTTTCGGTTTGCCTGGAGATTGGCTTCACTTTTCCTCCGATCGTCATTTCCGGCAACTTAACCGCGGGCTCGTCAGTTGGCACCTGTTTTTCAGTAGCCCCGGCAGGAGTTTGCGCTATCTTCGTACCAGTGGAACGTACTGGCACAGGGGTGGTAGGGAGGGGGTTTTTAATTGGCGCCAATTCAGCCTCGACCTCATCTTTTGCCTGCGACCCACGCTCATTGGTTGCCCAGACAGAAGATACGCAGAGCAAACTTGCCAAGGCAAACGGCATCGATTTCAGCTTTATATTCGGTTTCATATTTCCTCACCTGCTTTTCTTATTATTGAAAAACAGCTGTTTATCGATGCTGCGCCAAAAGTGTTTTTAAAAGATTTCCGCCGGTGCATTGATTCGGCTTGATGTAGTTCAAAAAACCGGGATTTTCCACTCCGGTTTTTTGCAGCCGGATTGTGATCAGTAACGCAGGTCGAGGAATAGCAAAATAAATACGCTGACTGATCAAGAACCCAGAGTCCCCACCTCAGCAATCGGAACGCGAGAATAATCTATTTCAGTCAGCGCAGGAATGCGGCAAATTGTCGCACCATATAAAACAGTGTTTTATTGATCAGGAAGTTACAGCTGCATAGTTCTTTCATGGCTGCCGCCGAATGAGCGGTTACGATTTGCCGATGATTGCGATCGAGAGAATTATCTTTCCCCCATTCCGTTGGATCTGCGGCTCCCGTTCGGGGCGCCGGGGAGATATGAGATCCAGGGATAGTGTGGATATTTACAGATCCACAATCCATAGGCCTGGGTATCTATTCATACTATTCGCCATACTTGGGCGTCGACGCCCCAGCGAAAGCCGGTCAGGCTGAAATCAGGGAATCTGCAAATAGACTTGACTGTAAAACAAACACTGCTATGAATATATTGAAGGTTTGCAGTGTTATTCGTTTTTCATTTTCAGATGAAGATGCTTACAGAGGCTTATTAATGATGTCGCGACAACCGGCTGAGCGTCGATTTTGAAATTAATCGATTAATCGTTCGGACCAACTTATATCCAAACCTAAAACAACAGGAGTCACTATCATGAAACAACTGCGCGTGATGGGTATCTTTTCCGCATTGATGGGAATATTGGCTGCGTTTGGCCCTATTGAGGCTATTACCGTATCCCAGGCAGAACCGATGAAACCTTCGAAGATAATCAAGACGGAATATCAATATGCCGCAAAAGTCGCTTGTTCGCTGCTGCTACCGCACCAGGACGGCTCATTGGCGCGCGGCACCTATCGAACGGCGGTCAACATACACAATCCCACCAATAAAGAAGTTACCGTCGCCGCCAAGGTGGCGCTTGCGACACAGTTCGGCTCCGAGCCAGGACCATTCGGCGTAACACCGTTCAAGGAAGCCGTTCTCCAGCCAGACGGCGCAGTCGGCGTGAACTGCTTTGATATCGCGGGTTACTTTTGCCCCATTGATGGTGTTTGCGTGGATTTTGCATTCCTGGAAGGATTCCTGGTGATAAAAAGTCCAGTGCCCCTGGACGTGGTTGGCGTTTATACCGCCCGGCATACCGATGGAGAAGTGGAATCCATTGATGTAGAAGCGGTGGAACCTCGGCAGATTCGTGAAACGGTCAAGATTGGTGCGACGGAACCAACCAAGCCGGGCGGCGGGAAACGCGTCGATTATCCGCCCAAGGGGAGCTCCACCTACGGCGAGAAGGAACCGAAACAAATGTGTGGAGGAATTGCCGGATTTCCATGCCCTGACGGCAAGAAGTGCGTGGATGACCCTTCCGACAATTGCGATCCCGCGCGTGGCGGTGCCGACTGCAGCGGTATTTGCGTGAAATAACCGCGCTCGGTTTTGAAAGAATTTGTTTTAAAGCAGGCGCGATGCTCGAACTGGGTTTGGTTGATGGAGGGTGGTGTCCATGGGTGCATGTGGAAACAACGTTCCGACACCTGAGGCGATCCAGTGCGACACGTCCATGACGTCATTATCACTGGTGCGGGCCCCGCAGGTTGTGCGGCCGCCCGCACTTTAGCCAACGCTGACTTTTCCGTTGGCCTGTTTGACAAGGCGGTCTTTCTGCGTGACAAAACGTGTGGAGATGCCTTGATTCCTGATGCGCATCACGTGCTGAAAAAACTCGACCTGATGGAGCGCGTTACCAATATCTCCTGCCCTGCCAAAGGGATGCGTCTGATTGGTTTCGATGGCAGCAACGTTTTGATCCGAGCGGATAGCGCTTGTGGGCGGCGCCATGGAAACAGGCATTCTTGCGGCAGAGGCTATCATGGGCCAATACCATCCAGGTCGCACCGCTGTAGCCCAAACCTATACCCGAAGTATAAAAGCCCTACAGCCAAAGTTTGAAATCTACCATAAAGCAGAATTTTTATTTAACTGGCCGTACCTGACCAACAAGCTAGTGAGGCATGCCGCCAGAAGCGAATATACACGCCGTAAAGTGGAATGGATGTTTAATGAAACAGATGATCCCGGATTTTTGTTAACGCTTTCGGAATGGATGAGGATCTTATTTGCTAATCGTTGATGAGCCATGCCTCAAATACCACTCTATTACTGGCAGCCTGTCGGACTTAAAGGAAATCGGCTGCAAAAGCATCTGGGCGGTTCATATTTCACCGCTTTTTAAACCAATAGAAATAACTATTGGCCTTCAAAATCCACAAAATCTGCCCTCACCCAGTCCTTCACTGCGATTCTTCAAGTCCGACAGGCTGCTAGAGCCAAACCGCCCGTAACTGTTTAACTGGATCATGTTGACAAACAGTAGCAGGGCAACCCTTGGGGCAAGTTGTTCCTTCAGCTCCTTTCTTAAAATTCTGTAAGCAACACCGCCCCCTCGCGCCGCAAAGGTAAAGCTCAACCTGCCATCCATGGTTGGGATGGAAGCCATGATAGAGAGTCATCCCGCACTCGGATCGAGTCATCATCGTTCAACTGCCCTTGTTACTGTCATAGAACTGTCACCAAAGGTTAATAAGGCAGTCATCTCTTTTCCCTATTCTTGCCCCGGTTTTTAGCGATAAACATAACCATAACCAAAACATCACAACTGGGGGCATTAGCTTTGAAATTTTCGAAACTTATATTGGCAGCGGCAGCTGTGTTGGGAGCAAGCGCATCATCAGGGACTTTTGCGATTGACCTTTATATCGATACCAAAACCAAGCAGATATATGGAGAGCCCGGATCTGACCGGCAACCCATAGGTAATTTTGAGAGAGTCGAACGTTCTCCATCGAACAATGCAACGCCGGCACCGGAAGCAGAGAGAACCCAACAGCCAGTAACCGGTGACAGAAGTGCGAGATTAAAAGAAAAAGCAGAGCGGGCACAACTCGTCGGCAAGATTGAATCCATCGAGGAACGTATCAAGGAAAGCGAAAAGCAAATCAAACTGGATAAAAACGGCTTGCAATTCGAAACAGCAGACAAGAACTTCAAGTTCAAGATCGGGGGCCGGATCCACACGGATTACACCCATAGCAGTAATGATAGTTTCTTCTCTAGGGACGGCACCCCAATTCAAGCCAATGATGGCGCAGAGTTGCGCAGGGGGCGCCTGGAGTTTGCGGGTACTTTCTTTAAAGATTGGGATTTCAAGAGCCAGATCGACTTCGCTGATAACAGCGTCGGCGTTAAAGACATGTTTATCTCATATAGAGGGGGCTTCGCAAAGGTCAACGTGGGCCACCAGAAGCAGCCTTTCAGCCGTGAGTTACAAGAAAGCTCCAACGATCTCATGTTCATGGAAAGATCATTAATGAATGTGCTTAACGCACCGCTCGTCGATCGCGCTATTGGTCTAAATGTGTCAAAAAGCGATAAAAACTGGACTGGACAGGTGGGACTTTATGGCGAGTCAATCGACGCTAATAACAACAGCATGGATGAAAGCTGGGGAACCAGTTCTCGTGTCACTTTTGCACCCATTAACGAAAAGACAAAGGTTGTCCATTTAGGTGTAGCAGGAAACTATCGCAAACCGAGCGGCAGCGGCCAGCTATTCGGTCCCTCTAATGGCGTGAGATTCAGGCATGAAACATCACATCTGACTAACCTGTTTCCGATTGATTCGGGCACCCTAGGAAATATCGAGGACATCAAGATGCTTGGCCTGGAGGCCAGCGGCATATATGGCCCGTTCAGCGCGGGAGGCGAGTATACCCATAGCTGGATTGGCCGCAACAATGGTCTGGATTCGCTAAGCTTCAATGGTTGGTACGGAGAAGCCGCATGGACGCTCACCGGAGAATCGCGCAACTACAAAGAGGGAAAGTTTCACAGAGTGGAGCCAACTCGGAACTTCAGTTTTTCCAATGGGGGATGGGGTGCATGGGAACTGGCAGTACGTGTCGCCGGAGTAGATATGAACGATGGCGCCTTCAGGAGAGGTGAGATGAAAAACTTTACTGCTGCCCTGAACTGGTACGTGAACAACAACGTTCGCTTCATGTTCAACTATGACAAAATCCTTGAAATCAAGGATTCGCCGCTAGTGACGGCAAGCGGTGGTAAGCCGTATGACCTGAACACTTTCATGTTCCGTAGTCAAATAGCCTTCTAATGCCGATTCACTTGAGGATGTGCGTGAAATCACGGATCAGTGGCGGTAAATCTGTAATGAAGGACGGCTCGATTGACGCTGAAGCATGTTTTCTGATCACGGAAGAAATGTTATGAAGAAACGAAGATACATTGATCTGTACGGTTATACATTGGATGAGTTCGATCGCTGGCTGGAAAGAGGTATTAACAAGAAGCTGCGCTCTACCGGAAGATCCAGGTCGGAGTTGGACGTGCACGCTATCTTTGCGGCTTATGAAAGTGAAACTCGCAAACTTTCTCGCCGCAGACTCCGCGAAACGCGCATTACCGCCTGATCTCTGACTTCTCAAACCACATTTGAATAAATTCGCTTGCCTGGTTTTGAGCTGTTTGATCCATTGTGTTTAAAGGGGCTGGTCAAGGCGGCATCGCTTGACCAGCCCCTTTGCAATCCCCCAGTCTGAATTGACGAGGCCGCTAATTGGGGTAAGTTAACAGCGGGGCCCGAAACGGGCGAAGCTGTTAATAGTCGTTCCTCAGGGCAAAAGCATTACATAATCCAGAACGAAACAACAGTCGGCGAACTTTGCTCTGCAAAGCCAGATCCTGATCCGGGGTGCTTACCCGGGCCTATCCAATTTTTATTTTCAATTTCTCTCCAGAACTCAATTTAGCTTCAGCTTTTCGAAGAGTTAATTTCAAGCGATAGTTTCAGGAGATGTTTTCAGCCAGAAATGGATCTAGCCGATCCATTTTTCACGCTCTCCGAAAACGGTCGCTTTATGGAGATATGCAACAGGGGGAAAAGACAGCAAGTACGTCTGTACAACGGTCATATATTACTTGACCTTTGTTCTCTGCTTCTTGTTGTCCTCTTGCAGATCTCCCCCCTCTTGTGAGTAACCCCCAAAGCTGCGGATAGTCCCTTAAAGATGCTGTAACAAACCCACGGTAAGATGCGCAAACCGAATCTTATTACAAGAGTGAACCATGTTTGAATACGCAGTATATGTACGGACTGAAGAGGGTTATATCAAGCGCATGGATAACGTTGTTTCCAACCTGCCTTACGATCCGCAAGGACCCTATGGTTCTTTATCCCCCTATGTGCACGAAGAAGAGCTTGTCGGTTTTCCTGAATCAGTAGTGCTCTGGAAAAACAGTACAGGGCCCAGCGTTGGGATAGCCCCCATTAACGCTGATGGCAACTCCCCCACCTTATTGGTTGCTTAGAGCAAAGCTGCTGAGCAACTGGAGAAAATGAAAAATGACTCTTAGTACTTCCCATTTTGCTGTTGGTACATTTATAGCGCTGGTAAGCCTGGGCGCTGCCTACGCCACCCTGAATAATTTTCCCGGTCGTCCTGCACCCGGCGCCGTGGGGCGGTTACATGAGGATTTGAACGTTGCGTTTGCCTCTCACTGGAAAGCCCGGACGGGTCTGGATATCGAGATCGAGCAGGCGCGGAGCAAATCGGGAAAGCCGGTGTATATTACGGTCGACGGACTTGATGTTCCGGCCCTTGCGCTGTCCTACGATGTAGACAAGCTGGATGATAAGGAACGACTTGTTACACCCGGCCCCCGCAAGCTTTTAGCGCAGGATTTTCGGACTGGCTCTTATCCTTCAGCCTATACTTCAACCATCGTGTTTCTCGTACGGAAAGGTAACCCAAAGGAACTGCGGGACTGGAGCGATCTGGTGCGCCCTGATATAAAAGTGGTTAACCCGAACCCAAAGCGCTCTGAAAGCGGTCGATGGAATTATCTGGCGGCCTGGGGATATGCAATGAGGCAATCAGGCGGCAATGAACAAACCGCCCGTGAGTTTGTCAGCCAATTGCTTGCCAACGCCAGGGCGGTGGATTACAAGGATGAAAAGCCGGAAAGCTCAACTACTGCCTTTGTCCTGCTCAATATAGGCGATGTACTCCTCACCTGGGAAAATGAAGCGCACCGGATCATTCAGAATAACGGAAACGATAAGTTTGAAATCGTTACCCCGTCTATATCAATAGTGGCTGAACCCGTTATCAGCGTAGTGGACGCGGCTGGGAACGGGAAAGGCGCACGCGGTTTGGCTTCATACATCGAATATCTATATACACCCCAGGCACAGCATATCGCCGCCAGGCACTATTACCGTCCCCGCGATCCGTCCGTGGCCGCCAGGTATGAGGACTGGTTTCCCCACCTTGAGCTGTTTACCGTTGACGAGGTGTCCGGCGGTTGGCAGAAAGCCCAGAAAATACATTTTGCCAGGGGCGGTATTTTTGACCAGATCACCAGCGATGTTTCGGATTCTGTCGCCATGAAGGGCGCTATCGATACTGCTTTACAGATAAGCGCGATGGATAATTTACTCGCCCTTCAAAATTAAAGGTTTCAGAGACCCCAAGCGCAGTTACGGGCCAGGCCCCTCCTGACTTAGACAAAGAGGAATGAATCGGAACAGTCATTTCCCATATGCGAAACGTGCCGCAATCTTGATCAGCACAGGAAACCGAAGCGAGACAAAGCTTTGTGAGTTATCAACAGGCCTGTCCACGCTAATTGGGGACTTGATTAACATGAATTCCCCTATCCACAATCAAATAAACAGCCGGTCGAGCGCCAGCGAATAGCGCGGGTGCCCACCTCATTGCAAGAAGCGATCCACATCACGTCAGGCTTCGGTGTACCTCCAGCCGAATACATCTATTCAGATGATCCTGTTATTGCATGCAATAAAGGGTTTTGCACGCCAGGCTGTTGAGTATCAGCATCAACCGGCAAAAACCTTAAAAAGGAAAAGGCATTTGATGCACAAGGTGGCGCCGAATAATCCTGGGTGACAAAATCGGCATTACGTCATAGACAGATTGCAGGGGGAGGACCAAATCAGTGAAAGCGGGCGTAGGGCGCAGGACACTTACTCGTTTGCTCATGCCTGCGGAGGTAGCTGAAACTGCTTTCCCATTACTGGCAGCCCGCGCGTTACGCGCCTTTGGCGATGGCTATGTTGCTGTGCTTTTGCCCGCTTATCTGCTGGCATTGGGATTTGATCAACTGGACGTAGGCTTTTTAAATACAGCAACGTTAGCCGGATCAGCTTTGGCGATGCTGGGGCTCGGTGTGATTGGCTACAAATGGACAACTCGCCGGTTGCTGCTGTTCGCTGCCTTGTTAATGGCAATTACCGGCGTTAGCTTCGCGAGCGTTTCATCGTTTTGGCCACTATTTGTTGTCGCATTCATTGGAACCCTTAATCCGGGTTCGGCCGATGTCAGCGTATTTTTGCCGCTGGAGCATGCCCGCTTGGCGCAAGCGGCTAACGGCAATGCAAGAACCACGCTGTTCGCTCGTTATTCGCTTATTGGCTCACTGAGCGCCGCTGTTGGCGCCTTAGCCGCCGGCATCCCATCGTGGCTTGTGTCATGGTCGGGTTTTTCATTAATTGATGGCCTGCGCGCAATGTTCGTGCTGTACGGTCTACTCGGCGGGGCAGTCTGGCTGCTCTATCGAACTCTGCCAGCGATCGAGATCCAGACTGCCCCGCTACAACAACCGCTGGGGCCATCACGCAGCATTGTGTTCAAGCTTGCCATGTTATTCAGCATTGATGCGTTTGCTGGGGGATTGTTGGGAAACTCCCTGCTGACGCTTTGGCTCTTTGCGCGGTTTGGACTGTCGCTCGGACAGGCTGGAACATTCTTCTTCTGTGCGGGGCTCTTGTCAGCCGGATCCCAGCTTGCTGCACCGTTCGTCGCACGCAGGATCGGGTTGCTCAACACGATGATCTTCACCCACATCCCTGCTAACGTGTGCCTCATTTTTGCTGCAATTGCCCCAAATCTCGAGGTCGCACTCGTTTTGCTGCTCGTACGGAGTGCATTATCGCAGATGGATGTGCCGACACGTACTGCCTATGTAATGGCTGTTGTCACCCCGGCGGAGCGCACTGCTGCTGCAAGTTTCACCGCGGTATCCCGCAGCCTTGCTTCGATCGCAAGCCCAACCCTGACCGGCGCTTTGCTGGCCAGTGGGCTGCTGAGTGCACCTTTGATTGCTTGTGGAGCTTTGAAGATCGCCTATGATCTGGCCTTGTTGATATCCTTTAGGCGCCTGGATGTTCCGCTGGATCGAGAATAGAAAAATTGGCCTTGGATCGCAGTAAGGGCAAGTCTTCCTTCGGTTCAGAGATAGGAGCAAAACCATCAAGTTACCATAACCATCATCACGTTTCATTGCCCATGCATCTTCCGGTCGTACCGGCTTGAACTCTCCCGTGATGGTCTCCATCACTCCGCCTCTCGTTCATAGCCAATCCGCAGCGTCATAAAACTGACACAAAGCTGAAATGATATCGACATGACTGAGCAGTATTCTCCCGATCGTCTTCCTTAAAGAAGACGAGAATAATCAAATATCAGACTTGCGTTAGTTTCGCAATTGTCCAAAAGCACCAAGGCAAAAATACTGATACCAATAAATTAATGCGGGGCGCTGACCTGGTTACTGACGGGGCTTGAGTTAATAGCCGAGGGATGTCACTGGAAAGCGCTCCTGATCCATCTTGCGGAGAACAAAATGCTGAAATTCCTGGGTATTGAGATAGTAGTAGTATTGGGTGCGCTGCTTGGAGGTGTCAGCGTTGTGAATGCTGAGCCAATTGTAAAAATCGATGGTTCGAGCACTGTTTATCCCATTACCGAAGCAGTGGCGGAAGATTTTCAAATAGCCAAGAACGGTGCCGTTAAAGTCACGGTTGGTATTTCAGGCACTGGCGGCGGCTTCAAGAAATTTTGCCGTGGCGAGATAGATATCGCCAACGCTTCGCGCCCCATCTCTAAAAAAGAAATGGACAATTGCAAAGCTGCCGGGGTGCAATACGTTGAAATGCCGGTGGCGTATGATGCATTGACGGTTGTGGTGAATCCAAGAAATGATTGGGTTAAGGATATTACCGTTGCAGAATTAAAAAAGATCTGGGAGCCCGGCGCCCAGGGGAAAATAACCAGGTGGAATCAAGTAAACCCGGCATGGCCTGATGATCCGATAAACCTTTACGGTCCAGGAGCGGACTCTGGCACCTTTGACTACTTTACGGAGGCAATTGTCGGAAAGGCCAAATCGAGCCGGGGTGATTTCACTGCTTCCGAAGACGACAACGTGCTGGTACAGGGGGTGGCAAGCAATAAAAACGGGCTGGGATTTTTTGGCTTCGCTTACTACTTTGAAAATCAGAAAAAGGTTAAAGCGCTCGCCGTTGATGGAGGCAAAGGCGGCATTATCCCATCCATTAAAACGGTGGAGGATGGAAGCTACCAGCCATTATCACGCCCGATTTTTATTTACGTGAATATCAAGGCGGCAGAAAAATCCGGAGTGAAGGAGTTTGTTGAGTTCTATATGGAAAAAGGATCGGCCCTGGTAAAGGAAGTTAAATATTTTCCGCTGCCAGCTCAAGCTTACACCACTAATCTGGAGCACCTGAACAAGAAGAAGCTTGGCACGGTATTTAACGGCCAATCGGAAGTGGGGCTCAAGATCGATGAATTGCTCAAGCGTGAGGCCAGCCTGTAACAAAACGAAAAAGATGAGGTGGCAGACTGCCAATAACCCCTGCTATTTAAACCCTTAAATCTCTGGGGCAAAATAGGGCAGACCCGGAATTGGTAGTTGGTTAAGTACGAGCGGTCAAGCAGGTGAGCTAGGCCGCTCTCCACCTCGAGCAGGTAAGCCCTCAGCTGCCGGCAATTCTATCCAAAAAGTACTTCCTGCATCTTCGGCGCTTTCCACCCCAATAGTAAGTCTGGCCGCATGGGATTTGATAGGTGCGGCACCGAACATATTCCTTACCTAAAGATTGTAAAAATGCGGCCACACCACAGCGCAAAGCCCACGCCAGGACCTTCACGGTTTATCCAGAATACGGGTTGCCCGCCGGTAAGATCCTTTATGAAAATGGAGCTTTAAAAGATCGCAGGGATAATTGGTAGAAACCACATGGCAAAAATCGGCCTGGGAGTACCTGGTCCTTGTATTCCTGGTAGCGTTAGGGGTGGGAGCAGATCTGGCCTAATGCTCTTTCTTGATCTTTACGTGATTTATGACCTTCGTGACACCATCGACGGAATGTGCAATCGAATGCGCTTTATCGATTTCAGCTTGATTTCTGGCTGTGCCGCTCATTACCACTACACCATTCTTATCTGTATCAATCATGATATGCATCGCGCTGACGCCCTTCTCGGCGGCCAGCCTGGCCTTGATCTTGGTGGTGATTACCGAATCCTTGACAAATTCGCCTACGCTTGAATCCGAGTCGTGACTTGCGGAAAAGCTCGCAACCGGCACCAACAGTGCTCCGATCATAAACATACCTACAAAAAGTTTAATTGTTTTCATCGCGTTATCCTCCAAGATTAGGGAGGAACAGAATGTCACTTCCCTCGCACTCGATCTGTACGGTACCGTACGTTGGTCATCCGACGTAGCACTCTATCTGGTGCTATAACTTCAAGTGGATACGGAACAAATATTTGCCATGAAATTAACGGATCAGGATAAAAAGCTTTTCATATAACGAATGAAGATGAGGCATCATTGCCGGTAGCCAGCAGCCTGTCGGACTTGAAGAATCGCCGCGAAAAAGTGACTGGGTGAGGGGACGGACACCCCCATTAATGGAGCAAGCACCGGTTTCCCTGCATGCATAGGCGGATAATCCAGAGGTTTGGCACAAGGCGAAATCAGTACAGAGAAATATGTTTAATATGATAAATGAGTTACTATGCACTTAAACTCAAATCTCCAGACAGTTGCATCCTGAAATGAAGAATTAATGGCTGAGTCCTTTCCTGCTTTGCCGACCGCAGATTGGCCATATCTGCAGATCCTGGTTCGTCTAGCACTGAGCCTGTCTCTGGGGCTGCTGATTGGGATGGAACGCGAACGACGCGGCAAGGAAGCAGGATTACGCACGTTCGGTTTCATCTGTCTTCTCGGTGCGCTCGGCGGTGCGCTCGGTACTGCATTTTCGCTGCTCATCCTCGCACTTGTCGGCATGCTGACGGTGTTGCTGAATGTGCAGGCATTACGGGTTACCCAGGGAACAGAGCTGACAACGTCGGCGGCGATGCTGGTTACCTGCATGGCAGGCATTCTGTGCGGGCAGGGGCATACAATTTTGCCGGCGGCAGTGATGGTGATCGCAACTGCGTTACTCGCCTGGAAAGAAGGGCTTGCGGGCTTTTCCATGGGGTTGACGGAAAGCGAGTTGCGCTCGGCGCTTCTGCTGGCTATTCTGGCAATCGTAATCTACCCGGCATTGCCAGTGGGTACCGTCGGCCCATGGAATCTGATTGAACCTCGAGCCGCGTGGGTGACTGTGATCCTGATCGCCGGCATCGGCTTTGTGAATTACATCCTATGGAAGCTCTATGGTGCCCGTGGCGTGGTGTTTTTGGGCTTTTTGGGCGGTCTGGTTAACAGCAATTTCACAGTGATCGAGCTGTCTTCGCGCGTGCAGCCGTCATCGAGTGCGTTCGTCGAGTCGGCGTACAGGGGCATTTTGCTTGCCACCACCGCGATGGTCATGCGCAACGCGTGCTTGCTGCTAATCCTTGCGCCACTGGCCCTTGTCGGTTCACTCGCTGCATTCGTGCTGATGCTGCTCACAAGCATGGCGCTGGTGTTATGGAGCTATCGCAGACGTGATCGACCATCGGGGGAGGAGGCGCCGCAAATGAAACTTGAGCTGCCATTCTCACTGCCGCTGGCGCTGAAATACGGTGCCGTATTTCTGCTGCTTCATATCGTCGGGGCAGTGACCCAGCGCCAGTTCGGTGACATGGGGTTCTACTTCGTCAGCATCATCGGCGGCTTGATGTCCAGCGCGAGCGCGGTAGCGGCTGCGGCTACGCTGGCCTCGCAAGGCAGCATATCGCCGACCGTTGCGGGCACCGGTGCCGTTCTTGCATCGTTCACGAGCATCGCGTTCAGTCTATCGTTCGTCCTACGCAAACACAACCGCGCTTTAATTGGTCGGCTGGCCTCCGCAATGGTATATGTGGCTGTCGCGGGGATTATCGGCATGCTGGTCTGGGATACCGTCCATCCCTTCATGTTGCATTGGATTCCGCAACTCGAGGGAAAGGCAGGATAAGCAGGCAAGAAGCCTGGCGGCGCGAGTCTGATTACGAGAGCCGCTTCGCCTCGTCATGTCACGAAAACAGGTCGTGTCAACAGGCTCACGGAAGCGCTGGTTTATTCCGCATCTGGTGAAGCTGATTCAGCCTGTAAACGGCGGTTGAATCGCAGCTCTGCCAGGCTACGCCTTACTGGCTGTTGATTTCTGGTTACTTCATAGTGATACAAGGGAGATATCTTCATTCCCTGCGTGGATGGCCTCAAAGGCTTGCAGGTCGAGTTTCCGGTCTATATCGTTAGGGATTCGGGTTCAAGCACGTCGCGGCCGCAAACAGGGCGTGCGGATCACGGACATGACGGCGAAGCGACCCGCCCTGGACGGCTGGCATGGCCAGTCCATTCGTCTGCCAGCATAGCCTCGGTGACTGTTTTGACATAGGGTAAATTCTGTTCATAAAGCAGACGATCTGTTGCTTTATAGACCGGGAAGCGGATAAAAGAATCTATGCTAAGATTACTTGGAATGTCTCCACATCGCATAGATGTTATTACGAAGAATGTTTTTTGGTAGCGAATCCCAGATTCGAACTGGGGACCAACGGATTATGATTCCGCTGCTCTAACCACTGAGCTAATTCGCCACGTATAAGCCGAAGAGGTCGAATTTTGCCTTCAGCAGGGGACTCTGTCAAGATTAACAAGAATTTCCCGCTGCTATCTCCATGATCTTGCAGGAAGAAAAAAGATGGCTTTAGCTGAACTTCATAATACACTCCGGCATGACATTCATGCGTCCGATGATATCCCAACCTCATCCCGCCCCAGCCAAAGCGCCTGTATAATGCCTTCATGAAATTCGACGTCATTATTGTCGGCGGCGGCCTGGTTGGAGCAAGCCTGGCGCTTGCTCTCAAAGACAGCGGCCTTAAAATAGCATTGGTGGAGTCGCGCCCACCCCTTCCGCTACCCGTCGATGACAGTTGGGACAGCAGGATCTATGCCATCAGTCCGGGCAGCACTGCCTTCCTGCAGAATCTGGAGGTCTGGCAAACACTCGATAAATCCAGGATGAGCCCGGTATACAACATGGCCGTGTTTGGCGATGATAGCGCCGCACGCATCGATTTCAGCGCCTATGATATCGGATTCCCGGAACTCGCTTTCATCCTGGAGAACCGTCAGCTTCAGGCTGCGGTATGGGAAGCGCTCAAGCGCCGAAAAAAACATCTCAAGATTTTTTGCCCCGCGCAATGTACCTCGATAACATGGGCTGACTCCCATGCCGATCTGCAACTCGCCGATGGCAATGTATTGCAAGGGTCGCTGATCGTCGGCGCGGATGGCCTGAATTCCTGGGTGCGCGAGCAGGCAGAAATCACGGTGGTGCGGCATTCCTACCAGCAGACAGGCGTGGTGGCCAACTTCAACGCCGAGCGGCGTCACAATAATATCGCTCACCAGTGGTTCCGGCGAGACGGGGTATTGGCACTGCTGCCATTGCCCGACAACCGGGTATCCATGGTGTGGTCGGCCAGGGAAGAGTTGGCGCGCAAGTTACTGGGTCTACCTGAGGCGGAACTGTGCCAACAGGTCGCCGAAGCCTCGTGCCACACCCTGGGCGAGCTGCAACTCGTCACGCGGCCTGCTGCTTTTCCGCTGAATTTCGTACACGTGAACAAACTGGTGCAGTCGCGTCTTGCGCTTATTGGTGATGCCGCGCACGGCATACACCCGCTTGCCGGGCAAGGTGTCAATCTGGGCTTGCGCGATGCGCATGAGCTGGCCTCTACCCTCATGTCGCGGGGCTTGCAACCGGATTGCGGGGATTACCGTTTGCTGCGCCGTTATGAGCGGGCACGCAAGGAAGACATTCTGGCCATGGAACTGGTTACCGATGGGCTGCAGAAGTTATTCAGCAATCCTAACCCGACACTGGTTCGCTTGCGTAATTTAGGGCTGGGAATCACCAACCGCCTACCGCTCATAAAAGACCGGTTGATGCAGCACGCATTGAGCTGAAGCCGAGCCATGGATTGATCGGTTCACGTATAGTTAGGCCTACGATCAGGCACTAAAACCACATAAACGGAGCAATCAGACCATGCGCATAAATCTCGTCTTCTCTTCGCTGCTGTTGTGCTTTCTTTTCGGTACGGCTTTTGCTGATGAGGCGTCTTTGAAAAAAGCGATTCAGGCAAACTTCCCGGGGGAGAAAATCGAAAGCCTGAAGAAAACTCCCTACCTCGGGCTATACGAAGTTGTGGTGGGTGGAGAATTATTTTATACCGATGAAAAAGCATCCTACCTTTTTTTTGGCCATGTCGTTGATCCGCAAACAAAGCAAAGCTTGACCAGCGATCGCTTGCAGCAGATCAAGGATGCACGGCGAATAAGTGTTGACTCTCTCCCATTGGAGTTTGCAATTAAAGCAGTCAAGGGGAATGGAAAGCGCAAGCTCGTGGTTTTTTCCGATCCCAATTGCCCCTACTGCAAGCGTCTGGAAAAAGAACTAGCCAACGTTAACGATGTGACTGTCTATACGTTGCTTTACCCGGTGCTTAACGGCTCGGTCCCTACCGCTACTTCAATATGGTGTTCACCCGACCGGCTCAAGGCTTGGGAGGATTTCATGCTTAAAGGCATTGCGCCAACCGGAAAAGACTGCGAGACGCCGATTGACAAGCTTCTTCAGGCAGGCCAGAAGAACGGCATAAGCGGTACCCCGACGCTGATTTTTGCGGATGGCTCGATCGCGCCAGGTTTGATGGCTGCTGAAGCCATAGAAAAGAAACTGGGTGCATCATCCGCAAAATGACAAGCACGGGATTGTAGCGCCGGCCCGAACAAGCTCAATTCCTTCTGATCTGAGCTTCCGGCACATAGCCGGCGGGCATTAAAACCCACATCTTGCCTGCCTGTTTCATCTTGCCAGCCTGTTCCGCTGCCTCGATTCCAAAACCCCAGAAGAAATCGGCGCGGACATTGCCCTTGATGGCCCCGCCTGTGTCCTGCGCCACCATGAGCCGATAAAGCTGCTTATCCGTATTAGGCCAGGTCGTGGCGAGAAAAACCGGTGCGCCCTGAGGCACGGCGCGAGGGTCGACAGCCAGGCTTCTGCCTGCGGTCAACGGTACACCGAGCGAGCCCAGCGGTCCCGGCATGGCGGTTGGCACCTCGCGGAAGAAAACAAAACTCGAGTTCTGCCGTAACAATTCGCCCAACTTATGGGGATTTCTCTGGCCCCAAGCCCTGATTCCTTGCATCGAAGCTTTTTCCAGGGGCAATTCGCCGCGCTCCACCAGCAATTTCCCGATAGATTTATAGGGATGCCCGTTTTGTTCGGAATAGCCTACGCGCACGACTTCACCATTCTCGAGTTGCACCCGGCCTGAACCCTGTATCTGCAGGAAAAACAGGTCGATCTCATCATCCACCCACAGCAGTTCCCTTCCCTGTAGCGGCGCGGGATTACTCGCAATGTCAGACCGGCTATAATACGGTATGATTTTGCGGCCTTGCAGCCGCCCTCTCAGCCGCATATTCTTGAGTTCCGGATAGACCTCGCTCAAGTCGACCACCAGAAGCTCATCCGGCGTGCTGTATAGCGGATAGCGGTAACGCTTCGATTGCTTGCGGCTACCTTTTAACAGCGGTTCATAGTAGCCGGTGATGAGGCCATCGTCGCTACCGTCGGAATTCAGCACCTGATGTGGCACAAAACGGCTTTCGAAGAACTTTCGCAGTATTGCGCTATTCTGTCCACGCATGGCGGCAGCCTGAATGCAGGTTTCGCCCCACAGCGGCTGATTTTTCAGAACAGCGCAGCTTCGGAGGAAGGCATCCCATGCGGGCAGAATATCGTCCTCCGCCCAGCCCGTCAGGGCGTTCCAGTCGGTTGGCTTGAGCATGGGTACCAACGAGGTCGGTGCAGCCGGCGTTTCGATAGCGACCGGTGGAGTCGGCGTCGTGGAAACGATGGTACATGCGTTGAGCAAGAGTAACGCGGCAACGGCAAGCAAGGCCGATTGGTCTTTCATCAGATTATGGGTTAGAGTTGCGTATGATAAATATACATCATGCTTGATCCTATGTGGATATTACTGCTGGAAGCGGGTGTCGCTCTATCGTTATTTATTCTTGTCGTCTGGTGGACAGCCAAGCCGCGCAAGAAAGATGACGAGGACGACCAAAATGACGGAAAAAACGAATAAGACGCTGCAAGCGGTGACAGGCGGTTGCCTGGATAGGCGCATCCGCGCTATCCGGCAGAGATTGGCGATGGAAAATCAAAAAATTCCGTAACAGTCTCTGCAATCATTCCTAACCCGGATGTTTCGTAAATTCGCGTGATGATTGCGCAGGATCTTGTTTTGTAGGGAGATTTCGTGAAGAGTGGCGTAGTTATTCATACGCCCGACTGAACGAAATTTTCATACGAAACAAAAGACCAGCGAGGGCGCGCGTCAATTTATGAAACATCCGGGTTAAATATAAATATAATGCGGGTCCGCCAGTTATTTGGCAGAATACTCACCTTATGAGTATGGTTTTGTTATGCTGGGGAGCAAAATGAGATACCAAAGTTTTCAGGAGTTCTGCGCTTACATATCCGAGCGGAACCCGGGCCAACCCGAATATCTGCAAGCGGTTGCAGAAGTCATCGAGAGTCTCTGGCCCTTTATCACGGAAAACCCTCGCTATGGCGAGCACGGCATTCTCGATCGTCTGATAGAAGCGGAGCGGGTAATCATTTTCCGGGTAGCCTGGGTAGACGATAAAGGCGAGGTGAATGTCAACCGTGGCTACCGGATCCAGCACAGTTCCTCCATTGGGCCTTACAAGGGCGGCACTCGTTTTCATCCCTCGGTGAATCTTTCCATCCTTAAATTCCTCGCGTTCGAGCAAACTCTCAAAAACGCGCTCACTACACTGCCCATGGGAGGCGGCAAAGGGGGTGCGGACTTCGATCCCAAGGGCCGGAGCCCGGGAGAGATAATGCGTTTCTGTCAGGCTTATATGAGCGAACTGTTCCGCCATATCGGTTCTGATATCGATGTGCCGGCTGGCGATATCGGCGTCGGCGGGCGAGAGGTTGGTTTCATGGCGGGCATGATGAAAAAGCTCTCCAACCGTGCGGACTGCGTTTTTACCGGCAAGGGGCTGAGTTTTGGCGGATCGCTGATTCGTCCGGAAGCCACCGGTTACGGTACCGTATATTTCGCCGAGGAAATGCTCAAGCAATCTGGCCGTGCGCTGGAAGGGATGCGGGTTTCCGTCTCGGGTTCCGGGAATGTTGCGCAATATGCCGTGGAAAAAGCGATGGCGCTCGGCGCCAAGGTAATAACCATGTCCGACTCCAGCGGGACTGTGGTGGATGAAGAGGGCTTCACCCCTGAAAAGCTGGCTGAGCTGAAGGAGTGCAAAAACTTGCGCTATGCGCGGATCAGCAACTATGCGGAATGCGCGAAAGCCAATTTTATTCCCGGCATGCGTCCCTGGCATATTCCGGTCGATGTCGCCTTGCCATGCGCCACCCAGAACGAGCTAAGTAATGAGGATGCGGCAAACCTGATCAACAACGGCGTAATATGTGTCGCTGAGGGCGCCAATATGCCTTCCACGGCGGAGGCGGTGAAGCACTTCGAACGCAGCGGTGTTCTTTTTGCACCGGGTAAGGCGAGTAATGCGGGAGGCGTGGCCACCTCCGGTCTTGAAATGAGCCAGAATGCCATGCGTCTCTCATGGCCCCGGGAAGAGGTGGATGCCAGGTTGCTCGAGATCATGCAGGCTATCCATCGATCCTGTCTGCAATACGGTCAACGCAAGGACGGCACCGTCAGTTATGTCAACGGCGCCAATGTGGCGGGCTTCGTAAAAGTAGCGGATGCGATGATTGGTCAGGGCGTGATCTGATCACTGCGGTGATGTCACCTCCTGTCAACATCTTCCGCCTCATCTGGCTTATCTGATCCAAACAGTCTTTATGTTAACGAATTCACGGATGCCGTGATACGATAATTCCCTGCCAAACCCGGAAGCCTTGGTGCCCCCGAAAGGCAGGCGCGGGTCGGATCTGACCATGCCATTAATGAAACTGCAGCCAGCCTGGATTTGCCTTGCAAGCCGTTCCGCTTTTTCCGTGTCGCGGCTCCAGATGCTTGAACCCAGGCCGAAGCGGGTATCGTTGGCAATGCGAATGGCCTCTTCTTCATTTGCTGCCCGTATCACGGCGGCCACAGGACCGAATAGCTCTTCATGATATGCCCGGGTTTTTGCCGTTACCCGATCCAATATCGACGGTGGGTAGAACGCACCCTCTCCTCGCATGGGTTCACAGCCGATAATCGCTTCTGCGCCTTGTCCGATCGAATCGACGACCTGCCGATGTAAATCTTTCCGTAGATCAAACCGTGCCATCGGACCGATCTGGGTTGTTTCATTCATGGGATCACCTATTTTCAAATCTTTTGTTTTTTTTATAAAGAGAGATACAAACTCATCGGCAACGTCCGCTACCGGAATGATGCGCTTTGCAGCGATGCATGACTGCCCACAGTTCTGAAACCGCGATTTCACCGCGAAGGTGGCAGCAAGTTCGAGATCGGCATCTTTCAGCACGATGAATGCATCCGATCCGCCCAGTTCCAGGACGCATTTTTTCAAGTGCCGGCCGGCATGGGAAGCCACTTCACGCCCAGCGGACTCTGAACCCGTGAGTGTCACCGCATGGACGTGATGGCTGGCAATAACCCCGGCCACGTCGGCAGACTCGATCATGAGTGTCGCAAATAGATGCGGGGGAAATCCCGCATCGCGGAACAATTGCTCTAGCGCCAATGCGCATTGGGGGACGTTTGAGGCATGCTTCAGAACACAGGCGTTGCCTGCCATTAACGTGGGAGCGGCAAAACGAATCACCTGGAAAAATGGAAAATTCCATGGCATCACACCTAGTACGACGCCTATCGGCTCGTAGGAAACATAACTCTTGCCCGCGTTGGTCTGAACCATTTCCGCCTGCAAAAAATGCTCGGCGTGCACTGCATAGTAATCACAGACAAGCGCGCATTTTTTTACCTCCGCATTGCCCTCGCGCACTGGCTTTCCCATTTCAACGGCCATTAGCGCGGCGTATTCGTCAATTCGTTCGTGCAGCAACTTGACAGCGTTGTGCATGCGTTCGGCCCGGTCGGGGAGCGTCATTTGCGCCCAGGTTCGCTGCGCGTTCCAGGTTTTTTCCAAAACCGCCGCGAGATGATTGCTATCCCAACTGGTATAGGTTTTTAGCGTTTCATTGGTGGTGGGGTTCAGGCTGATATATGGCATGATGTGCTATTCTTCGGGCAGAGAAGAGCCCTATCCGAACGGGAGACAAATGCGTATGGCGTAAGCCGGTATTTCACCCAATTTTTCAGCTCGATTAATTATTTTATAGCAGGTTATGAAAATCTTTTTTGCAATGTTATTTTTCGCTATGTCTGCCGGAACCGTGGCCGCGAGCCAGGATGACGATTTCATGACCATGCGGCAAGCGTTTCAAAATGGCGACGCCAGCCGAGTGGCGGCCTATGCGCAACGCCTGAGAGGGCATGTACTGGAACCCTACGCAATCTACTATCAGCTATACCCGCAGCTTGAGAATATCGACGTGAGCATGCCGGCGGTCAAAGGTTTTCTCGATCGCTACAAGGATAGTCCATTGAGCGACAGGCTACAGGGTGAATGGCTAAAAAGCCTCGGCAAGGCGCAGCAATGGGAGTTATTTGCGGAGGGATATCCGGATCTCATCAACAAGGATACTGAACTTACCTGCTATTCGCTTCAACACCGCATCGCCGTAAACGATGCCAGTGCATTCACCGAGGCGCGCCCGTTATGGTTTAACGCACGGGACATGCCGGAAAGCTGCACGGCGTTGTTCGATGCGCTGGATGTTGCCGGGAAATTGACGGTGGAAGATGTATGGACGCGCCTGCGTCTCGCGCTCGAAGCAGGAAATGTAGGGGTAGCGAAACGCATCAATGAATATCTACCGGAAAATGAGGCGCTCAATACGCGCCAGCTGGACTCCGCCGCAGGGAGCCCATTGCGCTTTCTGGAAAAACATCGGCATGAGATCAACACTCGCGCCGAGCGTGAAATCGCTCTTTTTGCAATACTGCGTTTGGTCCGTAACAATCCCGATCAGGCCTATGCCTATTGGCCGAGAATGCGCGCGCGATTCAGCAATGCGGATCATGCGTATTTCATGGTGCAACTGGCGGATCAGGCGGCGCGAAAGCTGAATCCGCGCGCCATTGACTGGTTTGCGGAAGCCGCCGGCACCGACACGCCGGTTGCGTTATCGGATGCGCAACTCGGGTGGAAAACGCGCGCTGCCCTGCGCGCCGGTGATTGGGGTCTGGTGCTGGATGCGATCGAAGCCATGTCTGCTTCCGAACAGGAGACAGGAGTATGGCGTTACTGGAAAGCGCGGGCGCTGAAAGCCGGAGGCAAGATAACGGAAGCGAATGTTATTTTCGCTCCCTTGAGCACCGAGCACAATTTTTATGGTCAGCTGGCGGAAGAGGAACTGGGCGTAGCGATCGGCGTCGCGACCGAACCCTATAAACCCACGTCAAAGGAAATTGCCGCCATCGAGCGGCTGCCTGGAATAAAACGGGCGCTTGCCTTGTATCGCCTGAATCTGCGAACGGAGGCCACACGCGAATGGGTCTGGGCAATACGCGATTTCGACGACGGGCGCCTGCTTGCCACCGCTGAAGTTGCGCGGCGTAATGGAATCTATGACCGGGCCATCAATACGGCGGATAAAACGGTACGGCAGCATGATTTCACACTGCGTTTTCTCGCTCCTCACCGCGATGCGTTGCGTAACCTCGTGAAGCAACAGGAACTCGACGAGGCCTGGGTATACGGCCTCATCCGCCAGGAAAGCCGGTTCATCAGCGATGCCAGATCCAGTGCCGGTGCGACGGGCTTGATGCAATTGATGCCGGCTACTGCGAAATGGGTATCGAAAAAAATGGGCGTCCGGAAATTTTCCCCCGCACGCGTGTCCGAGATAGATACCAATCTGACCCTGGGTACGTATTATCTCAAGCATGTTTTGACACTTACCGATAACCAGCCACTGCTGGCGTCTGCCGCCTATAACGCCGGCCCCGGCCGAGCGCAGCAATGGCGCGGCGACAAGCCGATGGAAGGCGCAATTTACGCCGAAACCATCCCTTTCAATGAAACCCGCGACTATGTAAAAAAAGTCATGAGCAACGCAATGTATTACGCCAACACCTTCGGGCATCCAACGACGGCACTGAAGCATCGGCTTGGAGTTGTGATGTCCCGAGAGGACAGCGAGCAATTTTCAGAAGCGAAAAGTAAACAATGAACATTAAAAATGTCTGCATTTTTGGCGGCAGCGGATTTGTCGGCCGGCATCTCGCAAATCTCCTGACCACGCAAGAAATCTATATGCGTATCCCTACGCGCAGCTACAAGCGCGCCAGGGGCCTGCTGGTTTTACCAACCGTACGCCTGGTAGAAGCGAATATTCACGATGATGCGGAACTTGACCAGCTACTGACAGGCATGGATGCGGTCATCAACCTGGTGGGTATTCTGCATGGGGACTTCAACACTGTGCACGTGGCGCTCCCGCGTAAAATCGCGGCCGCATGCGAGCGCAATGGAATAACGCGCTTACTGCACATGAGTGCGCTGAATGCCGATCCGGGTCAGCCCAGCGCGTATTTGCGCTCCAAGGCCGAAGGCGAAAAAATCGTGATGACGTCCGGCCTGGTTACGACCAGTTTCAGGCCGTCCGTTATTTTCGGCCCCGGAGATTCATCGCTTAGCCTGTTTGCCAGGCTGGCGCGGCTACCGGTGTTGCCCCTGGGGTCGCCCAATGCAAAATTTCAACCGGTATTCGTCAAGGATGTAGCGCATGCATTCGCCGCCAGCTTGACGGCACCCCACACTTTTGGTCAGCGCTACGATCTGTGCGGCCCACAATGTTACAACCTGCGGCAGTTGGTGGAATATGCCGCCCACGTTACCGGGCATGACCCGGCCATCATCGGCCTCAACGATAGCCTTTCTTATCTGCAGGCGATGATAATGGAGTTTCTACCCGGAAAACTCGTGACCCGCGACAATTATTATTCAATGAAAGTGGACAGCGTCTGCAATTGTGACGACCCTGGCAACTTTACGGAAGCCTGGGGTATTCCGCCCACTGCCCTGGAAGAAGTGGCGCCTATATATCTGGCGGGCGATGTGCCGCGGGAACGGTACGATGATTTTCGCGCAGGGCGATAATCTACCCTTCGAGAGTCGTTCTTGATGAAGACTTATCTGGTCGGCGGCTCCGTTCGCGATGAGATCCTGGGCTTGCCGGTGACCGACCATGACCATGTAGTTGTAGGATCGTCGCCGGACGAGATGATCCGGCTCGGCTACCGTCCGGTAGGAAAAGATTTTCCTGTTTTCCTTCATCCCCGGAGCCAGGAGCAATATGCGCTGGCACGTACCGAGCGTAAGGTGTCACGCGGGTACAAGGGCTTCGAAGTTTATGCCTCGCCTGAAGTTACCTTGCAGGAAGACCTGGCGCGGCGCGATCTCACCATCAATTCCCTGGCCAAGGATCAGGACGGCAATATCATCGACCCGTTTGGCGGCTTGTCCGACCTGGAAGCCGGGCTACTGCGTCACATAAGCCCGGCATTCACTGAAGATCCGGTTCGCGTGCTGCGAACCGCCCGTTTTGCCGCCCGCTTCGGTTTTCGAATCGCACCCGAGACCCTCGCACTGATGAGCGAGATGGTGCACAACGGTGAAGTGGATGCGCTGGTACCGGAACGGGTCTGGCAGGAATTTGCGCGTGGCTTGATGGAACAACGGCCTTCGCGCATGTTCTATGCGCTTCGCGAGTGTAGCGCGCTCGCCCGCATCATGCCTGAAGTGGACGCATTGTTCGGGGTACCCCAACCGGCGCAGCATCACCCTGAAATTGATACCGGCGTGCATGTGATGATGGTTATCGACCATGCAGCTTCCAGGAATTATTCCCTGCCGGTACGGTTCGCCTCGCTGACGCATGATCTTGGCAAAGGCACGACTCCACCGGAGGAATGGCCGCGCCATATCGGTCACGAAGCGCGGAGCGTCAAGCTGGTGAAAGATTTATGCGAGCGCATCAGGGTGCCTAACGAAGCGCGCGACCTCGCTTTACTGGTCGCGCGCTACCATGGCGACGTACATCGCGCCGCAGAGCTGCGGCCCGTCACCATCGCCAATATGTTGCAAGGCGTGGATGCATACCGCAAACCGGAACGCTTCGAAGAATTTTTGCAGGCATGCGCCTGCGATTTTCACGGCCGGCCCGGCTATGCGGACAAGCCTTACCCCCAGGCCGAGCGGTTACATGACGCGTTCGAAGCGGCCAGGAGCGTGGATGCGGGCACAATTGCCGCTGAGTTGACCAAAACCATTTCCGATCCCACTCGCCTGCCGGGCGCGATCAATACCAGGGTGAGCGAAGCCCGCATTGCCGAGATCAAAAACCGGCTGGCTTAATCACCGCGACAACCGGCTGTATGCTCTATACATTTTGCGGTAGATACTCTGTTCCCGTCAACAATAATTTACTCTGTTCCCGTCAACAATAATTTTCGATTTTTCTGCCTCATGCGTGAAGCGCATAGAACCGTCGATTATCGAACGGCTGATTGTGGGTAAAC
>NZ_FMUF01000037.1:0-10400 GCF_900100985.1 Nitrosospira sp. Nsp1
TTCTTCGTCAATACGCTCGCCTTGCGCCTCGACCTGTCGGGCGATCCGTCATTTACCACGCTGCTCGAGCGCGTGCGCACGGTGGCAACCGAGGCGTACGCGCATCAGGATCTGCCCTTCGAGATGCTGGTAGCCAGACTCGCCCCGGCACGACACCTGAGCCAGGCACCGCTGTTCCAGGTGATGTTCGCACTACAAAACGTGCTTTCTCAGGGGCAGGAAGGAGAAGATGAGGAGGCGTTCGTATCCGGCCAGGATCGGGACGAGTCGGGCACGGCCAAGTTCGACCTGCTGCTTTCCCTGGTCGACGACGGGCGCCGGGTAACTGGATATTTTGAATATAGCGCCGATCTTTTCGATGCACAAACTATCGGCCGAATGGCCAGGCATTTCGAAGTTCTACTGGCGGGCGTCGCCGCTGATCCGGAACGCCGCTTTAGCGATCTACCCCTTCTCACCGAAGCCGAGCGGGAACAGCTTTTGGTCGAATGGAATGATACGCGTACCGAGTACCCTCGGGATACGTGCATTCACGCACTATTCGAAGAGCAGGCAAAAAAGCGTCCGAATGCGATTGCCCTGGTACTGGAGGAGCGCCATCTGACATATGGCGACCTCAATACGCGCGCCAACCAGCTCGCGCACCGCCTGCGCCGTCTCGGCGTCGTTCCGGAGATGCCGGTTGGGGTCTGCCTTGAGCGTTCTTTTGATCTGATCGCCGCCCTGCTCGGTATTCTCAAGGCGGGCGGAGCCTACCTGCCGCTGGATCCCGCCAGCCCTCGCGCCAGGTTATCGGTCATGATGAATGATGCGAGAACAACGGTGGTGCTGACTCGCAGCCGGTTTCTCGATGTACTCCCCGAACTGCACGGGGAAGCCATGCGATTGGTTTGCATCGATGATGAATGCGAGGAAATCGCGCGCGAATCTGCGGATAACCCCGTAGGCGGGGTGGTGGCCGACAATCTCGCCTACGTCTGTTATACGTCGGGCTCTACCGGCATACCCAAGGGTGTTGCGGTCACTCAACGTGCCGTCGTGCGGCTCGTAAAGAATACCGACTACGCCACATTTGCTTCCGATGACGTATTTCTTCAATTTGCGCCGATTGCGTTCGACGCTTCAACCTTCGAAATCTGGGGCTGCCTGCTTAACGGCGCGCGGTTGGTAATCATGCCTGCGGCCGCGCCATCGCTCGAAGCGCTTGCGGACGTGATCCAGCACCGCGGGGTTAGCAAGCTCTGGCTGACATCAGGACTTTTTCACCAGATGGTCGATGCCCATTGCGAATGCCTGAATAGGGTGCGCCAGCTCATCACCGGCGGCGATGTATTGTCGCCGGGCCATGCCCGCAGAATGCGCGAGCAACACCCGCAGTGCGTACTGATCAATGCGTATGGCCCCACCGAAAATACCACATTCACTACGTGCTATCCGGTGCCTCCGGCAGAGAAGATCCATAGCCCCATCCCCATAGGCAGGCCGATTGCCAACACTGAAATCTACGTACTGGACGACCGGCTTCAACCGGTACCCATCGGCGTGCCGGGAGAGCTCTATATCGGCGGCGAAGGCCTTGCCCGCGGCTATCTCCACCAACCGGCCCTCACCGCCGAGCGATTCATCTCCCATCCGTTCCGTTCAGGTGCGCGCCTGTACCGGACCGGAGACTGGGTGCGCTATCTTCCCGACGCAAACCTGGAGTTTCTCGGACGGCGTGACCAGCAGGTCAAGGTGCGCGGATTCCGCGTCGAACTGGGTGAAGTGGAAGCAGCGCTGCGCGGATATCCGGATGTTCGCGAGGCGGTAGCGACGGTGCGTGAAGACACGCCCGGCGACAAGCGCCTGGTCGCTTATGTGGTGACGGATAAGCCGCCTTCTGTGAGCGAATGGCGGCATTTTCTGCAAGCACGGCTGCCCGACTACATGGTGCCTTCGGCATTTGTCGCGTTGGCGGCCTTGCCGTTGACTGCCAATGGCAAGATCGACCGCTCGGCATTGCCCAGACCTGCGGTAGCAAGGGAAACCGCGGCGGTGGCGCCGCGCACCGAAGACGAGCGCCGACTGGCGGATATATTTGCCGAAGTGCTCCACCTGCCCCAGGTCGGTATCCACGATAATTTCTTCGAACTGGGCGGTCATTCGCTGCTTGCCACGCAGGCGGTCTCGCGAATCCGCGACATTATGAATGCAACGGTTCCACTGCATGTTTTCTTTGAGGCACCTGCCGTGGCCGAGCTTGCGCTGCGACTGGGACCCCGTTCAGCGTCACAGCCGATTCCGCGCCGCAATGGAAATGGCCCTTATCCCCTCTCCTTTGCCCAGCAGCGCCTGTGGTTTCTTGATCAGCTTTCTCCGCACAGTACGGCATACAACCTTTGCACCACCCTCTCCTTTCACGGGCCGCTGGATGTAGCAGTCCTTCAAAAAAGCCTCGCCGAAATCGTGCAACGGCATGAAATCCTGCGCACGACTTTCGATGCCGTTGACGGGCAAGGTGTCCAGATCATCGCGCCGCCTTCAGCGCCCGCGCTGACCATCATTGATTTACGTCATCCGCTGGGGGACGAGACACGTAAGGCTAACACCGGTGCTCCCAACGAAATTTCCAACGAAGCTTCCAGCGAGACTTCCAACAAGACAGCGAATGAAATAATCAGGACGGATGCCGAAACGCCGTTTGATCTCGCGCGCGGACCGCTTCTTCGGACGACGCTGCTACGCATCAACGACTCGGATCAAATCCTGGTGATGACCATGCACCATATCGTTGCCGACGGATGGTCCATCGGCATACTCAAGCGGGAACTGCAAGCCCTTCTCGCAGCCTACGCGGATGGCCGGCCTTCGCCGTTGCCGGAATTGCCGATCCAGTATGCCGACTTCGCCTGTTGGCAACGGAGTGCCCTACAAGGGGACCCGTTGAATGGTCTGTTCGCCTACTGGCAGAAGCATCTGGAGGATGCCCCGAGGCAGCTTGTCCTGCCTTCCGACCGGCCGCGCCCGGCAGTACAGACTTTCCGCGGCGCTTCCCTGTCGGCATCCTTGCCCGCCGGGTTGACGGCAGGATTGCGAGCCCTTTCGCAACGGGAAGGCGCCACCTTGTTCATGACGCTCCTGGCTGCTTTCGGCGCGCTCTTGTCGCGCTACAGCGGACAGTCCGACCTGGTGATCGGCACGCCCATTGCCAATCGCACCCGCAGCGAACTGGAAGGGCTGATCGGATTCTTCGTCAATACGCTCGCCTTGCGCCTCGACCTGTCGGGCGATCCATCATTTACCGCGCTGCTCGAGCGCGTGCGCACGGTGGCAACCGAGGCATACGCGCATCAGGATCTGCCCTTCGAGATGCTGGTGGCCAGGCTCGCCCCGGCACGACATCTGAGCCACACACCGCTGTTCCAGGTGATGTTCGCGCTGGAAAATCTTCCCCAGGAAACGCTACCGTCCACCTCGAATATCGCCGCCGGCAGTATCGTCGAAGCACGCGGCGCGGCGAAGTTCGATCTTACCCTCGCCGTTTCCGAGTTCAATGATGGAATGACGGTCACTTTCGAATATGCGACAGATCTTTTTGACTCGATAACCATTCGGCGAATGCTCGGTCATTTCCTGGTACTGCTCGAAGGCGTCGTTGCCAAGGCGGAAGGACGCCTATCCGAACTGCCCCTGCTTTCCTCAACCGAACGGCAACAGCTTCTGGTCGAATGGAATGCCACCGCTGCCACGTTCCCGCGTGATGGCTGCATCCACACATTGTTCGAGAGCCAGGCGGCGCGGACGCCGGACGCGGTAGCCCTTGAAGCGGGCAATGAACGGCTCACCTATGCACAACTGAACCGGCAAGCCGACCGTCTCGCCGCGCATTTGCGTGGGGCCGATGCACAGGATGCGCAAGGGATCGATGCGGACACGCCAATAGGACTGCTGACCGATCGCGGCATTGGAATGGCCGTTGGCGCTCTCGGCATCCTCAAGGCGGGGGCCGCGTATGTTCCCATCGATTCCACATTTCCCGAGGAACGGATCGCTTTCATTCTTGCCGATACCGCCGCACCCGCGGTGGTAACCCGGGAAGCATTCGGGGAGCGTCTTGCCGGCTACACCGGGCGCATCATCACCATAGATTCCACCATTGATTCCGCCATTGATCCCGGCAACCTCGGGAGGAAGAAGGGTGAAGGGGAAAATGAAGCGCTCGCAGTGCGCGCAAATGTCGGGCCGGAGAATCTTGCATACATCGTCTACACTTCGGGATCTACCGGCGCGCCGAAAGGCGTCATGGTGCCACACCGGGCGTTGGTCAACCATGCCGCCGCAGTCTCGGCGTCCTATGCGCTTTGCGCAACCGATCGCGTGCTGCAGCTCGCCTCTCCCGCGTTCGATGTGGCGGCGGAGGAGATTTTCCCTGCCTGGCTGTGCGGAGCCACCGTTGTCGTATGGCCCGAGATTGGCCCTCCGGTGTTTTCGGACCTGCTGGACTTCGTTGAAAGCCGCCACCTCAGCGTTTTGAACTTGCCGGCCACCTACTGGCACGGATGGGTGGAAGAACTGGCGAACTTGCGAATGCCCGCAAGCCTGAGGCTCGTGATAGTCGGCAGCGAACCGATGATGCCGGCACGACTGGCCGAATGGCGACGGCAGACGGACGGAAGAGTCGCCCTGATCAATGCCTACGGCCCCTCCGAGACCACGATCACGGCCACGCTCTGCAAACTTTCTCCGCCTGGAATCCCCATACTCACGATGGTCCCGGCAAACGGTACCGTTCCCACCCCTGGCGGCCCGCTCCCTGCCAAACCGGCCTCCGATACCCCCATCCTCTCGGTGCCCATAGGGCGGCCGATTGCCAACACTGAAATCTACGTACTGGACGACCGGCTTCAACCGGTACCCATCGGCGTGCCGGGAGAGCTCTATATCGGCGGCGAAGGCCTTGCACGCGGCTATCTCCACCAACCGGCTCTCACCGCCGAGCGATTCATCTCCCATCCGTTCCGTTCAGGTGCACGCCTGTACCGGACCGGAGACTGGGTGCGCTATCTTCCCGATGCAAACCTGGAGTTTCTCGGACGGCGCGACCAGCAGGTCAAGGTGCGTGGATTTCGCGTCGAACTGGGTGAAGTGGAAGCCGCCCTGCGCGGATATCCAGATGTTCGCGAGGCGGTGGCGACGGTGCGTGAAGACACGCCCGGCGACAAGCGCCTGGTCGCTTATGTGGTGACGGATCAGCCACCTCCTGTGAGCGAATGGCGGCATTTTTTGCAAGCGCGGTTGCCCGACTACATGGTGCCTTCGGCATTTGTCGCGTTGGCGGCCTTGCCGTTGACTGCCAATGGCAAGATCGACCGCTCGGCCTTGCCCAGACCTGCGGTAGCAAGGGAAACCGCGGCGGTGGCGCCGCGCACCGAAGACGAGCGCCGACTGGCGGATATATTTGCCGAAGTGCTCCACCTTCCCCAGGTCGGTATCCACGATAATTTCTTCGAACTGGGGGGTGACTCGATCCTTGCAATCCAGATCGTTGCCCGGGCGCGCGCTCAAGGGCTGCGCTTCACCCCCCGCCAGCTTTTCGAGCAGCCGACCATTGCCGGATTGCTGACGATCACGGACGCCACCATAATCGCGGCTGAGCAGGGAACGGTAACTGGAACCGCGCCGCTTACGCCGATTCAGCACTGGTTTTTCGAGCAGAATCTGGTTGATCCGCAGCATTACAATCAGACGGTACTGTTGCCGGTCTCGCCTGGCATCGACGATGACCGCTGGGTGAGTATTTTCAACCTGCTCCTGGACAATCACGACGCGCTGCGGCTGCGCTTTTTCCGCACCGACGAAGGGTGGTTGCAGACACTCGCGGCTCCAGATGGGGTAGCGCCGTTTGCACGAGTCGATCTATCCGGGGTTGAACCATCGCAACAGGCGGCAGAGATAGCAAGACGGGCAGCGCAGGCGCAGGCGAGCCTCGATCTTGCCCGCGGCCCGCTGCTACGCGCCGTGCTGTTCCACTTCGGTTGCCGGCAAAACGCAAAGTTACTGATCGTGATCCACCATCTGGTTATTGATGGCGTTTCCTGGCGCATCCTGCTGGAAGATCTCGATACTATTTGTGCCCAACTGGACGGACTGGGCCGGCCGGCCCACCTGCCGCCGAAAACTACCGCCTTCACATCCTGGGCGGAAAAACTGGCAGCCTATGCAGATTCGGCAAATCCGGCAAATCCGGCGATTCTGCGGGAAGAGGCGCGGTACTGGCTTGCTGCGCTGCCGGCACAGGCACCACTTTTGCCGACCGATTTGCCTGCACTGCCGGACGCCAACACCGCCGGATCGAGCCGCACGGTAGTGGTGTCTCTCAGCACAGAAGAAACCACATACCTGCTGAGGGATATAGCACGGGCGCATCAAGCGCGCATCGATGAAACGCTATTGACCGCCATGGCGCTTGCCTTCGCACGGCGGACAGGAATCGGCATGCTGCTGGTCGATCTGGAAGGCCACGGCAGGGAAGCGCTTTTTGACGACGTCGATTTGTCGAGGACAGTGGGCTGGTTTACAACGCTCTTTCCGGTAGCGCTCGACGTCAGCGATTACACCGATCCCGTCACGCCTGATTTAGCGCTGCGGCATGTCAAGGAACGGCTGCGTACAATTCCCCGTCGTGGCATCGGTTATGGTCTCCTGCGGTATATAAGCAGGGGAGAAACCGGCGAATTGCTGCGGGCTCTTCCGCAGCCACAGATAAGCTTCAATTACCTCGGACAATTCGAGTATTCCGCCGATCCGGCTACCGGCGAGACAGATCTGCGTGGACCGGCTTTTAGCGAGCATAGCAGGCGACGTTATCTTATCGATGTCAACGGAGGTGTCTTCGCGGGTCAGTTGCATTTATCCTGGATCTACAGTGAGGCAATCCACCGCCGCGCTACTGTCGAATCACTGGCGTCGACATTTATCGACGAGTTGCGCAAACTCATCAGGCATTGCCTGTCCTCCAGGCCCGAAGGACTGACGCCAATGGATTTTTCCCTGACCAATCTGGGTCAGGCGCGGTTCGACGGGCTCCTGCGCGACAACCCGGATCTCGAGGACATCTATCCCCTGTCGCCGATGCAGGAGGGAATGCTGTTCCATACGCTTCTCGATCCGGATTCGGGCGTCTATGTCGAACAGCTCCATCACTCCTTTGCCAGCAGTGTGGATATCGAAGCATTCGAGGAAAGCTGGCGGCGCGTCGTGGCGCGCCATCCCGTGCTGCGGACGACATTTCACTGGCAGGGCCTCGACGCACCCGTGCAAGTCGTTCATCGTGAAGCGCGGCTGGACTGTACCCATCATGATTGGCGTGGATTGCCGGAAATGGATAGTGAAACGGGTCGTCGCCTCGACGATTATCTCGACGCCGACAGGCGGCGAGGTTTCGATCTTTCGAAAGCGCCGCCGATGCGAATCGCGCTGATCCGCACCGGTGACGATCAGTTCGAGTTTATCTGGAGCCATCACCATGCTCTCCTCGACGGATGGAGCGTACCGATCCTCTTCTCCGAGATTGGAAATTTTTATGAAGCCATCCGGCGCAACGTCCGATACGAACCGCCTCCACCACGTCCTTACCGGGAGTATATCGCCTGGTTGCAAGAGCAGGACCGGGATGCCGCCCGCGCTTACTGGAAGCGAGCACTCCATGGCTTTACGGCCGCCACGCCGCTAACCGTAGGCCGCCCCCGCAAAGGCGCCGAGGGACATGCTGAAGGGCACATCCTGCTGTCAGCCGGATCGACCGCCGCGCTTGAATCCTTCGCGCGAACGAACCGGGTAACGCTCAACACCCTGGCTCAGGCCGCCTGGGCGCTTCTCCTGAGTCGCTACAGCGGAGAGACCGACATTGTTTTCGGCATCATCGTCGCGGGCCGGCCTGAAGCGCTTCCTGAGGTCGAATCGATGCTGGGGCTTTTCATCAATGCATTGCCGCTGCGCATCTCCCTCGCGGACACGGATACCCTGACTGGCTGGTTACAGAAGCTGCAGGGCCGCCAGCTCGAAGACAGGGAATATGGGTATGGTTCACTCGCTGAAATCCAGCACTTGAGCGAAATTCCCGCAGGATTACCCCTTTTTGAAAGCCTCCTGGTTTTTCAAAATTATCCTCAGCGGGAGTTGCCGGCCGAGGAAAAGAAAAGCCATGCCCCCAGCTCGACCCGGGCCGTCGAGCGCACAAGCTATCCGTTGACGGCTATCGCTGCACCCGGCGAAGAGCTCCTGCTCAGGCTTCTGTATGACCGGGCGCGTTTCGACGAGGCCACAGTCATGCGCATGCTCGATCATTGGCACACGCTGCTGGAAGCGATGATCGCGCATCCGGCGGAGCCACACGTGAGGCTGGCTGAACTTTCGTTGCTCACGGCCGCGGAGCGCCAGCAACTTGCCGACTGGAACCACAACCAGGCTGAATATCCTCGCGACCGCTGCATTCACGAACTTTTTCGGGAACAGGTGACGCGTACGCCCGATGCGATTGCTATCGTATATGGCGACACCCGGCTCACCTATCATGAGATCAATGAGCGTGCCGATCTGCTTGCCTGCCATCTGAGCCGACTCGGCGTCGGTCCCGATACGCCAGTGGCGCTCTGCGTCGAACGCTCGCCGGAGATGGTGATCGGCATCCTTGGCATCCTTATTACCGGTGGCTCCTGCGTGCCGCTCGATCCGGCATATCCGGATGAGCGGCTGGCATTCATGCTGCGAGACAGCGGCGCACTGCTCCTGCTCACGCGGCGCGGGCTGCTTGAGCGGCTGCCAGCCCAACGTGCCTTGTGCATCGACGAACCTCTGGCGCCGCTATCGGACGATGCGCCGGACACTTCGCTGGATCTTCGCAAGCTGCCGACCTCGCAGAGCCTCGCCTACGTCATCTACACTTCAGGGTCGACCGGCAAGCCAAAAGGCGTGGCGATGCCGCATCGCACGCTGGTCAATCTGATCAGCTGGCAGCATCGGGAACTGGGCCCCGGCGGTACGACGCTGCAATTTGCGCCATTGAGCTTCGATGTCTCGTTCCAGGAGATTTTCTCGACCCTTTGCGCAGGCACGATGCTGGTCCTGGTACCGGAAACATTGCGGCAGGACCCGGCGGGATTATGGCGGTTCATTAGCCTGCAGGAAATCCGGCGGCTGTATCTACCCTTCGTTGCGCTACAGCAATTGGCGGAAGCCGCCTCGGGCATGCAGGCGCTTCCGGCGACCTTGCGGGAAATCATCACCGCCGGCGAGCAGTTGCAGGTCACCCCGCAAATCCGCGCCTTGTTCAGGAATATGCCCGGCTGCCGGCTGCACAACCATTACGGCCCATCGGAAACCCATGTGGTTACCGCCTTCACTCTTGCGGATTTACCCGATGACTGGCCGCTTCTACCCCCTATCGGCCACCCAATCGCCAATACGTCCATCCATCTGCTTGACTCCGGTCTACGCCCGGTGCCTATCGGCGTTCCCGGTGAGATGTATATCGGCGGGGATAACCTGGCGCGCGGCTACATCAACCGCCCAGAGCTCACTGCGGAAAAATTCGTCACCGGCTCAAGCTATCCGGAAGCGCGACTTTATAGAACAGGCGATCTTGCCCGCTATCTTCCCGATGGCAATATCGAGTTTCTCGGCCGCCTCGACAATCAGGTGAAAATCCGGGGTTTTCGCGTTGAACCAGGCGAGGTGGAGGCGGTGCTCGCTGCGCATCCAGCCGTACGTGAGGCCGCTGTCGTGGCGCGGGAAGACGACCCCGGCGACCGCCGACTGGTCGCTTACGTGGTGGCCCGAACGGAAACGCGGCCAGCAATCGGGGAGCTTCGCCGGTTTCTACAGGAACGTCTGCCGGCGTATCTGGTGCCGGCAGCATTCGTTTCTCTCGGGAGGCTGCCCACTACCCCCAGCGGAAAGATCGACCGGCGGGCGCTACCCGCGCCCGATCGTTCCCGCCCGGACCTCGGACGTGCGCCCACTGTACCGCGCACAGTGGAAGAGGCGCGGGTTGCACGAATCTGGGCAGAGGTTCTCGGGATCGATACTGTCGGGATCGAGGATAATTTCTTTGAGCTGGGCGGTCACTCGCTATTGGCGACCCGCGTAATCTCCCGAATCCGCGACGTTTTCGGAATTGAAGTGCCATTGCGCAGCCTGTTCGAATCGCCCACGGTGGCCAGTCTTGCGCGAGAAATAAGCGAGGCAGGCCAAGAAGCAAGCCATGGAATAATCGGCACCGCCGAGCCTCCTATCCCCGCGGGGCTGAGGATGGACCCCTGTCCACTGTCCTTTGCGCAGCAAAGGCTGTGGTTTTTCGAGCAATTGCATCCGGGCAGTGCGGTTTATCATTTGAGCACCGTGCTGCCATTCGAGGGTTCGCT
>NZ_FMUF01000034.1:0-23939 GCF_900100985.1 Nitrosospira sp. Nsp1
AACTGCTTTGGTTCGTGCCATCTCCGCTCCCATGAGGACAATGGCTAAAGTGTAACTGATATTTATTTATCCGAACAGTATTGGGTCAGGTCTTGCGGTTTGCCATAAGCTGGATGACCAGTGTTATGGTGGTAACTTCATACTGATGATACTATTGTTACCGTCAAGTTTACTGTCAGTTACCGTCGGATTGCAACAGCTGAATTAGATGTGTTTGGATAACAAAAAACCCGCAAGCCTTTATTCATGCGGGTTTTTTGGATTTCTTTGGACTACTTAGGACACTTCATTGGTGGAGGCGGCGGGAATCGAACCCGCGTCCGCAAATCCTCTACAGACAGTTCTACATACTTAGCCATGTTATTTAATTTAACCTGGCATGCGTCAACTGGCAGACTAATGACAGGCGAGTCACCTATTTTTTAGCGTTCTGTAAAGTGACCCTACCGAACGCGATCCTCGTTAATGGCTCCGCTGCCTGTTGCCAGACCCGGCGTTGAGGCCCACCGGTGCGGAGTCCAGCCGGATTTAAGCGGCTAGAGCGTAACTATCGTCGTTTGCGACTATTGGTTTCCAGATGTATTTACGAGGTAACTGGTCCTCGGTATGCCCTGCACTGCTTTGTAATCCACGTCGAAGCCAGGTCGCCCCCGGCATTCTGTATTTACCTTTATTAGATAACGGCAGACCGGAAGAGTTCAATCGCCCTCCCCCTACCCTGCTAGCTCAGGTACTTCTCAAATAACTCAGCCGCCACTTTCGATATGCTACCAGATATTGAGGAATATTACAGATAACCGAGCAGCTCTTGCGGTTGATCGATGAGGTATCTTGCTCCCCATGACTCGGGCGGTGCCGCAGTGCCAAGATAGCCGTACCTCGCTATGATGGGTTCCATGCCTGCCGCGAGGCTGGCCTGCACATCGCGCAAGTCGTCGCCCAGATAGACGCATTCGGCCGGCGAGACAGCCATCGTGTTGCTGGCCGCAAGTAGCGGCTCTGGATGGGGTTTGGAATGCGCGGTGTCTCCGCCGCTGATGATGCACGCGAAACGATTGCTCAGGCCTAGCGCCTGCATCAGCGGGATGGAGAAACGCGCCGGTTTATTGGTGACGATGCCCCACCGTAGCCCGCGAACATCGAGTTGATCGAGTAATTCAGTCACGCCTTGAAATAGAGATGTTTCATCGCACAACCGTTCGGCATAAAAATCAAGGAATTCCACGCGCATCGCGTCATAATCCTTATCGCCGGGTTTGATACCAAACCCAAGACCAAGCAGGCCGCGCGCCCCTGCCGAGGCTTCGGTACGGATGTGTTCTATCGGCACGGCCGCGAGGCCGCGCATGATGCGCTGCCGATTGAGGGCATGGCCCAAATCGGGGGCGGTATCGGCAAGCGTACCGTCGAGATCGAATAGAACGGCTTTGATCATAAATGAATGGTGACTGGGCTCAATGGCTGAATCAAGTAATTCAGACACAAGCAAGGAATTGATGAGCCGACACGGAAAGCAGGCAGAGGCTACGGCTCCGCCCGGTACCGCTATGGAACTTCAAGCACGAATTCAAGCACGGAACGCCATGATGTAATTGACATCCGAATCCTGCCCCAATGCATAAACTTTCGTAATGGGATTGTAAGTCAGGCCAATGATCTCCTCGACAGCAAGTCCTGCATCACGGCCCATGCGGGCCAGTTCAGATGGCTTGATGAATTTTGCATAATCGTGGGTGCCTCTGGGCAACAGGCCCAATACATATTCGGCTCCGATTATGGCGAAAAGATACGATTTTGGATTGCGATTGATGGTTGAGAAGAAAACCCAGCCGCCGGGCTTGACAAGCTGGGCGCAGGCTTTCACGGTGCTCGCCGGGCTGGGTACGTGCTCCAGCATTTCCATGCAGGTAACCACGTCGTAATGATTGGGTTGTTCTTTGGCAAGTTCTTCTACGGCCACCTTGCGGTAACTCACCTGCTTGTGGCTTTCCAGCAAGTGCAGCTTTGCAACCTTGAGCGCTTTATCGCCAAGATCGATACCGGTGACATGTGCGGCGCGGTCTGCCATGCTTTCCGACAAAATGCCCCCGCCACAGCCGACGTCCAGTACGGTTTTACCCGAAAAGTCGACAAGCTGGTCGATATAATTCAGCCGCAGAGGGTTGATTTCATGCAACGGCTTGAATTCACTGCTGGGGTCCCACCAGCGGTGCGCGAGCTGGCTGAATTTTTCCAGTTCCAGCAGATCAACGTTTACGTTGTCACTTTCCGTCTGTTTACTCATCATGCCTCTATGCGGTTTTCGTTGGTATTGCGGAGTGAAGCGCGACTCATCATCCGGCTTATCTTACCTGCCTCCAATCCGCTCTCCATATAACTCTACTGTTTATAGGACCAACTCTTCAGAAAAATAAGGGGTTTCGATGGCGACACCGCGCTTCAACCATCCTGCATACCATATAACCATATAGGATAACTTCCGTTACGCCGCTAACTCTTCAGCCCGGTTGCCATCTGTTCCCGCCAGAATTCGGCCCTGAGCAACAGCTCCTGCTCATCCAGCGTGGTCAGCTCTCCGCAGTTCAGCAGTATCTTACCATTTACCCACACATGGCTCACGTGTTCCCGCCCCGCAGCATAGACGAGATGGGAAACAGGATCATAACAGGGCGAGAGTTCGAGGCTGGAAAAATCCACGGCAATGATGTCGGCCGCCTTGCCCGCCACCAGCGAACCGGTAAGCGCGCCCAGACCCAGCGCCCGAGCGCCATTGAGTGTAGCCATCTGCAGTGCCTGCCAGGCGGGGAGCATGTTCGCGCTGCCACTCTGGCCTTTGGCAAGCAGCGCGGTGAAACGCATTTCTTCAAACATATCGAGTCGATTGTTGCTGGCGGCACCGTCCGTTCCAATGCCGACGTTAATGCCCGCATTCAGCAGTGAGACTATGGGCGCCAGACCATTTCCCAGCTTCAGGTTGGAAGATGGACAATGCGCCACGGTGCAACCTTGCTGCGCCAGCAATTCGATTTCGCCGTTATCCAGATAGACCATGTGCACGGCAATTAGATTGGGACCGAGCAGGCCGAGCTTGTGCAACCGCTCTATGGGGCGCACCCCATGAATTTTCACACTATTGCTGATTTCATCGCGGGTTTCATGCAAGTGAATATGGATGGGTAGATCGAGTTGCTCCGCATAGGTGAGAATTTTATTGAACACCCTATCGCTCACCGTATAAGGCGCGTGGGGTGCGAAGCAGAACGACAGCAGCGGGTGTCGACTATATTCGTCGCGCAGCGCCAGACCTTTGGCGAGATAATCGTCGGCATCGCTGGCATATGCGGTAGGAAAATCGATGGCGATCATACCGATGCTGGCGCGTATACCCGACGCGATCGCCGCCCGAGCGGCCGCTTCGGGATAAAAATACATGTCGTTAAAGCAGGTGACCCCGCCTCCCAGCATCTCGGCGCAGGCTAACCGGGTGCCATCGAAGACAAAGCCCGAATCGACGTGCCTGGATTCCGCAGGCCATATGTGATTGTCAAGCCACTCCATTAGTGGCAGATCGTCCGCAATGCCTCGCATCAGCGACATCGCAGCATGAGTGTGGAGATTCACCAGGCCCGGCATCAGCGCATGATTCTCAAGAACAATATGTTCCTCTGGCGCGAATCGGACATGGGCCTCGGCATTTGGGACAATTGCGCGGATCATGCCTCTATCGATTGCAATGGCATGGTCGCGCAGCGCCACTCCGGCGGGTTCCACCGGAATTATCCAGCGTGCCTCCAGCAATGTATCAATTTTTTCGGAACAGATCATTATGTGAAAGCTTAGCAAAAAAAAACCCTGCGCGATGGCAGGGTTTTAGTTTTCAGTTTGAAGCAGGATTACTGTACTGTCGCCCGTGTGCCGGCCACTTCAACTTCAACGCGACGGTCGGGTTGCAGACATGCGATCAATGCCTTGGTTTTCTTGTCGCCCTTGCAGGTATCGCCGGTTACCGGATTGGCTTCTCCCTTGCCATCGGTAAAGACGCTATCGGCCGCTATGCTTTTTTGGTTGACCAGGTAGCTTTTGACGGATTCAGCACGACGCATGGATAATTTCTTGTTATAGGCATCAGAGCCGATACGGTCAGCGTATCCGATTACAACGATCGTGTCGTATTTGACACCTTGAAGCTTGGAGACAAGGTCATCCAGGGCTTGCTTGCCCTCGGGTTTCAGATTGGCTTTATCGAAATCGAATAGCTGATCGGCGGAGAGCGATATTTTTTCGGGTTCGCCGTAGTTGGCAGGAACCGGGGCTGGAGCAGGTTCGGGAGCTTCGACCGTCTTCACGGGTTTTGGCAGCAATTCGGGATCACATTCGTAGGTCGCCATGGCGGGCGTCCAGTAGCCTGTGCGCCAACAGTCGCCGGATGAATCTCGGGCTGTAACACCGCGGGCATCACTTGCATATGCCTCGGGTTGCTCCTCAGCCATGGCAGCTCCTGCAAACAACATTGGCACCACCATCGCGCCAAGCAAGAGTTTTCTCGTTACCGTATTTTTCATCTATTGCCCCTTTTTCAGAAAAACTTCAATTCAAGATCAAATCATCCCTAGGTCATGCAAATAACAAACAAAGCCATTTTATTTTGGCCGCGGCACATTATTGCATATTCGCGTGCCGATTATCTAGTTATATGTCCGTTCTTGTCAAATCATGTTGTTGCAAACGGCATGAATGCTGGAATGCAGAGGTGACTTGAATACAATCGGCATGCTAAAATAAGTAGTTTTATGTATCGCTATCCGGGGTGACGTTCAGGACGACATTTATGCTTTAAGCTACTGTTTATCCTGAATAAAATAAGTAATGGATCAATTCGCTAAAGAAACACTGCCCATCAGCCTCGAAGAGGAGATGCGCCGCTCTTATCTTGACTACGCCATGAGCGTGATTGTAGGCCGGGCATTGCCGGATGTGCGGGACGGCTTGAAGCCGGTACACCGCCGGGCATTATTCGCCATGCACGAACTGTCCAACGATTGGAACCGTCCCTATAAAAAGTCGGCGCGTATCGTCGGCGACGTAATCGGTAAGTACCATCCGCATGGCGATACCGCGGTATATGACACCATCGTGCGCATGGCGCAGAATTTTTCGCTGCGCTACATGCTGGTGGATGGCCAGGGCAACTTTGGTTCGGTAGACGGCGATAACGCGGCGGCAATGCGTTACACCGAAATCCGGATGTCACGGATCGCTCATGAACTATTGGCTGATCTCGACAAGGAAACGGTGGATTTCGGCCCGAACTACGACGGGTCGGAGAAAGAACCGCTGATTCTGCCCGCGAAAATTCCCAATCTGCTGATCAACGGCTCTTCCGGCATCGCGGTCGGCATGGCGACCAACATCCCTCCGCATAACCTCAATGAAGTGGTGGATGCCTGTCTGGCGCTGCTGAAGAATGGCGACACAACCATTGAAGAGTTGATAGAAATCATTCCCGCACCGGATTTTCCAACTGCCGGCATCATCTACGGCGTCGCCGGGGTGAAGGAAGGCTACCGTACCGGGCGAGGTCGCGTGGTGATGCGCGCGCGCACCCACTTTGAGGATATGGAAAAGGGCAGCCGCCAAAGCATCATCATCGACGAGTTGCCATACCAGGTAAACAAGGCCAATTTGCTGATCCGTATCGGCGAACTGGTGCGCGACAAGAAAATCGAGGGTATTTCCGATTTGCGCGATGAATCGGACAAATCCGGCATGCGCGTGGTCATCGAGCTCCGGCGCGGAGAAGTGCCCGAAGTGGTACTGAATAATTTATACAAAGAAACACAAATGCAGGACACCTTTGGCATGAATATGGTGGCCCTGCTGGATGGGCAGCCGCGCCTGCTGAATTTGAAGCAGATGCTGGATGCATTCTTGCGCCACCGCCGCGAAGTGGTGACGAGGCGCACCGTATTCGAATTGAAGAAAGCGCGTGAGCGCGGGCATCTGCTGGAAGGCCTGGCGGTAGCGCTTTCAAACGTGGATGAAGTGATAGCCCTCATCAAGGCGGCACCTACACCCGCGGTAGCGAAAGAAGCGTTGATGTCGAGGATATGGCGTTCCGCACTGGTGGAAGAAATGCTGATTCGCGCCTCAGTCGACGTGAAGGCGTTTCGTCCTGACGGACTGGCGCCTGAATTCGGTTTATCCGGTGATGGATACCGCTTGTCGGATGCGCAAGCGCAAGCGATTCTCGAATTACGCCTGCAGCGGCTGACCGGGCTGGAGCAGGACAAGATCGTGAGCGAGTATAAAGAGGTAATGGAAAAAATTGCCGACCTTCTCGACATTCTCGCCAAGCCGGAACGTATCACGACCATTATTACCGAGGAGCTTGTTGCAATAAAGCAACAGTTCGGTGATAAGCGCCGCAGCGAAATTGTTATCGATACTCAGGATTTGAGTATGGAGGACCTGATCACACCCGAGGATGTGGTCGTGACGCTATCGCATAGCGGCTATATCAAGTCACAGCCGCTCGATGACTACCGGGCTCAAAAACGGGGCGGACGTGGGAAACAGGCAACTGGCACCAAAGAAGACGATTTCATCGATAATCTTTTCATCGCCAATACGCATGACTATATCCTGTGCTTTTCCAGCCGCGGACGTGTTTACTGGATCAAGGTCTACACTGTGCCTCAAGGTGGACGCGCCTCGCGCGGCAAGCCCATCGTCAACCTGGTGCAACTGGAACGGGACGAAAAGATCAATGCCATTCTGCCCGTAAAGGTTTTCGAAGAGAACCGTTACATATTTATGGCCACTTCTTTTGGAACCGTGAAAAAAACACCGTTATCGGAATTTTCCCGCCCTCGCGCCAGCGGCATCATCGCAGTAGGCCTGGATGAGGATGATTTCCTGATCGGCGTAGCCCTGACTGAAGGCAAGCATGATGTGATGCTCTTTTCCGACGGCGGCAAAGCAGTGCGTTTCGATGAGAATGACGTGCGTCCGATGGGACGCGGCGCGCGTGGCGTACGTGGGATGAAATTGGGCAGCGGTCAGAAAGTAATATCCCTGCTGGTGGCCGAGAGTGAGGAACTGGCGGTCCTGACCGCAACGGAAAATGGCTATGGCAAGCGTACCCCGATAGGTGAATACACTCGTCACGGCCGCGGCAGCCAGGGCATGATTGCGATCAAGACCACCCAGCGCAACGGCAAGGTCGTGGCGGCGAAGCTGGTCAGGCAGGATGATGAGATCATGCTTATTACCACGGGCGGCGTGCTGATCCGCACTCGCGTCAACGAAGTGCGCGAGATGAGCCGCGCGACCCAGGGCGTAACACTGATCAACCTGGACAAGGGCGAGAAACTCGCCGGGTTGGAAAGGGTGGTCGAGGCGGACGAGGAAAAAGAACTGATCCAGAATGTATAAGATTTAGGCGCGCTTTTAAAAATTGAAGGTTGCGGGTAAGCTCATTTATAAATTGCTCGAATGGGAGTGTAGCTTGCGTAGGATGGGTGGAGCGTAGCGCAACCCATCATTCGGTTATTGGCAGCCTTCGCACCGGTATCCGGTCACGGTTAATGTGTCGTGTTGCGTCGTTTTGATGGGTTGCGCTACGCTCCACCCATCCTACTGTTCGCAAAGAGGCAGATTTTTGAATTACCGGGAATAAAAGCGCGAAATATGATTTTCAGTGCATGTCCTGTAGAGATAAAGGGGTTTTAATGGAACATATATACAACTTCAGCGCAGGCCCGGCGGTATTACCGGCGGAAGTTCTGCAACAAGCGCGCGATGAAATGCTCGACTGGCATGGCAGCGGCATGTCTGTTATGGAGATGAGCCATCGCGGCAAGGAATTCATGTCCATTGCGGCCAAGGTTGAAGCCGATTTGCGCGAACTGGCAGGCATCCCTGCCAACTATAAGGTTCTGTTCTTAACCGGCGGCGCGTCCACTCAGTTTGCCATGGCGCCCATGAACCTTCTGCGCGGAAAAAAAAGCGCCAACTACGTCAATACGGGCGAGTGGTCCAAGAAGGCCATTAAGGAAGCAAAGAAATATGCTGCCGTGAATGTCGCGGCCACATCCGAAGATGCGAATTTCACCTACGTGCCGCCACAAGATACGTGGAATATCGATCCGAATGGGGCCTATTTGCATTACACACCCAACGAGACAATCGGGGGGGTGGAATTCAACCGGGCTCCAGATTTATCACATCTGGGCTTCGACATGCCGTTGGTGGCAGACATGTCCTCCAGTTTTATGTCACGCCCTATCGATGTGGCCCGGTTCGGGGTGATTTATGCCGGTGCGCAGAAAAACGTCGGCCCCGCCGGATTGTGCATTGTCATTGTCCGCGACGACCTGCTGGGACAAACCATTCCTGGCACGCCGACCATGTTCGACTATAAAATTCACGCTGATACCGACTCGATGTATAACACCCCGCCGACCTACGCCATGTATATTACCGGCCTTGTGCTGGAGTGGCTGAAAAAGAATGGCGGGTTGGCTGCAATGGAAAAGGTAAACGTTGCCAAGGCCAATCTGTTGTACGGCTTGTTGGATACCACCGATTTTTATCATTGCCCCGTAGCCAAAGCCGATCGCTCGCGCATGAATGTGCCGTTCACGTTAAAAAATGCCGCGCTCGATGACGAGTTTCTGAAACAGGCCAAGGCACGCGGCTTGATCCAGTTGAAGGGCCATCGTTCAGTGGGAGGTATGCGCGCTTCGATATACAACGCCATGCCCCTCGAAGGGGTAAAGGTCCTGGTTGAATTCATGAAAAAATTTGCGAGTGATCATGCCTGAACGCGCACACAAGATCTTCCGGATACTTACGCTCAACCAGATTTCATCGCTGGGCCTGAAGCTGTTTGACACGCATCATTACACCATCGGGGACGATATAACCGAGCCGGATGCAATCCTGGTCCGTTCACACAACATGCTGCAAATGGATATCGCGCCCAGCGTAAAAGCGATAGGCCGTGCGGGTGCGGGCACCAACAACGTTCCGGTGAAAGACATGAACCTTCGTGGTGTGCCGGTCTTTAACGCACCCGGTGCAAACGCCAATGCGGTGAAGGAACTGGTGCTTGCCGGCTTGTTGATGGCGTCACGCAACCTGATTCCGGCGATTCGTTTTGCCGAGGATTTGCAGGGCGATAACGCGACGCTGCACAAACTGGCGGAGAACGGCAAGAAGCAATTCGCGGGAATTGAATTGCCGGGTCGCACGCTCGGGATCGTAGGCCTGGGTGCGGTAGGACGTCTGGTAGCGGATGCGGCGCTCCGGCTTGGCATGAAAGTGATGGGTTACGATCCGAATATAACGGTGGACGCAGCCTGGAATCTATCAGCGGATGTCAAACGCGCAGAGAGCATGGAAGATCTGCTGCGCAATAGTGAATTTGTGACGCTGCATGTGCCCCTGCTGGACGCCACACGCCACCTGATCAATCACAAGCTCGTGTCGAATATGAAAGCCGGCACGATTCTGCTCAACTTCTCCCGCGATGGTATCGTCGACGAGAGTGCGGTACTCGAAGGAATCGACTCGGGCAAAATAAAATATTATGTTTGCGATTTTCCCAGTCAGTTACTGCGGCACCGAACGACTGTGATCACGCTGCCGCATCTGGGCGCATCGACGATGGAAGCAGAGGAGAATTGCGCGGTAATGGTAGTGAACCAGATAGTTGATTATCTTGAAAACGGAAACATTACCAACGCGGTCAATTTCCCCAACATAACAATGGAACGCGGATCCCCTTTCCGCCTGGCGGTAGCAAATTCCAACGTGCCCAACATGCTGGGGCAGATTTCCACCGGTATGGCCAAAGCAGGTCTTAACATTCTTAACATGGGCAATAAATCCCGCGGCGAGATGGCCTACACGCTGGTTGACGTCGACAGGCCCGTACCGCAAGAAACAATAGACGAGATTGCGGCAATTCGTGGCGTATTGATGGTGCGCTACGTGCCGATACTGGCTAAATAATTATAGCCACTATAAAAATTCATTCTCGATGACCGGTCAACTCAAACAGCTGCGCGATAAGATAGATGCGATTGACAGCAAGTTGCTCAAGCTGATGAGCGACCGCGCTGGTCTCGCACGAGAGATCGGACAGATCAAGAACGGCACGGCATATCGCCCCGAGCGGGAAGCCCAGGTGTTGGCCCGGTTATGCGAGCTCAATCCCGGACCGCTGGACAACGAACATATTGTGCGATTATTTACGGAAATCATGTCACTGTGCCGATCCATGGAAGAACCTTTGACGGTAGCATATCTGGGTCCCCGGGGAACCTTTTCGGAAGAGGCCGCGCTAAAGCGCTTCGGTGGCGTGGTAACGACTCTGGCCTGCACCTCGATAGATGAGGTATTTCGAAAGGTGGAATCGGGCGCAGCCGGTTATGGGGTTGTGCCGGTGGAGAATTCCACCGAAGGTGCAGTGGGCAGGTCGTTGGACTTGCTGCTGCAAACCCCGTTAAAAGTATGCGGTGAAATTGCGTTGCCGATACATCAGCTTCTGCTTGCGCGGCATGTTGATCTCGCACGCATCACAAAAATTTACTCTCATCCTCAATCATTCTCTCAATGTCATGAATGGCTTAACGCTAACCTGCCCCATTTGACCGGGCAAGCGCGGATCAATGCGGCGAGCAATGCAGATGCGGCGAGACTGGCCGCGGAGGATGAAAATGCAGCAGCGGTAGCCGGAAGAAAAGCGGGAGAGGTATTCGGGCTCACGGTCTGTGCTGAAAATATCGAGGACGATCCTAATAACACCACGCGTTTTCTCGTAATCGGCGCACAGGAAGTAGCGCCCTCGGGCAAGGACAAAACCTCACTGGTCATGTCGGCCCGGAATCTTCCGGGCGCAATACATGGGTTGCTGGCTCCGCTGGCGGCTCATGGGGTCAGCATGAGCCGCCTGGAGTCGCGGCCTTCTCGCGCGGGTTTATGGGAGTACGTGTTTTTTGTGGATATCGAAGGTCATCAGCAAGATACAAAAGTCGCGAAAGCGCTACAGGAATTGCGGGAGAAGGCAGCCTTTCTGAAGGTGCTCGGCTCCTATCCAGCACTGTAACTGTATCCTGAATGATCAATTTCGGGAATGGAATTCCGTACTGCTAATCCACCCGCTTTCAGTTTTTATCATCGTTTTGCTGTACTTCGGCAATTTATGGATTTGAACTTATGAATGTTTGTGATCTGGCTCCTGAATATATTCGCGCCATCAGTCCCTATCAACCCGGCAAACCCATCTCGGAACTGGCGCGAGAGATGGGTATGGATGAGCGTGCCATCATCAAGCTTGCATCCAACGAAAACCCCCTGGGAACGAGCCCGCTGGCGCGGAAGGCGATGGGCAAGGCGCTGGATGAGGTGTCGCTTTATCCGGATGGAAGCGGCTTTGAGCTAAAAGCAGCGTTATCCGAGCGTTATGGCGTAGACAGCGATCAGATTGTGTTAGGCAACGGTTCCAATGATGTTCTGGAGCTGGCGGCCCGGGTATTCCTGAAGCCGGGCGCTTCAGCGGTATATTCGCAACATGCCTTTGCTGTCTACCCACTGGTGACGCAGGCGGCAGGCGCAAGCGGCATCTCGATTCGAGCCAGAAATTATGGTCATGACCTCGATGCCATGCTGGATGCGGTCATGCCTGAAACCCGTATGGTGTTTATTGCCAATCCTAACAATCCCACCGGCACGCTGCTGGCTGCGCCCGATGTATTGCGTTTTCTGGAACGGGTATCGTCAGATGTGCTGGTAGTCCTTGATGAGGCTTATAACGAATATTTGCCGAATCCCCTCAAGGCGGACAGCATCGAATGGCTGAAGCGTTTCCCCAATCTGCTGATCACCCGCACTTTTTCCAAGGCTTACGGCATGGCGGGTGCACGCGTAGGCTTCGGGCTGGCGCATCCCGATGTCAGCGGCCTGATGAATCGGGTACGCCAACCGTTCAACGTGAATAGCATTGGCCTCGCCGGCGCAGCAGCCGCGCTGGAAGATGTGGAATTCGTGAAACGCTCTTACGCGCTCAACCAGGCAGGAATGCTCCAGATTACCACCGGACTGCGGCAACTCGGCATCGAATACATTCCGTCCTACGGTAATTTTTTGAGTTTCCGGGTGCGGGGAAATATCAAAGTGGTGAATGAGAACCTTCTGAAACAGGGCGTCATCGTGCGCCCCATCGGTATTTATGAAATGCCGGAGCATCTTCGTGTCACTGTTGGGCTCGAATCGGAAAACCAGAGATTCTTGAAATCCCTTGAGATGGCACTTGACGCAGCCCAGGACGTAATTCCCGAAACCACGTCTGCAACGCTCCCAAAAACGACCCGCGAGGCAGTCTCTGCAATAGAAACCGGAGGATCAGCTTGATCATTGTTATGAATAGTGGCGCCAGCGCCGAGCAGATTGACACAGTGGTAACCAAGATTCAAAGCTTCGGTCTTGACGCAAATGTTTCCCGCGGCACCGAACGTACGGTTATCGGCGCCATCGGCGACGAACGCAAACTCAACCCGGAAATGTTCGATTCCTTGAGCGGTGTCGAATTTTCAGTGCACATCCTCAAGCAGTACAAGATCGTTTCACGCGAATCGCACAAGCACGATTCGATAATAAACGTGGGTGGGGTGCCAATTGGCGGCAACCAGGTGCAGGTGATCGGGGGCCCGTGTTCGGTGGAAACGCAGGAGCAAATGGATCTGGCGGCACAACAAGTTTCCGCGGCGGGTTGCAAACTGATGCGTGGCGGCGCATTCAAGCCGCGCACCAGTCCGTATACGTTTCAGGGAAATGGTGAAGAAGGTCTGAAAATGTTCCGCAAGGCTGCGGATAAGCACAACCTGGGCATCGTTACCGAGCTGATGGATGCACGTATGCTCGACACCTTTCTCAAGTATGACGTGGATGTGATCCAGATCGGTACCCGTAGTATGCAGAATTTCGAGCTTCTGAAAGAAGTGGGACGCATCAATAAGCCGGTGATACTCAAGCGCGGAATGTCCGCGACCGTCTCCGAGTGGTTGATGGCTGCTGAATACATTGCTGCCGGCGGCAACCACAACATCATTTTTTGCGAGCGCGGCATACGCACCTTTGAAACAGCCTACCGTAATGTAATGGATGTAACCTGCATCCCGGTACTGAAAAAAGAAACCCATTTGCCTGTGATCGTCGATCCTTCTCATGCCGGAGGCAAAACCTGGATGGTGCCCGCGCTTGCACGCGCGGCCATCGCTGCGGGGGCTGACGGCTTATTGGTGGAAATGCACCCCAATCCATGCGAAGCCTGGTGTGATGCTGATCAGGCGTTGAATCCGCAGGAATTCCATGCCCTCATGGGCTCACTGAAAGGAATTGCGGAAGTAATCGGACGAAGTTTGTAGTTCGAGTTCGTTCCGATAAAAGTCGCTTCTTATTATGACAAACGTCGTGATCAACAAACTGGTGATTATCGGCGTTGGCCTGATCGGCGGTTCTTTCGCGCTGGCGTTACGCAAGGCAGAGCTGGCCGGGCATATCGTCGGTGTAGGTCGCAGCCGGGAAAACATGGCGCGCGCCCTGAAGCGGGGGTTGATAGACGAGATTGCCGGAGACCTTCCATCGGCGTTGAAGCGTGCGGATATCGTATTCCTTGCCGTACCCGTCGGCCAGACCGGCGAAATCATGGCGAAGATTTCCCCATACCTCGAACCTGACTCAATCGTAACCGATGCCGGCAGCACCAAACAGGATGTCATCGCGGCTGCGCGTTCTCATCTGGCTGAAAACCTGCAAAATTTCGTTCCGGGACATCCCATTGCCGGGGCGGAACAAAGTGGTGCGAGCGCGGCGCGCGCCGACCTGTTCCGTGCCAGAAACGTGGTATTGACGCCTCTGGAAGAAACCAGCAGCAACGCGGTAAATCGGGTAAAAGAATTATGGCAGGCTTGTGGCGCATGCGTCTCTCTGATGAGCGCCAACCAGCACGACAAGATTCTTGCCACGGTAAGCCACCTTCCTCATTTGTTGGCATTCACGCTAATGAATCATGTCTACCACGCTGGCCATGGGCCGGATGGTATGCCGCGCCCGAATGATCCGTTACACTTTGCCGGCACCGGATTTCGCGATTTTACCCGCATTGCCGCGAGTTCCCCCGAGATGTGGCGCGATATATGCCTCGGCAATCGCGAAGCCCTGGTCGATCAAATCGACGCTTATCAGCATGAACTGGCTGCCTTACGCGAAACGCTGGCGCGCGACGATGGTGACGCACTCGAAAAAGCTTTCGCCAATGCACGTGAAGCGCGGCAGCAATGGCTGAAAAATACGTCTTGAATCCGGTATATCATATCGAATGAGCGAGTTTATACTGTGTGAAATAACTGGAGAGGATAAATGATGACCTTGAAAGAAAAACTGGACGATTTGAACGATATGATCCTGAAGGGCCAAATTCTGGAATCCATGGACAAATATTACCACCCGGATTGCGTCGTCATGGAAAAGAACGACGTCGTGGCAACAGGGCTACAAGAAGCCAAAAACCGGGAAGCGGAAATTTTCAAGGGCGTCGAAGCGTGGCTGAAATCAGAGATTATAGCTACCGCCGTGGGTGAAAACGTCACGATGACCGAATGGCACTATGAATACAAGCACCGGGACTTCGGGCATAAAAAATTCGACCAGGTAGCTGTTCAGCACTGGAAAGATGAAAAAATCATTCGCGACCGGTTCTACGCCCTTTACTGAGGGGTAACTCAGCAGTTCAGGTTGCCTGCTCTTTCGTAATTCATAAATGGACTTATGCCTGTCTCGCAGCATGAACTCTCATTTCTTCCGTGCTATTTCTCTCTGGTGCTTAGCGAATAATGCCTCGGCCGCGAACGGAGAGAAAATCAAGAAAACTTCGGACTTCCGGCGCCACGAGGGTTAACGGCTCGATAAGCGCCTCCGCTTCTCTCAGAGAAAGGCCGGATCGATAAACCAGCTTATACGCATGCTTTAATGCATGGATGGCTTCCGCTGAAAAACCTCTACGCTTGAGCTCTCTCAGGTTGAGACCATGGGGTTTGGCTGTATTGCCCGCCGCCAATACATAGGGGGGCAGGTCTTGAGTGAGTATGGTGCCCAGGGCGGTAAAGCTATGGGCACCGATACGAACAAACTGGTGCACGGCGGTGAATCCACCCAGGCCTGCGTAATCCCCCACCTGTACATGCCCTGCCAATGAGGCGTTGTTAATGAATGTAGTAAAATTACCCACCTGACAATCATGCGCCAGATGAACATAGGCCATCATGAAGTTATCATTTCCCAGGCGGGTTATGCCCACGCCATGGCTGGTGCCTCGGTTAAAGGTGCAGAACTCGCGAATCGTATTGCGATCGCCTATTTCCAGCCTGGTCGGCTCACCGTTGTATTTCTTGTCCTGTGGTTCATCGCCGAGCGAACAAAACTGGAAAATGCGATTGCCGCAGCCGATGCGTGTATGGCCTTTGATGACGACGTGTGGCCCGATCTGGGTATTGTCGCCAATTTCCACATGCTCGCCGATGATTGAATAAGCGCCGATGGCAACACCCGAACCAAGACGAGCGCCTGGATGAACGATCGCAGCCGGGTGAATAAGATTTTCCTTCATGTGCTCGGAGATGGAATCCGCAAAATAAAAGCTCATATATATAGATACACAGCTGGCTTGTCGTTTGCTTCAGCCAGACAGTGGCTAGCACTCTAATTCTGCGCTAAGATAAATTTTGATAAGCTGCGGTTACCCATCCTTCGTGTCGCAATCGATAAGGTATCCTGCAATGTGTATGCAACAACATGAGCAGTGCTAGCGGTCTAACGAAATAGAACCACATAATGCCACCCTTGCCTCAACCTGCCCCCGGCGATGCCATTGACCGTGTAGATATTGCACTTCGCGTTTCGAACCTGTCAAAAACATACCGTATTTACGATCGCTCGCAAGACCGGTTACTGCAGAGCTTATGGGGTAGCCGCAAGCAACTTTACCGCGAATTCATGGCACTGGACAGCATCTCGTTCGATGTCTATCGCGGTGAAACCTTTGGCGTCATTGGCCTCAACGGTTCAGGCAAGAGCACATTGCTGCAACTGATCGCCGGAACGTTGACACCCACTAAAGGTGAAATATTCATCAACGGAAAAGTGTCGGCATTGCTCGAGTTGGGAGCCGGTTTCAATACCGAATTTACCGGACGCGAAAACATCTATCTGGCTGCATCGATTGCTGGACTTACCAACCTCGAGGTCGAGCAGCGTTATGATCGGATTGCAGCGTACGCCGACATCGGCGGCTTTATCGACCAACCGGTGAAAACGTACTCCAGCGGCATGTACGTGCGTCTTGCATTCGCAGTAGCGATATCGATCGAACCCGATGTGCTGATTATAGACGAGGCGCTCGCGGTAGGAGATATGGAGTTTCAGACGAAGTGCATGGTGACGCTGAAACAGATGCAGGAGCGGGGCACCACCATCTTGTTCGTCAGTCACGATATTGGAACAGTCAACGCGCTATGTCGACGCACGCTTTACCTGAAGCGGGGACAGGCACGTGAGTTGGGACCTACCGCAGAGGTCGTTGCGCGTTATATTCGTGAGGTGCAGGAAGCAAACAACCGGACAATCACCGGAGCTATCGCTGATGCTGTCACTCAAGCCACAGAAACCACCGGGATCGCTGAAGCCGCCGGAATCCCTGACGCTATTGGAAATACCGGAACCGCTCGAACCGCTATAACGATGAGCGGCCTTCCGCTCGCGGGGAACGAGCAATTCGCGCGCTTTGCCGAAAAGGCGAACCATTGCCGCTCAGGTACTGGCGATATAAGAATCATGTACGCGGAAATGCTGGACGATAATGGACTACCGGTTCGCTCAGCGGAATTCGGGCAGGAGGTATCCATACGAATTATCGTCGAAGCGGTTCGCACCTGTACCTTTTCGGTCAACTACAAGATTTGCGACAAGAACCGTACCCCGGTCATCGGAGCCGATTTTTTGATGCAAGGCCAGGCGTTGTTGACGTTGACGCCAGCGCAGCAGGCAGAAGTCATTTACCGGACATCTCTTCCCCTGACCGATGGCAGATACAGCCTGAGAATCTCGCTGACACACCCTATCAAGGCACATCAGCAGGCATTGTTTTTCGACATTGTGGAGATTGGGCATGTGTTCGAAGTGCTGCCAAACCCGACAGCCAAGTTCTGGACGCAGGTTTATCTTCCGAACGCGCTGGATATCAGAGTGTTATGAGGAGTATCATGCGATCCGCGTCTGAAGGGCGCAGTTTGCTGGTGATCGGCCATCCTGGGCATGAATTGCGCGTTTATGGCTGGGTTGGCCAAGTGCGACCCATCGTCTGCATTCTTACCGATGGTTCCGGCAGCGATGGCACGCCCAGGCTGGATAAAACGCTGGAAATCCTGCACGAATTAGGTGCTGAGATCGGGCCGCTTTGCGGCGAACTCAGCGATCGGCGAATCTATGAGAAAATTCTGCGCCATGAATACGATCTGTTCGATATCCTGTGCGAACGACTGGCCAGGCTCATCATCGCGCAAGATATCGATCTGGTCGTCAGCGACGCTATAGAAGGTTACAATCCGGTCCACGATTTGTGCGAGGCATTGGTCCGCACGGCGATCGACATCGCAAGGAATGCCAATGATGCTGACAAAACACGCACTAGAAAACCTTGCACGGTCCGGCATTACACTATTCCCCTGATGAATGATCCCCGTCCGGCTACAGGCAGCATGGAAGCAGCGCACCATACAGTTGAATTGACACCGCTGCGGTTCAAGCAGAAGCTAGAAGCGATGCGAAGCTATGCCATCAGCGCGAGAGGAATCCTGCAGGAGGAAGTGGCGGATGCATTTCACAACTTTGGTGAACAGGCTTTCGCTCGCGAGTACCTGTTTGCGGCTGCCGCGCCAGGGCAAGAACCGGAACGGCGTTTCTCGCAACAAAAACCTTTTTATGAGACCTATGGAGAACAAAAAGTTGCAGCCGGCCGTTATCAATCTGTCATTCGTTTCGGCGAACATGTTCTGCCAATTGTGAAGCATCTCCGCAAGAAGGTATCGGACACATGGGCGGAGGCGCAGGGATGAAGCCGCGATGAGAGTGCTGATAACCAACAACACATTGGATAACCGCGCGGGATCTGAAGTCTACGTGCGTGATCTCGCGCTCGCGCTGCTGCGGCGCGGCCATAACCCGGTGGCCTATAGCACCCGACTCGGGATGGTTGCCAACGAGTTGCGCGAGGCGACCATCCCGGTAATCGACGACCTTAGGCTGCTGACAGCGGTTCCGGACATCATCCATGGACAGCATCACCTGGATGCAATGACCGCCATGTTGCATTTCCCCGATACGCCGGCTGTCTACTTCTGTCATGGTTGGCTGCCTTGGGAGGAGATGGCGCCGCACTTCCCCACCATACAGCGCTATGTCGCGGTCGACGACCTCTGCCGGGAACGCTTGCAGTGCATACACGGAATCCCCGGCGAGCGCATCCGGATGATCCGCAATTTTGTCGATCTGCGGCGTTTTGCGCTGCGCGGCGAGCTGCCCGCAACCCCTCGTCGCGCTCTGGTCTTCAGCAATTACATAAACGAGGATGGCTGCCTGGGCATTTTGCGTCAGGCTTGTGCCGATCGCGGAATCGAACTGGACGCCATCGGTCTTTCCGTTGGGCATAGCGAAGCCCGGCCCGAGCAGATCCTCGGCCAGTACGATATTGTATTTGCGAAAGCACGGTGTGCGCTTGAGGCGCTCGCCTGCGGGACGGCCCTGATTGCTTGCGATGCCGCCGGCCTGGGTGGCATGGTCACGCCGGGCAATTACGAAAGATTTCGCGCGCTGAACTTCGGCATTCGCACCTTACGTGATCCCATTACCATCGAAACCATCACCAGGGAAATCGATCTGTACGATGCAATCGGCGCCCGCGGAGTCACTCAACGTGTGCGATCGGAAGCGGCCATGGAACCGGCAATCGATCAGATCATCGATGTGTACCGGGAAGCAGTAGATGCGCATCTTGCCGCTCAAGCTACGAAACATCCGGAAAAAGAACATGATTACCGTGCCCATTTCCTGACCGCCAGCGACTATCTTCGCGGGGTTGCGGATTTCACCAAGGGCCGCTACCGTGCCGAACAAGAGCGGGATCAGGCTTGGGTCGAAGCGACGGCGCAGCGTTTACGTACAGAACAAGCCAAGTCTGAGCTGGCGAGAATTCGTAACTCGCGCCTCTGGCCTGTCGTGACCTCACTCTACCGCTTGAAGAACGCCATATGGAATCGTCCCTTGGCTACGCTAAAAACACGTCAGGATAATCGCCGCAATGGAGACAATCAGGGCGTTCATGGTAGCCATGCTTTAGACGACCACCCCCGGATATTCGAACAAATCTACCAGCATAATTCATGGCAAAGTGCCGAATCCCGGTCTGGACCCGGCTCAACCTTGAAGCGAACCGAGGTATTGCGACACGAATTACCTGCCGTGCTAAGCAGGCTGGGCGTTCGAACGCTGGTCGATGCGCCATGTGGCGACTGCAATTGGCGCCAGCACATCGAAATCGACCTGGATGCCTACATTGGCGTCGATATCGTTCCTGCATTGATCGAGGATAATCGCCGGCGCTACCGGAATCCCAACTGGAAATTCGAAGTTGTCGACCTGATCAAAGATCCGCTGCCCCCGGGCGATGCTGTACTCTGCCGCGATGCCCTGATCCATCTGTCACTTGCAGATATCGGCCGGGCGCTTTCCAACATTCGCCGCTCAGGGGCAAAATATCTGCTGGCAACCAGCCATGAAGCAATTAGCGTGAACACCGACATCGCTACCGGCGGATGGCGTTCAGTGAACCTTATGCTGGCACCCTTTAATCTTTCGGCGCCGCTGGAACGCATTGTTGAAAACCCGCAGACCGGCAAGATACTGGGCGTATGGGCGCTGGGCAAATCATGACTCGGCCCGTCCACGATCTCGAATTGCCGGATGGCGTCCAGGACCAGCCGCGTCCCATCGATACCGCCGTTGTGGGAGTGGGTTATTTCGGCAGCCTGCATGCGCTATGTTACTCGAGGTTGCCGGGCAGCCGGCTGCGGGCGTTGGTCGATCCGGATCCAATGACGAAATCCTTTGCCGACTACCTTGGCGTAAGCTGGTTCAGTCATCTTGCCGATCTCCCATCCACAGTGCGTGCGGTGTCGGTAGCGACGCCAGTCGCTACCCACTATGCGCTGACAAAAGCCCTGCTTCAGCGTGGATTGGACGTGCTGCTGGAAAAACCGATTGCAGAAACCGCGGCACAGGCGGCGAAGCTGCAGATCATGGCGGAAGCAAAGAGTTGTGTTCTGCAGATCGGCCACATCGAGCGCTTCAATCCCGCGTTTGCCGCCGGCCCGGCCTTGCTGTGCCGGGTCCATACCATCCAAACGGTACGCACTACGCATCGCAAGCCACGTGCGGGTGCGCTGGATGTGGTGATCGATTTGATGATTCATGACCTCGACCTGGTTCTGCACGGTGTAGCCTCCCCCGTGGTCGGATTTCATGCCTCGGGCAGCAGTCATCATTTGACCCCTATCGATGAAGCACAGGTTGAGCTGACCTTTGCTAACGGTTGCCGCGCGTCTCTGCGCGCGCACTGGGGTTCAGCCGCAAGAAAAGAAGACCGGTGCATGACTGCGGAACTGCACGACAATGAAACCTGGACCATTGATTTCCGGCGCCGAATCACCTATCGTAATTTCCCCACGGGCCTCTCACATTCCCACGATACTCACAACCCTTCCCTCCCCCATTCTGCGCCAGGCATCCAGCAGGACGCGCTGAGCCTGCAGCTCACCGCTTTCCTGGATGCTTCGCGCAGCCGCACAGTACCGCGGGTCACTTCGGGACAAGGCCATGCAGCGCTATACCTCGCGCAGCAGATCCGGCAACGGATACTCGACGACGCCTGATGATCGTACCGCAATTGGATCTGGGTTCAGAGTATCAGCAATTACGCGTCGAGATCGATGCTGCGGTGCAGCGGGTGCTTGCAAGCGGCAACTTCATCGACGGCGCTGAAAACGATGCATTGGAACGCGAGTTGGCCGGCTACATCGGGGTTGCTGAGGTGGTCTGCGTCAACTCCGGTACGGATGCACTGCTGCTCTCGCTGAAGGCGTTGGGCATAGGTGCAGGCGATGAGGTAATCGTGCCCGGTTTCACTTTTTTCGCGACAGCGGAGGCAGTTTGCCTGGCTGGCGCCCAACCGCGTTTCGCCGACTGCTCAGCCCGGCACTATAATATCGACGTGGAAAGCGTACGGCGGTCTTTGACGCCTCGGACGAAAGCGGTTATTGCCGTCCATCTTTTTGGGCAACCGGTTGACCTCGCGCCACTGCAGCAATTCTGCGGAAACCATGGCCTGTGGCTGATCGAGGACGCGGCGCAAGCAATCGGCGCACAGTATCGCGGTCGCCGCGTCGGATCATTCGGCGTCACCGGCGCCTTCAGCTTTTATCCTACGAAGAATCTTGGTGCATACGGAGACGGTGGCGCAATTACCTGCAATGATCCGGCCTTGGCGACACGGCTACGCAGCCTCAGGAATCACGGTCGCCAGAACCGCTATCAACATACCGAAATCGGTTGCAACAGTCGTCTCGACGAGATTCAGGCGGCTATTTTACGGGTCAAGCTTCCTTATCTGGATGAGTGGAACGGGCAACGCCGGCAACTTGCCACGCTTTATCAGGAGGCCTTGCGCGGTACGGCCTGTGGTTGGCCGATAGCGATAAAAGATAGTATTTCTGTCCATCACCAGTTTGTCGTTACCCATCCCCGGCGCAACGAACTACAAATATTTCTGGCTGAGCACGATATCGCCACCGCCGTGTTTTATCCCATCCCTTGCCATCTACAACCGGCTTTCTCCGTATCGCATGCCGGGGTATCACTGCCGCTGGCCGAACGCCTCGCTGATGAGGTGCTGGCCCTGCCCATCTTCCCCACGCTGCCGGTAGAAAAAGTGGCGCACATTGCGAAAATGATACGGGTCTTTGAGCAGCGCTTCCCGATCGATGTTGAATATTTGCCTGTTCGAAAAGCGGCGCCAGCAATTAGCGATTAACTGAAAAGCTGTTCGGCCCGGAAAAGCCCAGGCGCTACCTGTGATTGATTTATGGCTGCATGCGTATCAAGCAGCTCATTATTAGCGAACCTGCCTGGCTATCCTGAAAAATTCGCGAATAATTCCTTAGGAAACGCCTGTCTGACCTAATCGTGCGTAAGGGGCTTCTCAGTAAACAGATACTCTTTCAGTTCGGAGGAAAACTTCGCATCCTTACGCCGGATCCATTCCAGCACCATGGAGGCATGCTCCTTCTCCTCATCACGATTATGCGTGAGAATAGCTTTGAGTTCCTCGTCCTTGCACGCGTTTACACGCTGGTTGTACCAATCGACAGCCTCCAGCTCTTCCATCAACGACACGATTGCCCGGTGCATGTCCCTCGTTTCATCGGACAACTCTTCAACAGGCTCATGGTAACCAACACTTGACATTGCGCGCTCCCTTTTTGTGGACAATAAATTTCAATATCGGTTGCTTTTATTGGTTCAGGTGAAATTTGCGTGGGCGCCCTATGTTAGCAAATGATGCTGTGGTCGAGACTTTATAAATGTAGGCCGGGCTCTGCCCGACGATCAAAAACGATGTCAGGCGGAGCCCGACCTACTTGCTCAAAATTAAGCGTAACACGCGCTGATGCGCGCGCCACAAGCCGTCAATATCCAATCGATTTTTCTATCAAACTATCCCGACCCTATGTGATTTACCGCACAGTATGAGCCGCAACCACGGTGTTAATCTGATAACTCTTGCCGCTTCGTATCCGTAGCCGCTGATAACTCTGATGTCGAGAATATCAATTCCGGTCTCCTCCGTGAGCAAGCAATATTGAGATTTTTTGATAGGAGATTCAATCATGAATAAAGACCAAGTCAAAGGTACTGCAAAAGACATCGCCGGGAAAGTCCAGGAAGAGGCTGGAAACTTAACAGGAAATAAAGAGCAAGAAGCCAAAGGGCTTGCAAAACAAGTAGAAGGAAAAATACAAAAGAAGGTGGGAGATGCCAAGGAAACTGTCAAAGATTCAATTGACAAGCTTTAACAGTTGCGTGCCGAGTCTGGAAACCCGATAAATAGGGAAGCCTCCCGACGAAGCATAAGCATCTGCAACGCCCCGGCCCAGGTTACTGCGAGCCGGGGTTTTTATTGGCCGCCTGCTCAGCGCCGCCATGACACCTATCAAGGCGAGGCCTGCCAGCATCAGGTCGTAGGATTGCGCTTTTCTTCATGCGTCGCACCAGCCTGAATAACCCCGCTGAATTCCTGATACCGCAACGAATAGCGGACAGAGCATTTTCTTAAGGCGTTATGTAAGATCGGTAGTCGGTTTCTGTGTGATCTGCAACGAAAAAAGTGAATGCGAGGTACACCGCCTAAGAGATACGAGTATCTGGGTCTGCGATGGCGATAGCACTACGAGCCAATGGCGGTGAACAACAAGACCCATTGACTGTTGAGTTATCGCTCCATTCCGTATTTAGACAAGTGAGGATGCGCAAATACGGAAAGATTATCGATTATGGGAATTTTTCGGTAGCTTGGGTTTACATCTCATGTTCCCTATTTGATCGTCTAGCTAATCAAGACTTTCTTGCAACGAAGCATTAACCCTATTAAACCGAGGCCAGACAATAGCATGGCATTGACCTGCTCCCAGTAATTAGCTACACGGTGCAGTAGAATCCGGGGTTGTAAATTGATGGTGGGCTGCAAATTCGGCTGGGGTGATGTTGCCCAA
>NZ_FMUF01000010.1:0-116863 GCF_900100985.1 Nitrosospira sp. Nsp1
CCCAGCTCCCAGAACTGCTTTGGTTCGTGCCATCTCCGCTCCCATGAGGACAATGGCTAAAGTGTAACTGATATTTATTTATCCGAACAGTATTGGGTCAGGTCTTGTTAATTGCCATAAGCGAGGTGGCCTGCGGATTCGGGGTCGGCACATCGGTCCAAGTAACCGGTCATGGTGTCACCCGGAGTGCAGTCTGGGTCATTGATAACACCGAACTCGAAACGGGTATGACGCGGCCAGATTAACATTTGATCAAAACCGAACCGAAGGTTGAACGGAGGGTTGGGTAAAATAAGGCTGAAAAAATGCTCACCGCCGAATGTGCTCTTGAACCAGATGTCGCGCCCCCCCAGCCCCGGCTGCCCGACTCACGGGCGTAGAGCACCCGCACGCTGTATTCGGCTTCCATGGCCGATAGGCGGACTTCGATGTGATGCGGACAACAGGTCGATAGAGTGATCGCTGAACTCAGTTATGTTCATCCACTTCAGCCGAAAATGACCCGGATTCTGCGGCGTAGAGCGGACATTCGCAATAGTGCACTGTCACATCCGGCGCCGTTTCACCTTCTTCGAGGCTTGCTTGCATGACTGCGGCCAATCGCCTGCCCGCATCATGGCAGCACGGTCGATCCGACTCCCGAAGCAGGACAAGCTCGTTTTTACCGATTCCCAGCGGCAATGGGAATAACGAGTCCAGTGCAAAAGCACGTCGTGTGTGGGAAAGCCAAGCCCTGAACGCATCGAGAACATTCCAGCGCGTGAGATACCGCCCAGGCCAGACCGGACCAGACAGTTCACCATTCACCCGGATCAGGCCATGCCCGTCGCCGCATTGGAAAAAGCCGAATTCAATGAGCGTTCCAGCGGGCCACATCGGCTCCCGCAGCCAGGGGCCGTCCGCGTCCAGTTCCATCAAACGTTCCAGTGCCAACCCCTGCGAGTCGGGTTCCAGCGTTTTCACGCAAATTGAATCGCAAGCTGCGCAAGTTGAGCGCAGGTGCGTCAGTCCAATAATCCGCGAATCCAGCGCTTCGGTCACGAAAGAGGTATTGCTGGCGTGCTGCAAGCCGCGCAACAGTGCCCTGATATCGGCCTCGTACTGATCACGCGCAAAGACCAGTCGCAAAAAGCTTGCCCGGTCCCTGTCGAATGCATCATCCAGAGCCGGGCGCAGACCCGGAATATCGAGTTCCCAGATTACGCTATTCATGTCCGGGTGGCTGACCAGGACGGGCTCCTGCAAGTCAGCATCAGGTGCATAACCACATTCGCAGGTCAGCACCTGATGTGCTCCCGGTCGCCTGACCGATTCGATCAACGCGAACGGATCCCAAATGATGCCGGCCTTGGTCAGACTGCCATTGCCGCCCGGAAATTCAGGGGCGGCCTGCATCGCCAAATATGGCGGATCATCGAAGATGATCTCTGTGAAACGAATGGTCCAGCCTATGCAGCCGGTCAACGTAATGACCGGCTGCATCGTTTCGCCGCCACTATTGGTTTTCGCTCCACTGTTGTTCATCAACTTGTACTAGGTGAATTCAAAGTTCCGACAACGGCGGGCTGGAAAACAGCGCATGCCTTGGCGTGAAGAACATCGGAAAGCTGTGTGCGGGAAAACCGCATGCACGGTTTGATGAGGGAGGGCAGGCGAGAGTCTGTTCTCTACTCTACCCATCGGTACCCTTGCTCATGAGCGGCTCGCGCAAGCCGCCGGCCGAAGCGGTTCCGCTCTATGGAAGGGCTGGGCGCCTGAGATAAAGAGCGAACCATCAACCAGCGGGTGGAGTACGCCGCTTCGGTATACGACTGGACGCTTGCTCGGTACTCGGCGCGGGACGTTCCGCGAGACGGCCGGTAACGTACTTGTGCAATACACTGGCGATGAGCGTTTGATACGGAATACCTTCCTCAAGCGCCTTCACCTGAATATCACTCAGATCACCCGACGAAAGGCGAATATTTACCCACCGATCCTTGATAGCGGTGGCACGAGCCGCTGCCTTGAGCCTGGCAAGCTCTGCCTTGGTTGCAACCGATTTGAGTTGCCCTTTCTCGAAAGCATCGAGAACTTCCTGCTCGTACGCATCAATCTTCGGCATCAGGCTCACCTTGGTTCAAATAATCCCTTGTCGCTTTGCGACTCAAGATGATGGTCTTGAGGAAGAGGTAGTCTTCTTCCTCGGCAAACGGCGCCAGGTAGACGTAGTTGTCCGCAGCAACGACCAAAATTCGCTGTCGGGGATACTTCACCTGGTTCGGATGGGTCAGGATATCGAGCAGACCGCCGGATTCGATCGCTACCACGACATGCTGCTGATTGCTGCACTGGCTGCCTTCCTCCTTTGGTGTATCGGTATTGCCGGAAAGAATCAGCCGATCGCTAAACAGGTGCGTGTGAATTCGTCCAGCAAACGTGATCCTTATTCGGTGATCTTTCTCGCGCGTTTGCTCCTGCGACAACCGGCGTTTCGATTATTACCCAATCAAATCTGGCAATCGCTAACAACGATCAATCCCTATATTGAAAGCTTATTGGATGCCTGAATTTGTGGGGATAGCTCAAGGTCAGACCTCATTATTCACCAATAGAGAAATTTGGATTCCTCGGTTGATCGCTCGTTCTGACGTTAACATCCCGCATATTTTAACTTCAACTATCGACGTAAAATCGCCAACCAACGAGCCATATTAAGGAGTGTCATCAGGGAAGCCGCAACATAAGTCCATGCCGCGGCCTTGAGCAGTCGCCGGGCATGCGGCATGTCCCCATCGATCAGATAACGCTCTCGCTCCAAAATTGGCAGGGCCCGGGCAAAGCTCGCATTCAATTCCATCGGCAAGGTTAGCGCGTGCACAAGCGTCGCGCTTCCCAGTGTCAGGATGCCGCCTACAAGAAATAGCAATCCCGCCGAGGGAGAGCGCAATAGCGCCATAATCACGGGAGACAGCATCAGGATTCCGGCACCCAGTTTCTCCGCAGGTGCAGCCCATTGCACCAACCTGGTACGCAAGGCAAGAGGCGGGTAGTTATCCTGATGCTGGATCGCATGGCCGACTTCATGCGCTGCAACCGTTATGGCTGTCAGTGAGCGGCCGTTGAATTTATCCGGTGTGAGACGGACCACTTTTTTTAACGGATCATAGTGGTCGCCCAATTCAGTTACCTCGACCGTGATATGTTGTAAATTGGCCTTATCCAGCAACTTGCGAGCCAGTTGTGCTCCCGTGAATGAATAGCGATCAGCCGGTTCACTATATTTTTCCATGGTATGTTTGACCCAGTAGGAAGGCCCGACAACCAGGAGAGCGATAAAACAGACCAATATCAGATAAAGCATAGCGGGAAGTATTAGTAAAAAAACAACTTTAATGGTAACAGTCTAATGACGGCTTATCGGTAGCGCAGGCTGATCATGCGCTCACCCTAACGTTTGATCAATGATGTTCAAAATAATTCATCTTGAATCCCGGTAACAAGGTCAAGTGGATGGATCGTTTGATCGGCAGCACCCGGTCAGGGCCCATTAGCGAAAACTGGACAAGAACAGATAGTGAATTTGCTTTTGTTTGACTTGTTGCATCTGATCCGTGTACGCGCAGCATTGAATGCTGATGAACTCATGATGAAAACTTCTAATTGTATTGACGATGCCGCATAACAAAACAGTTCCACAGGTCAAAGGCGATTTTCTGCTGGGCAATTTAAGCCAGATGATCGCGAATCCGTTTCAAGCCCTTTGTGACTGGCAGCGAGATTACGGTGACCTGGTCAGCTTCAGATTAGCTGCCCGCCAAATTTATCTATTCGGTCACCCGAAACTGTTTGAACAAGCCCTGATCAAGCAAAGCGATGTTTTTGTAAAAATCCACGATGCCGGAAAACCAACTGGCCTGGCATTGGTTTTGGGGCAGGGATTAGTAACAAGCCAGGGCGATTTATGGCAAAGGCAACGGCGGTTGATGCAACCGGTTTTTCAGAGAAGTAATATAACCACGCTGTTGCCGCAAATCGTCACCGCTGGCAGCAATATGCTGGATAGATGGCGGAAGCTGGGTGAAGGTGCGGAGATTAACCTGTCCAGGGAAATGACGCAGTTGACGCTGGAGGGGATCACCCAGACCATGTTCAGTACCAGCGTCCTCGACAAAATAGAACTGATATCCCCATCTCTGGATACCTTGCTCAGGTACGCCGCTAAAACCATCGTGAATCCTTTGATGCTCCCGTTGTATGTACCGACCCCGGCCAATCAAAAATTCAAACAGGCATTGGGAATAATCGATGGTGTCATATACGGAATCATCGATCAACGCCGCGCTGCACCATCCACGCACAACGACTTGCTGGATATGCTGTTAAAAGCAAGCGATGACAACACCGGTGAAAAGATGACCGACAGGCAGCTTCGGGATGAAGTCATCACCATTTTTGGTGCAGGTCACGAAACCACCGCGAATTTGTTGAGTTGGACCTTATATTTACTGGCCCGGCATCCAGATGTGCTCGCTAAACTGCGTCAGGAACTTGATGGTCTGCTGCAAGGAAAAATACCGGGTGCGGCAGATCTGCAGCAGCTTGTTTATACGAGAGCGGTACTCAATGAATCGATGCGTTTCCGTCCACCTGCCGGCATTATGCTGCGTAGAGTCAATAAGGATACCGAGGTTGATGGCTATTTTTTGAAGGCTGGCAGACTTGCGATATTCAGCATTTTCAATCTTCATCATCACGCTGACTTTTGGCCACGACCGGAGCAGTTCGACCCTGAACGGTTTTTAATACCTGAGAATCGCAGGTTTTCGTTCATGCCTTTCGGGGTAGGCGAGCGCATCTGCATCGGTAGTCATTTTGCATTATTGGAAAGCCAGCTCTTGCTCAGCATGATAGTTCAGCACTGTGATCTACAGTTGCTTGATACGGATGAAGTAGAGGTTGAGATGGCGGTAACCCTGCGGCCCAAGGGTGGAATTCCAGTCCGGATAAAGTGGCGATAAAATCAATCTTCAGTTCTGGGACTCTGTCATCCACAAAAGCTGTTGAGAAGATTGCCTATGGCCTGATCGCCTAGGCGAGCCCGTCTAGCGAGTACGATGTAAGCTGGGCATGGATACTGCTTTATCGTTGGCAGCGAACATACCCACCCGCACAATGCCGTCGCTACCGATAGTGCCACGGTACATGCCCCTGGTGTTGAAACGCATTGCATGATTACCTTTTGCATCCAGCACGATCAAACCGCCATCACCGCCGATGGCAGCGATTTCCGCCAGCGTATTATCCGCCGCCTCGATAATCGGAATTTGCTGTAACCGTACCTGTGCCGCCGTGTTGAATGCAGCTACGGTACGAATGAATATTTCTCCGGTGCCGGTCGCGGATACCGCAATCGAGCGATTGTCCGCGTAGGTTCCGGCGCCGATGACGGATGAATCCCCTACGCGCCCGAAGCGCTTGTTGGTAATTCCACCGGTCGATGTGCCGGCGGCGAGATTGCCATGACGATCCAGCGCTACGGCCCCCACCGTTCCACGCTTTTCATCCACCTTTTCGTCCATCTGGGGCTGCGGCGTATTGGGAACCACGTCATGGTCCTGCATCAGGCGTTCTTCGGCAATGGCTTTTTGCAACTGATTCCAGCGGAATTGAGTGTAGAAATAGGAAGGATCAACGATCTCCAGGCCCATCTCGGCGGCAAAGGCATCGGCGCCCTGGCCCATCAGCATCACATGCGCGCTTTTCGTCATCACGGCGTGGGCAGCGCGGATGGGGTTGCGTATTGTCGTCACCGCGGCGACAGAACCCGCCATGCGTGTGGAACCATCCATGATCGATGCATCCAATTCAATGCGCCCCGCATTACTGAACACTGCGCCTTTGCCGGCGTTGAATAACGGCGAATCTTCCATTACTACGATCGCTGCAATCACGGCATCGATACTGCTGCCGCCTGCGTCAAGCACTGCGTAGCCGGCGGTCAGCGATTGCGCAAGTACCTGCGTATAAGCCTGCTCGAGTTCCTTTGTCAGCTTGCTGCGCGTGATGGTACCGGCGCCCCCGTGAATCACCAGTCGGATCGGTGAAGTATCTACCCTGGTCGTATTCGTTTGTATTGTCATGTGTTACAGAATTTAACATTTAATCGTTTCAAAATATTCGCATCGCGGACTTTTTCCATATTGTGGTCTCCTTTTCGGTAACTTTAGTAGCGTAACGTTATATTTCCTGGAATATTTTCCGGTTATATTTGATTTGGCGCAATTCGGCGCATCCGCTTTCCTGACATTTTCAATGAGATGATCTATATTAAAAATAACCAGCTCATGTGACGTGCTGGGTTTTTGATTTGGTTTGGAACTCATATTTGAGAGGGGGAAAAATGGCGGAGCAACGTGAAACCTATAAGGGCCGGGAGATTATCCTTCGAACCGGAGCGGAGGCTTCTACCGCGAGAGCTACGGCAGGGATCAGAGAAGACGAAGCGGGCGCTGAGGGGACTGAACTATACATCGATGGGGAGCGAATCTTCACGGTGCGCGATGCAGGCGGAGGGTATAGGGCATCCGGCTTCGCCTTCGACCCCCAACCCTCGTCAGCCGATTTAGCCAAGAAGATTATCGATTACAGGGAAACGGGGGAATAACATGGGAATCCGAAAAAATCAGTCCAGCCTGACAGCCCCCGAGAAAGCAGCATTCGTTGCAGCGGTGAAGGCGCTGAAGGCAAACGGCGACTACGACGTATTCGTTGCTCAACATCGCGCCGCCTTTATGGCCAGCCCCAACGACCCTGCGCACGGGGGCCCGGCTTTTTTGCCGTGGCACCGGGAGTATCTTCGCCGGTTCGAGCTTGCTCTCCAGCAGGTCGATTCAAGTGTTTCCATACCCTACTGGGACTGGACAGTCGACAGGACGGCTGGAGCCTCGCTTTGGGCCTCAAATTTCATGGGTGGCAATGGAACGGGCGCCAGCCGGCAAGTTACCACAGGCCCCTTTGCATTTTCAACCGGAGAATGGACGCTTACGGTCCGTGATCCCGGCGATGCAACCACTTTCCTTACGCGCGCTTTTGGCGCAATGGGGTCGCTGCCGACTCAACAAGGTGTCAGCGCCACCTTGAATGTGGTTCCATATGATTCCGCACCATGGAACTCCAATAGCAGCACTAACACGAGTTTCCGGAATCGGCTGGAAGCGGTCATTCACAATCCGGGGCACATGTGGGTTGGTGGGTCGATGATGGCTATGTCATCTCCCAATGACCCGGTGTTCTGGCTGCACCATTGCAATATCGATCGGCTATGGGCGGAATGGCAAAGGGAAAATCCTGCGGCAATTTATTTGCCGCCCAGCGGTACCCCCAATGTAGTGGCGGGTCACGGCCGGGACGATCCGATGCCGCCGTGGGACAATGAAACGTCACCGCCTACGCCGCTAAGCGTTCTCGATCATCATGTGCTCGGTTATACGTATGACGATGAGGGAGTGGTGTCTCCAGAGGTCGTGCCCCTTACCGTGGGCGCGCCGGCTACCTCGGCCTCGATAGGGCAGGCAGGAGAAATTGATATATATAGTTTCGTCGTGACTACGCCAGGAAGTCATGTCATTGGGACGCAAGGTTCAACCGATGTGGTGACGTCCCTGTATGGCCCCAACGACATGGCGGCAATCATTGCTGAGGATGACGACAGCGGACCAGGCGCGAATTCGCGGATTGAAAGAAATCTGTCGGCGGGTACCTATTATGTACGCGTGCGGCACTACAGCGGCTCATCGGTCGGGAGCTATAGTATCTCAGTAAGCGGATCGGCACCCCAGCCCGGTATCCCAACCATTCAGGTAAACGGTCCGGCAGTGCAGGGAACGATCTCTGCTGCGAATGAGCGGGATATGTATACATTCACGGTAATGAATTCCGGCACCCATACAATCGAAACCGCAGGCAGCACCGACTGCTTCCTGACATTATTTGGTCCCGATAATCCGGCCACATTCATCACCCAGGATGATGATAGCGGTCCCGGAACCAATTCAAGGATTGCCGTCAACCTTGCGTCTGGCGTTTACTATGCCCAGGTCAGGCACTACAGCCCAACCGGCACGGGTTCTTACAGCATTTCGGTGAGAGACTGATCCCGCATTCCGCATTATCCTGGATAGAGTTCATCCTTTCTGCATTTGCAGCGGGCAGCACAGGCTAAGTTCGCCCGTCCGCCGAGGAGAAATCGAAGTCTTCCGAGTGCATCGTCCTAAGAGAAATGATTGACGGGGCGGCACGGCGCTGAATTGCAACTTCTTGGAATGGAATGGTGCTCTGAAGCGTCGTGCGAGAGACCCGGCATCCCGTTTCGTGGTCGCACCTATCCTGCGGAAGGTGCTGCTCCGCCCTGCGCGGTCGCATTCCGCGTCGTTGCGCCTCATCCTGCACCCCAAAAACCGTTCACTCCACCTCGTCAAACTACCGAATTTAGGATCAAGGATTTTTATAAATAAAAACTACATAAACACAACTGGGTGGTCTATCCATTTTCTCTCATTTTTCGAGAGCTGGTTTATCGTGAAGGGTATGGCTACCTTAAAGGCCCGGGATCGACCTTGACCAGCGAGTGAGATAGTGAGACTCGAAAATCTGGTACTGTGGCCGCTCTACATAATAAAAGTTCAAAAGCAAGAAACACGTTTCTTGCTTTTGAACATGGATATATAGTGAATGTGTATCTTGCAAAGGACGAAAAATCGTCATGAATCGCTGTAAATGGCACTTTTTCAATACGGAGGCGGTATATGTCATATGTATACAAGATCGTGGACTCGCCCATTGGCAAATTAAAGCTTGTTTCAAACGGATCGAAGCTCTCTGCAATCTTGTGGGAACACGATAAACCAAATCGGGTACGCCTTGGCCCGATGCACGAAGAGAAAGATAGTCCGATTCTGGCAGAGACGGAACGGCAACTGAATGAGTATTTCGCAGGGAAAAGAAACTGTTTTGAGCTTGAGCTCAACTTCGTCGGGACCGAATTTCAAAGAAAGGTTTGGGAGGCGCTGCTGACTATTCCTTTTGGAGAAACCCGCAGCTACCGCGAAATTGCGATACAAATTGGCAACGCAAAGGCCGCTCGAGCAGTTGGTGCAGCAAGTGGAAAAAACCCGATCTCAATTATTGCCCCCTGTCATCGCGTAATAGGTACATCTGGCGATCTCACGGGATTTGCGGGAGGACTCGGAACAAAAAAGCTGCTGCTCACTTTGGAAAGTGGTGATACGTTGCAAACCGTAGCTTGATTGTCTCGCCCAGCTACACCGCGAACTGGGGAAATGTGCCAGCAGCGCATGTCCAGCTCGGCTTATGTAAGTGGTCAGAGCAATTCCTGCATCAATCGAATCCGACCCCATAGATTCACGCCCTTCCTATTTTCGTATAGGTCGATTGCAAATGGCTATGCTGGAAAGTGGAGAGAGCAATAAATAAGCGTGGTACAAATTTGAAACATTTTTGTTGCCAGCAATTTCATTTCCTCACTTTCTGATCAAGATATTTCTGCCAAATATCCTTGACTGAACTCCCTTCGTCGGTCACCCAATGCGCGGGGCCACGAACGGAATTACTCCTGAAACCTAGCTGGAGAAGTAACTCTTGAGCAAGATTGCTCATAGAGTATCGCTGACCGTTATAGATCAGATTATTCTCAGAAATAATGGCAGAAAATTTCTGCACCCGATTTCCCTGATAGTCAATGAGGTACAAATTCTGCCCGTTTTGTAGAAAATTCTCTTTAATCAATAGAGCCAAGTCGGACTTTGGAGCTTTGGATCGCGCATTGCCCACAAGCTTGTGAGCTTTCAATTCTTCAAAAGGCCATCGGCTCAAAGGTATAGTTCCGCTGCTCTCAGAATTTTGGGCTGTGGATTCTTCTAATTCAGCATCAAGATTTTTTTGATTTACTATATCAATTTCATGATCAATATCAAGCAGACGACGAAGGGTTGAATTCGGTGTATCAACAAATGGTCGGGCATATTTTTGCAAATGCGCAAACACATCATCATCAATTTCAATGGATTCCATGACATACTTCCTTTCTTAATTAAGACATGATAAGAATAATATAAGAATAAGATATAAGTCAAGAATAAGAATAGGCAAATTTTGAGTTTAACCTTTCAAACCTCGCGAAAGCCACCGCCATCACACCGTGGCTCAGGCTCCTATTTTTGCTGAGGTTGATGTCTAGACCCGCAAGAATCGCCCCTCCTGTCACCACGTTGTTCGGATTTGTCGCTACGCTGCCCTGCCGTATCCGGCAACTGCATAAATCTAAAATCTACAGGGTCAGACTCATTGATCATAAGATAATGCGCTTATCTGACAAAAATCTATAGGGTCAGGCTTGTCTGACATTTTTTACTCCGCCGTCTACGCAAGCTTATTGGCACCCACCTGATACAGGCTTCTCTTTCGCCCGCCGCTCGAGCGATACTATGGATAGCTCTTTTCTGACGCTATCGGCATTCTTCCTGACCTGCGTTAGAATAAAAAGGAGTCCTTATAGAGAAGAAACACCATGACAACAAATGATAAAAAAAATGAGATTGCCGATCAATCTTTTGAAAATGTCGGCAAGTTGCTATCCAATCAATCGATTCTGGGCGAACCTGAACCTTGGGAAAAGTGGGAAACCCAGCTCTGCTTGTGGAGCATAGGCATCGGTATTGCGGGACTTGTAATCCTGGGTGTTTTAGTAGACTTGTTCCTGCTTCCCGGATAACGGATGAAAGCCGATCTGGAGGTCCGGTTGGTACATGATGGCGTCAACTGGATCGCATACCATCAAAGTTTCGAAGCATGCGGACAGACTTTGCGCGAGTTGGACCAGGAACTGACCCGATGTCTGCTGGATAGGCAATTATTTCCCGAAAATATTCACGTTACCGTATTCATGGTTTTTGACTATAACTGCATCCCGACCTGGATACGGCAGTACGCCTCTCATTACTTCAACCGCTACATCCGGCTGGATTTGAAATCACCCATACTGAAAGTGCAGCAAACCGGGGCTGAAAATAAGTGAAATGAATAGAAAATGGTATTCCGGCATGGCGAGAACAGAAGATTGGTGGGCTGTCTGGCTGGGGCTCACCATGTTCCTGGCAAGCGTCGGTTCACTCTGGGGATTGGACCTGACCGGCTGGATGGCGAAACCCAACACCTGGGTATGGGGAGATTTTTCTCTTGAGGGTGTATTGAAATCCAGCGGCAAACTAGGCTGGCATCCGACACTTTCATGGCTGGTAACCTATCTGGTGTTCACCACGCTGACTTGTGTGGCGGCGTGGGCGATGAAATTCGATCTGAAACGGTTCCTTGCCGGATGGACCGTGCTTTTTGTGATGACCTGGGCAATATGGGTCGTTGGACAGGAAGCCCATTTCAAGGTATCGGTTAATGAGTTTGCCAAATTCGGCTTATCCTGGGGATTGTCTCTCGGAGGTGGATTCTCTTACCTGCTGGCCCTCTTGATTGGGCTGATTATCGGAAATTTTTTCAAGGGCAGTGCCGCGTTTCTCAGCGAAGCTGCGAAACCGGAATGGTTTATCAAAACAGCAATCGTGTTTCTGGGTATTAAAATTGGTGTCATGTCCATCGAGGCGGCCGGTTTCATTACCGAACTGGTCATGACCGGTGTTGCGGCTACCTTTGTTGCGTACATGTTGTTCTGGCCAATTGTCTATGCTCTTGGCCGCAGGGTGTTCCATCTATCACGCGATGCTTCGGCCGTACTTGCTTCCGGTATTTCCATTTGCGGCGTATCGGCTGCCATTGCCACCGCCGGTGCCATCCGCGCTCGCCCGGTTATTCCTGTCGTCGTCTCGATACTGGTTGTGATCTTCGCCATGTTCGAGCTTATCGTCCTGCCAGGTCTTTATACCGCAATAGCCCCAAACCAACCCATCGTCAATGGGTCTGCTCTGGGATTGACGGTTAAAACCGATGGCGCGGATGCCGCCGCCGGGGCGATGCTCGATGAATTGATGCGGGCAAATGCCGAGGCCAATCTGGGTGTGGTATGGAAAGAAGGCTGGATTTTAATGGCTTCGCTGACCACTAAAATCTGGATCGATATGTTTATTGGCGTTTGGGCTTTTGTATTGGCGCTTGTATGGGTATACAAAGTGGAACGTCAACCTGGGCAATCCAAAGTTGGACTCATGGAAATCTGGCACCGGTTCCCCAAATTCGTATTGGGCTACCTCCTGGTGTGGTTTTCATATATCGCCATTGCTTCCACCGGGCCGGAAATTGCCAAAACTCTGCATGAAGCTGCGACCCCGGTGGAAGGGTCCATGCGTACCATGATGTTCATGATGACGTTCCTCAGCATCGGCGTCATAACCGATTTCAGCAAACTCAGGGGAATGGGTAAACTGGCGTTACTTTATGCAATTGCCTTGTTCGGGATTATCGCCCCGATCGCTTATGGTGTTGCGTGGATATTTCATCGCGGCATGATGCCGCCTACTCTTTGACAACGCTGAAGGGAGCGGTGGGGGTCTATCGCCATTTTTTTCGAGTGGCTGGTCGGCTGGAACGCCTGTTGGTTGATGAAGCTTGAAGCGCCAGCCGTGTTATTCCTCGATGCTGATACCCGAGCCACCCATTTCCTTCGGGAGGTCCTTCATCTTCGGTAACCCGTCCTCGATGCGTAGTACTTTCTCCTGGTAGTGCACATGAACGCCGGGGCGGTACGGAAAGTCCGGAATGACTGCTGCATACACATCCGTAAGTCCCATGCCTGGGTGCTCTGTGAAGATGTGACCCCCGCAGGTCTTACACCATTTGCGATAACTGCGCGGCGTCTTGTTGTAAATGCCGATATTTTCTGCCCCGAGTGTGATCTGCACCGCTTCGGGTTCCCATAAAGTGAAGGCATTGACAGGGCCTGCCGACCAGCTTCGACACGACTCGCAATGGCAATAACCCATTGCAACTGGTTCACCGCGGACCGTGAACTGGACCGCGCCGCAAAAACAACTGCCTTTATGAGCTTTTCTGTTGTTCATCATAATGTACCTGCCAATTTTGTAAGAATAGGTCAGACAAGAATGAAAGGAACGGTATTGCGAATTGCGTCACCAAGTTCCTTCGCATCTGATAATGCAACTGGCGTACTGTCCGGAAAGATCCGAACATGCGGTTTGGCACGCTCAAATAATACCATTGCCAAGGCATCATCATCGAAACGCGAGCGGTATACCATACCATGCGGCTCACTCACGTGGTCATGGATGGCTTTTGCTAACGCCTGCGGGTAAGTGTAATCGGTGCCTGCAAGTTCTGCCAGGTTAAGCCTAAGTGTTTGGGCCCCGTCACCGTGAATGGCAACGAGCCTTAGCGTAAGGGTGTCCAGTAGCAGTTGTACCGCCGATCGATTGTTGTAGTCAGCGGCGGGGATTTTTAGATCGGGACGATCGCGAACAATCGTCTCAAAAAAACACGTTTTAAAGTTGCGAGCACAGTAAAGGGTGCCAAAGCTTCGATCCGGCGAATCAAAACGATAAGTACCTGCCGCACGAAAGCTGGGTTCGCTGCTTGAATACATGGTTTTACAGATCCGAAAAAAAGCCGCCTCTGTAAAAGTATGTAGCGGCAACGTGACAGGAAAAGATGCTGGCAGGGCCTTCATCAATCCGCTTCCGCCGCCAGAAGGCGAGCCACTCGCGTCACCTCGTCCAGCTTTCCTTCGCGAAGCAAATTCAACGGCGCTTCACCTTTCAGCAAAGGCTCAGGTTGCTTGAAAAACAGATACTGCGCCCAGGGATCAAGAGGCGACAGTGCTTTCAAGACATCGGGCATGGCCGGGATAAGCGCATCTTCAAACTGCCACGAAGGATAGCGATAGCCGCGCTTTCCCGCCTCAAGCGCTAAAGCCTGCCCTGATTTTCGCCGGTTGTTAAGTGCTTCACGGCTCATGCTCATCCGGCTCGCTGCTTCATCAGATGTCAGCATTTCATCGCTGGACCAGGTTTCCTGCTTGAAACGACTACCTTCCTTCTCGGCTGCGGCAACACCTCCACCTGCGGGCCGGAGTGTTGTCCAGTCAATCGCTGTGCCGAGTTTGGAAGTATGTGTCTGATGCCCGGGCAATGAGAACTTGTCGGTGGCAGTTGCTCCTGTACGTTGAAGCGTGTCAGCTACTACCTCCTGAACTATTTCATTGACCAGGTTAACCATGTGAATATTCAGCGCGCGCGAGAATTTGGTCGCTTCCTTAGGGAACAAATCGCTCACTATCTGATCGAGACTTTCCTGTCCTTGTTGCATGGTTTTGGTTGGCATGTTGATTTCCTCCTGACGAAATATCAGTTTACACCACCGATCAAATTCGTCAAGTTCGTCAAGCAATTTCAATTGCGCTTGACATTTGTGTCGCCACAATCCGCTACCGTGCGGTAGCGTACCGATAACACCGAGGGGTATGCGTATTGTTTCTACTCAAGCATGTTGAAGCACATACTTTTATCTACCACCGCAACTACTTCCTGGGAGCTTGAAATGAAAAAACTTATATCGACCGTTATTCTCACCGCCTTCACGGCTGTTTGCAGCTTTAGCGCAGTCGCTGGATCGGATGGATCTGACAAGAACAAGGAAACAATGGCTAAACCAAGCTCTTCTCAAGATAAGAAGGATGGAGACAAGTATGGGAAGCAGCCAAGCTCAACCTCTGAGGTCACGAAAGAACAGTTTCCCAAGGATTTATCGCCGGGAGAGAAATACGAATACAGAGATCAGGAAGTAATGGACAAGAAGCCATATAAGCAATAATAGTATCCCGGTTTCTTGGTGAGCTTTCAAGGCCAGAGATCGGGAATTGCAACCAGCAACCAGCAACCTTCGGGCGAGTTTGATCCCTCATCGGGAGGAGAGCCAGTATGCCAGTCTCGCCAGATGGGTGGAGAAGTGTGTCATGGCTTACTCGATAAGCCATGATGGGATATGTTGGATAACGCCCTGACGGAAGCAGGTTCAAATAGCATCAAGAACGAGCGTGTATGTGCTGCGCTACATGAAACACAAGCATAGATGGCAGTGGTTAGCTCCGGGTATACTTGGCTATTCCACAATCGGAGACGGCGACGTTCGGCTCAAATTCCCGATGCGGTTCCTGCTGATCAGTTTGGTAGCGTGGACCACACCTCGTGGAAGAAGAAAATCGAGGGAAGGTAGCGCTATTTCGACATCGCCCTCTCTTGCAGAAACCGAAGTCGCGTCTCCTCTTCTTTTTTTACCTGCTCGATCTCCCGCAAGACTTCGCGAACGTCCGCAGGCCGGTCATCAACCTCGATACGGCCCGTCAGCGGCGTGTCGGGGCGAAGCAACCCGGACTGATACAGAGCCCAGATTTCCTTGCCGTACTGGGTAGTGGCAAGCTGGGGCGCAAAGGTGCTAAAAAATGTCGTCAGGTTGGCGACGTCGCGCTCGAGCATCGCGCTGGCATTATTATTACCCGCTGCATCAACAGCCTGAGGCAGGTCGATAATGACGGGTCCGTCGCGGTCGATCAGGATATTATATTCAGACAGGTCGCCATGAATGACCCCGGCACACAGCATGAGAACAACCTGGTAGAGCAGTTTTGCATGATAGTCCAGCGCCAGTTCTTCATTGAGCTCCACATCGTGGAGGCGGGGTGCCGCGTTACCTTCCGCGTCCGTCACCAGTTCCATTAGCAGCACGCCTTCAAAACAGCCATAAGGCTGTGGCACTCGCACGCCGGCGGCGCCAAGACGGTATAACGCATCGACCTCGGCGTTTTGCCACACTTCTTCCTGCATCTTGCGTCCGTATCGCGAACCTTTCTCCATGGCACGCGCTTGCCGGCTATTCTTCACCTTGCGGCCTTCCTTGTAGGAAGCGGCTTGCCGGAAGCTGCGTTGATGCGCCTCCTTGTATACCTTTGCACAGCGTATATCTCCACCACACTTAACCACGTAGATGATGGCCTCTTTGCCGCTCATGAGCTGGCGGACCACCATGTCCACCAACCCTTCTTCAACGAGTGGCTTGATTCTGTTCGGGGTCTTCATAGGTGTGCTGGCTCGGTTGGAGAAAGATTTTACGTCCCATGTCGGCGCGAATGAAACCACGGGTTATTTCTTATTATCCCAAATGCGAAATAAAAAACCCCAATTATTTGATGGTTATCTTTGGCTTGATGTCATAAGAACGTTTTCTGTCAGATGAATTCGCTAACATTTCATCCAGCACTTCATGAACAAAATGTTTAACCCAGATAATCCATTAGGACGCGAGATGATGGCGAGGCAGGTTGCGAGACAGTTTTGCCGGTTGGGAGAAGTCCATAGCTTGGTCTATGGATGCCGCGCAGGTGGCAAAAATGGCGGCGAAAATGACCGCAAACTGACCGCCAGCACTCGCGTAGGCTCGCAGAGCCGCCTAATGGATTATCTGGGTTGAATTCCTGCCGCGCCTGAACTACGCGGTCCTGCCACATTCAATATTGAAGTCGAGTTTGTTCCGAAGAAAATCCTGATCCATTCACGCCACTCATTGCAGCGATAAACATGTAGGCATGGCCGATTAATTTTCTGAGCCCATTCCTGTGTAAGCAGTGATCCACCGGTGAGTTCTGCCGCTGGCGTGATGATCAGCGTGGCATCACTGTCGCGCACGTTCCATTGGGTACGCTGCCGGTAGTTGCGCTGCTGCGTTTCGCGCAAGCAATACAAATCCGGGACCAACCCATCTTCTGCGCGCCACCCAGCTGGGCACCAGCCGCCATGTCCGATATCGTTCGCTATAGCCCAATCAAGCGCGGCGCGATCGGCACCCGTCTGCCCACCTGATATGATTTTCTGAATCACTGTACTTCAGCTCGTCTTGAGCTTAACCGAAAAATTCGCAATCCCGATCTTGAAGAGCAATTTAGCCGCTGCATCAAGTGTCTTGAATTGGCGGGTTTCACGCCTTCCTGTTTCCAGGGGATTGCCGTCAATCACGACCATATAGCCGTCGGACATAACTGCGTAATGTACCTGCACCTGTTTTACCGCGTTAACATCAAGAAGAAGTTTTACTTCACGCTCTATCATGCTTTATCTCCGGTGGGTAACGCAGCAGCAACAGGAGCATTTGCAACCCAAGTCTCAAACAAATCTTTCTGCTCGATCATCATGAGCAAGTCCCCTGGTTTCACCTGTAAAAATCTGCAAAGCTTTTCCAGCACCGCGCGATCAAAGCTGTTTACGCGGTCATAGTAGTATCTGTCCAGCGTGGCTCGGGCAATACCCGTTGCGCGGCAAACATCGGCGACTTTAAGCCGCTTGGCTCCAAGGATGGCGGATAGTCTGCAGGTGATCATTTCAGAGGCATTATTAATCGAGGTCGATCAAATAATATCACTAAATGACCAAACAGTGCTCGCTTGGCCAAGAAGTAAACCCAGGGTGCTTATACATGGAAGCATCTTGATTTCTCACGGGTGGTTGCGTATCGATTATCGGTGCTATTACACTTTGCAAAATACCGCACTAGTTCATGCCCGACCACAAGTTCATACTCTCGCATCCGACGCCCTTCATAGATAGCGGTGATTCTTCGCGTTCTCATTTGAATAGTCCATTTGGCCTATTGCATATCCTGGGTCTGGAAGCCTATGTTGAGTAAGTGGGAAATATAAATAACCTCCAATACTCACAATTTTGAACCCACTGAAAATCTTCCTGTTCCTGATTCCTGTTCTGACTGGTTGCGCTTCGACAGCAGGCGATCATGAACCTGTCAGAACCGAAGACGGTTCAAGCGTTTATTCCCTTACAAGCTTATATGATGGCAATCCAGAATCAAGGCAGCAGGCTGCCGAATGGCTGGATATCGATGCCAGGAATCTGTGCCTGTCGGAATATACGCTCATCTCTGAAGAATCGGTTCCCACCTTCAACCAGATTGGGGCGGTAATATCCTCGCGCCTCGTGTGGGAAATAAAATGCCAGGGTACGGGCGAGGAGCCGCCACCTTAGGCCCCTCCCGTGCGGTAGCGCACTGAATAGGCGGGGGAACATGACGTATCGTTGGCACACAGCAATATTGCTGGAGAGATCAAGGAGCAAGTCATGAACTATCGTTCAACATCAGAAAAGGCGTCGCCGCATTCTCGACCTTTGGCTGGGCTGGCATTAAGCATCGCCGGGTTGATGCTGGCCTTTTCCGCACCGAATTTAGTTCATGCCCAGCAGGGGCCAATGGATAGCCCCGTGCCTGGGCAATCTTTGGGTGATCAATACAAGCGAGGGGAAACGCCCACAGGGCAGGAATACGGCATTATCAAAAAGGGTGAGCCCCATAAAAGCGACGCTGCAACAAAAAAAGGGGATCGCAGAGGAAGCAAGGACGACATGAAAAACGAGGCCAAGCCCGGCGCGGACTCAACCAATGATGGAGATAAAAGGGAGTATTAAGAAGGCGCTGCCCTCTGACGCCTGTTCCGCCCCTTTTAATTCATGGCCGTTATAAACCTGAGGTTTAAGGTCAGAATAGGAGATATAAAAATGATCAAAGCTATTTCCGTTTCCATTATTGCCTGTTTCATGGCTGTTTCCAGCTTTGGCGTTGCGGCGGACGAGAAAGTGCCGGTCTCGGACAAGGATCGTGAGATGCGCGAACAGGTGCCGGCCAAGCTGGATGGTGACCAGGATAAGAGACAACAAAAAATGGATGATAAATACCGCGACAAAGCTGGCCCCGCCTTGAAAAAAGATCGTGAAATCAGGCGCGCGGAAGTACCCACCAGCTCCAGGCATGGACAAGGGCTGGGCTGAAATACAAATGCAGTCTATGAAAATTGCTCCTGGCATATCGCTTCATGCGGGTGCAATCGGTGTCGTCTGGTTTTCTCTTTCGAAAGTAAAATCCGGGATGCCGGTTATCACCCAATTCGGATAACGTGGGTAACCGCGCACATCACCTGGCGCTTGCTGAGCTAAGCGCCGCTTAATTTTCTTAGCGCCTTCCAAAAATCTTTCGGAACCTTTCTGAAGAATATGACATCGGCAGTTATGCAACCAGGATTGCGCCGCGACCGGGGGCTTGCTGCATAACATCTTGCAAAAAGCCCTCAGCGGACGGACAAGGGCGGAGCAGGATGGGGATGAGCAAGGATAAAAATATGCAATAATAATTGTCTGTTTCCCCCGGTCTTGGGTCTGTAGACATCAATGTTTAGCAAGCATCAAGGAAGCAGGCACAAAACACTTCAAGCATCGTCAATACTGGCTCTTTCCAGTTTTGTCGTATTTGCTCTCTTCTTATGGCAAGGGCATAAGGGCTTCAGCCTGTGGGATGAAGGTTATCTTTGGTACGGCGCTCAGCGCGTAATGCTGGGCGAGGTGCCCCTCCGGGATTTCATGTCCTACGATCCGGGTCGTTATTACTGGTCTGCCGTTCTCATGGGCTTGTGGGGCGACAACGGCATTATGGCTTTGCGTGGCGCGGTGGCGTTTTTTCAAGTGATTGGATTATTCGCCGGCCTGCTTCTGATCGCTCGAAGTACCAAAAACCAGAGCTTCGCCTACCTGTTGCTTGCAGCAGTCACGCTGGCGCTATGGATGTTTCCGCGCCATAAGCTGTTCGATATTTCACTGTCCATTCTGCTGATCGGTGCATTGGTCTTCCTGGTTCGCAATCCAACAAGCATGCGTTATTTTTTGGCTGGCATGTGTATAGGGCTGGTAGCTGTCTTTGGCCGCAATCACGGTGTATATGGCGTTTTTGGCAGTCTCGGCGTCATGGCCTGGCTAACAATCGAACGAGTGGATCAGCCCGGGTTTATCAGGGGGTTTATGCTCTGGGCTGCTGGCGTAATCGTCGGTTTTTCCCCTGTGCTTCTCATGGCGCTGCTAGTGCCTGGTTTCGCCATGGCCTTTTGGGAAAGCATCCGCTTCCTGTTCGAAGTCAAGGCCACTAATCTTCCTTTGCCGGTTCCCTGGCCCTGGATGGTGCCATTCGGCTCAGCATCTGTCGGTGAAGCAATTCGTGGAGTACTGGTCGGTCTGTTTTTTATCGGGACAATCGCGTTTGGTATCCTTGCAATTGCGTGGGTGGTCTGGCAAAAATTCCGTCAAAAACCGGTTGCGCCAGTGCTGGTTGCAACCGCATTTCTGGCGTTGCCTTACGCACATTATGCTTATTCCCGCGCTGATGTCGGTCATCTTGCGCAAGGTATTTTTCCATTATTGATGGGCTGTCTGGCGTTACTGGCTGCACAGCCCGCCAGGATCAAGTGGCCTTCGGTATTCCTGCTGGGTGGAGCAAGCCTGTGGGTGATGCTTGTCCTTCATCCAGGCTGGCAATGTGGCGCCAGCAAGCACTGCGTGAATATCGAAGTTTCCGGCAGCGAGCTGAACGTCGCTCCAGACACAGCGAGCGATATCCACCTGCTTCGAAAACTGGCCGACGAATATGCGCCACATGGCCGGAGCTTTGTTGCTGTCCCTTTCTGGCCGGGAGCCTATCCATTGCTGGCAAGCAAATCTCCTATGTGGGAGATCTATGCCCTGTTTCCGCGAAATGAAGTTTTCCAGCAGCTGGAGATTGAACGCATCCGGGCCGCTAATCCCGGTTTTATTTTGATATACGATCTGCCGCTCGATGGGCGAGAGGAATTGCGTTTCCGTAATACACATCCGCTAATCCATCAGTACATCCTGGATAACTTCGAGCTAGTGCCCGGTTCGCCTAATCCTGCCTACCAGATATACAAATTGGCGTAATCAAACAAGGAGGCGAAAGCTGCTGATGCAACCCCTCGCAGAGCTGTCGGAGCCCATGCAGCGACCCCTCAACAGCCTGTGCGAATGCGTACATATAAATCAGGATAACCGCTTATTTCGATAAACGTCAGCATTTCCCGATGCTCCACCCGCTAGAATGTCCAAGCTGGGCTACGCGCTTTTTATTTGCCAGCGCTGGTTGAACTGCGCGCCTACAGGATAAGCCCGGTTCAGGCTGTGGCGGTTAGCGCTGCTTGACTCTTCTTTTTGCTCGCGCGTAAGCTGCATCAGCTCGTGCATTTTTTCTACCGTAGTGCTCCACGAGGTTTCCGACACCATTTCTTTCATCTTGACGATATCCTGGTTATGTTCTTCCGGGGTTGTCAGTAATGCAGTTTCGCATGCCTTGATAAAAGCGCGCGAGGAGTGCGCAATAGACACCACATTTCCATAAAGATCTACAATATCAACGACAGGCGTACTTACGATGGGCAACTCGGCCGCCATGTATTCGAGCGTATTCGTGGGATTGATAAAGTGGCTCGATTCGGTTATTGCGAATGGCAGCAAACACACGTTCCAGCCAGCCAGAAATTGTGGTAACGCCTTATAAGGCTGTTGTCCCAGATAATGAATATTATGCCGCCGCGGTAATGTGGCCGGATCTATTTTTACCACCGGTCCAGCAAGGACGATCTGCCATTGCGGATGCGCATCGGCGATGCGGCCGATGAGTTCTGTATCAATTCGCTCATCAATCACACCATAATAGCCAAGTCTCGGTCCCGGAATATCTTCATGTGCGGGGTGCACGTGGGTGCGATCGAGAGCCTGTTTGAAATGTACCAAATCAACGCTGTTAGGAAAGTAATGAACATTTGCATGACGCCCCTGCTTTGCCCGATGAAGACTGGGGCCTGCGGTGAAAACAAGATCGGCTACTTTCAGTAATGCATTTTCCCGTTGAAGCATCTGTTTTGGGGGATTTTTGAAAGCGGCGAGTTCATCCATGCAGTCATAGACTACGAGAGAAGGGTTTAGCTCCTGCAGTAGCGGTAATGCCATTGGCGTGTAAAACCAGGCTAGATGTTCTTCGTCGATGCCGACAAATTGACGCATCAGTTTGATTAAATGCGGCAATTGCTCATCATGAAAACCAGATGCCGTGACCGGCGTATGAGGTTTGAGTACAATTATGTTTGGTCCGGGAATGGATGTTTCAAGGAAGCTGTCATGTTCATGGAAAACCGGTTCTTCAATAAAAACGATCTTGTAATTTTCCGCTAATCCTGACAGAAGATGTTGGGGCCGTTGATACGCAGAATCCCAGCGAAGGTGGGAAAAAACAATAATGGTCGTCATTTACGGCTCCTTGAGTGAACGGGGCTTGAGTTGCCCTGCGCCATTGATGTGGTCCAGACTTGCATAGCCTGATTAGCCAATAGAATGCGATGTTTCACTATCAGGTCGCGTTCATTGAATACACTGCATAAGCTTCGCGGTTGAGACGCCGATCAAGATTCGATTCAGCTGGTGTCCGATATCGGCATCGCTCTTATGTATACCGGCTGTGCGTACTCAACAGTGCAATGATCAAGGTTTTTAGAGAGCGCTACTGTGCGATAACGTACATTCGCCCTTTCGATGTGGCGGCATTTATAGAGCCACAGCAAAGCCCATGCTCTTGAGCGCGGATACGGCCGTGTTTATGTATATTGTTTGAGCGGAGACCATGTAGAGCAGCGGAATGGTAGAAGCGCTAACTGTGGGGTGATGATGCATGTGGGAGCCTGAAAACCAGGTGGTGTTTGATTAATTGATTGATACTAAGGCGTGAGAACAACCTTGCGGCAATCGTCCTCTTTCCTGTCGAAAATCTTGTAGGCAGCGGCCGCTTGGGCAAGGGGCATGCGATGACTGATAATGACATCAGGGTGCAATTTCCCCGATTCGATATGATCTAACAGTTCAGGCAGGAAACGCTGTACGTGAGTCTGGCCCATCTTGAGTATCAAGCCTTTCTCAAAAGCGTCGCCAAACAGAAATCCATGTATGAAGCCGGTATAAACCCCAGGCACGCTGACCGTACCCCCACGGCGTACGGCTGCAATACATTGGCGTAGTGCGACTCCACTGCTGCCTTCAAGCTTGAGATTGGTCATTACGGTTTCGAGCGTGCTGCCTTTCGCTTCAAAACCTATTGCATCGATAGCGGCATCGACACCCCTGAATGAGGTATTCTCGATAATGACTTCAGCAGGGTCGACTTCATCAAAATCGATGGGAAAAATGCCATATGTTTCACGGGCGAATTCGAGCCGGTACGGGTGATGGTCGACCATGAAAATTTTGTCCGCACCCAACATGCGAGCGCAGGCGGCTGCCATCAAACCGACAGGGCCGGCGCCAAAGATAGCAACACTTGATCCCGGGCCGATATCGGCGTTAAGTACGGCTTGATAACCGGTCGGCAGAATATCGCTCAAGAATAGGACTTGTTCGTCGGCCAGCGTTTGGGGAACTTTGATCGGGCCGACGTTGGCCTTTGGTACGCGCACATATTCCGCCTGACCGCCGGGTACACCTCCATACAGATGAGTATAACCAAAGAGCGCCGCACCTGAGCGCACGTTCTTCTTGTTCATGATTGCGCTGCGATCCGGATTGGTTGTCTCGCATGCTGAAAATAACTGTTTCTCGCAGAAGAAACATTCGCCACAGGCGATGACAAACGGCACAACTACCCGATCACCTTTCTGTAGCGCCGCCACCTCGGATCCGGCATCGACAACCACCCCCATAAATTCGTGGCCCAGGATGTCGCCATCCTTGAGCTCAGGTATTTTTCCTCGATACAGATGTAAATCCGAGCCGCAGATTGCGGTCGCCGTAATTTTGAGAACGACATCGTCCGGTTCCTGAAGTATCGGATCAGGTACGGTATCCACCCGAACGTCATAACTTCCGTGATAGGTAAGCGCATGCATCCGAATTCTCCTTCATAACGTTTTCCGGGAAAAAAACGGGTGACCAGTTAATAAACGCTGGCAGGCGGCCTATTTGATCACGGGAGTACCGGGCGGGATCCTTGAAGCTTCCTCCGGACTTATCCTGCCGTCCCGATCTATATCGGCGGCTTCTCTATTCGCCCGATTCAATTTGTCCTTCACTGGATCAGTGCCCGTAATTATCCTTGAGTCAGATTGACTCCCTGACACGGGTGGATATGGAGGGGGGCTACTCTGACCCGGAACTGGCTGTCCGATAATATTGTTGTTTTGTCCGGGCGGTTGCCCAACGATGGAACCCCCTGGTCCCGGTGTAACCTGAGCATAAGCAAACCCCGGCGCCAGGAAAAACGCACTGGCGAGTACCAGGGGCCGAGCCACAAATATTGAATAGCGTTTCATGATTGCTCCTGATGTTGAGCTAAATAACAATAAGACGTTACTCCCGGGCTTTCTCGTTTTCGGTGCGGCATCGCACTTAGGGGACGCATATGAACGTTGGGGGCAGCAGGAAGAAATGATCCTCAGGAAAAGAGAAATAGAAACAGGCTTCCGGGATATTGCAAGCACATCAATGAGTTGACGGCTGCATCCAATAGAAGTTTGTTCGCTGCCGCTACGATGCATCCATCTGAATTCAAACCGGGCGGGCGACCATTCCAATCGGTTAGGGTCGAGAATCCAGCTGTCATTGCTGCCCTGTATCTCCCGTATTCTTCGCTGATAATGGCATGGTGAGGATCTCGCTCATGAGTTACCTGGCGAAGGGCGCTTTCGATTTCATGATCCGCCGCGGTTACCGGACTCTTGTCAGCCTTGCATATAATGAATGTCCAGAGGAGCGCGAAAATACCAAAGCGCGATTGGACGCGCGATATCAGCCAGAAGTTGAGCGAACGCTAACGCCTGTCTGCTTTGTAAATTTTTCGGGTTTCTCGTCATAGAGCTTCTTTCCCAATCTGAAGGCGCGCTTTTGCAGTTTCGCGCGACGAGGCTCTATGAGCGCGTCCAATCTCTTTATCACATCGCCATCAATCGAGGCGTAGGCGCTGCGTGCGGTTTCCTGCGCCAGCATGGCGAGCTCGTGATCGTCCCCTAGATAGTCAGCAAGCCGGTCAGCTCGTTTCAGGATTTTTACCACCTTGCCTCCTTCCCGGTCTCTTTTTGAAGAATGAAGCCCATCCATCGCGTTAAGCAGATACTTGACTTGCTTTCGCCATTCATGAAGCGCTTCTGTAGTGGGAACGGTTTTCGCTTCATCATACGCTTTGCGACCCTTTCCATAGATACGCTGCAATCCTGGGCCGATGGTCGAGGAATCGATAGACGAGAAATTCCCTTGTTTTGCCAGGTCGAGGCTGCCCTCAAGTAAACGTATACAGTTTTCCAGATCGGCTGATTTGCCCCGGGGATGGAGGTGGCGTCGCGCCTTGGCCAGGTTGCCCCGTAATATTTTTTGGAGCGGAGCAAGCTCAACCCCTTGCAATTCATCGATATATCGATCATGGAGAGCGTCGAAGGCTTCGATCAACGATCTGGCATCACGCAACGGCGATAGAAAACGTCCTGCATCCCGCAGGTTGGCGTTTTCCGCCTGGTAAGTTGCTTTGCTCATTCCGTCCTGCAACAGCCGAAGATCGGCCCGTGCCTTTTTTAACGCTTTCCGTGCGTCGTGAATGGCTTCGTCCGAGATCGGTTGAGGTGCTTGCAGGCGCTCCAGCGCTTCGCCTATTGATGTGCGCAGCAGTTTGTCGGCCGGATGACCCGCTGTCTCGGAGAGGACGGACCGATTTGCGGATTTCATTGTTTCTGCTCGCGCTTGTAGCGCCGCTCGGCGTTGATTAACGTTTCTTCTGCCACTTTCGGGCCCCCACGTTTAATGGGCTTGTATTCACGCCCCTGCATACGGTTATACGATATGAAAAAATGCTCTATTTCAGTTATCAAGGCGCTGGGCAAGTCATCAATGTGCTCGAACAGGGGGAGATTTGCCGGGGTGACCGGCACGGCGAGAAGCCGATCATTGCGTATCGTTTTCTTTTTTTCCGTCTGCTCACCGGATATCGTGCCGATCAGTTTGCCTGTCAGGAGGCATCCCGGAAAGCTTGGGGCGTCGCCGATCACAAGCACGTCGAGCGCGTCGCCATCTTCTGCACTTGTCATTGGAATAGAGCCAAAATCAAAAGGGAAAATGGCGCCAACCGGGAGAATCCGGCTCAAGCGGAAGCACCGCGTTTTCTCGTCATACTTGAATTTGTTGCGGCTGCCTTTCGGCGTGTCGACGATGATGTTGACAAGGCCTGGCTCAGCTCTCGGCTCCAGGGTAATCAAAGAGTCATTCATGTGATGCTCCTTTCCTGTTTCGGGTTTTCAACGCTGAATCGATAAGGACAAAGCAACATCACATCCGTTATGGCAATAGCGCCGATGTTGCGGCGAAGCAAGAATAAATGGCAGTTGCGCACACAAAGATTTCGACCGGATTAGCTGAGAAGCCAAAGAGCTCGAACCAATCAACCATTCAGATTAGCGGAAGGATTGCCGGCGCGCTTGCCTGAACCTTTTGCAGTGTTTGATGTCTTTGATGTCCACCCTCGAATAATAGGGCTTTGGCAAAAATCGCTCAGTACGATAACGCACATCCCGCATGCTTATCTTTAGGCGCGACAATTATTATCCAACCCGTCACGGGTCCTATCTCGTTTACCTGGCAGACATTCCTCTTACCAGCCGGTGGATAATGTGGTCGATAGGCTTATACAGCTTGCTGGCTCCCGTTAAGTATGGCTGCAAATAAATATGAAACGTTTGGCGGTTGATGCCAGCATGGGAAAAATCGATTTTCTCCAGGTCGACTTCGAACAGTTATTCCTGAAAAACAATTCTCATGAAGGGCAGGGGTGCGGTAAGTGAGTGTTCATCCCGAGTAAGCGGCTTAGCGGCGCCAAAACCGCTACCGCTACTTTGGCTGTAAGACCGTGCCCCGCCGTGCGCGAAAAGGCTACCCCGCCTCTCTCCATATCTGCGGCAACCCGCACCAAGACTGAACAATTCCTTGACTAAATGCCCATTTAGTTTTAAATTGCCGTATCCTTTCTCCCCGTAATATCCATTCTTTTCAGCAGTTATCTTAAAAGGTCACACATCTATGACTTTAGGTCTTATCGACTTGCCGTGGTGGGGGTATATCGCGGTCATCCTGGGTCTTACCCATATTACGATTGCCGGTATCACGATATACCTGCACCGCCATCAGGCGCACCGTTCGCTTGAGTTGCATCCGCTGCCCAGCCATTTCTTTCGCTTCTGGTTGTGGCTTACCACCGGCATGGTGACCAAGGAGTGGACGGCAATACACCGCAAGCATCACGCCAAGTGCGAGACCGCGGCCGACCCCCACAGTCCGCAAGTGCTCGGCATCAGTAAAGTGCTGAGAGAAGGATCCGAGCTCTATCGGAAAGAAGCAAAGAATCTGGAAACGCTGGAAAGATATGGCCATGGTACGCCGGACGACTGGCTGGAGCGCAATGTCTACTCCAAGCATAGCGCCAAGGGTATTGCACTGATGCTGATCATCAATCTTATTCTATTCGGTCCCATCGGGCTGACGATCTGGGCGATACAGATGGCATGGGCTCCCATCATGGCTGCTGGCATCATCAATGGTGTGGGGCACTACTGGGGTTATCGCACCTTCCAGGCGGAAGATGCCAGCCGCAATATCGTACCTTGGGGGATTCTCATTGGCGGAGAGGAGTTGCATAATAATCATCACGCCTATGCCACTTCTGCGCGTTTATCCAACAAGTGGTATGAGTTCGACATCGGCTGGATGTATATATGCATTCTGAAATCGATGGGGCTGGCTCAGGTGAAGAAGGTCGCACCCAAATTGCGCTTGGATACCGCCAAGACAACTTGCGATATTGACACGCTGCAAGCTGTTATTTCTCATCGTTACGAAGTGCTGGCAAAATATGCTCAGTTCCTCAAGCATACGTTGGCAAAGGAAATTGATCATCTGAAGGACGGGACTGCGAACCTCGGCGTAGATCGTTCTACCCTTAAACGTTGGGTTCTTGCCGACTCCAAGACCCTGCAGGAAGACGAACGGGTAAAGCTGAACCTGGTGCTGAGCAAGACCAGCACGCTTGACAAGGTATATAAAATGCGTGAGGAGCTTATGGCAGTGTGGCAGCGCTCGACCTCCTCCAAGGATGAGTTGGTCAAGCAGCTGGAGGATTGGTGCCACCGCGCCGAAGAAAGCGGTATTGAAGTGCTGGAAAATTTCTCTCGCAGGCTACGCTGCTACGCCGCCTAAGCCAAATGTGACAAGCGCTGCAAGCATATAGCAAAAACAAAAAACCCGCTGCTGGCGGGTTTTTTGTTTTAGTGCGTTTTTAATATATCCTGGAAGATTTACGGCACAACCTTCGCGATAATATAATATTACTTAAGTTTGGTTTCCTTGTATTTGACGTGCTTGCGTACGACCGGGTCGAATTTTGAAATTTCGATTTTCTCCGGCTTGGTGCGCTTATTCTTGGTGGTGGTGTAGAAATGACCGGTTCCGGCCGAAGATTCGAGCTTTATTTTTTCTCTCATGATAATGTCCTTATATTCCCAAGCCTGAATGCCGTTTCCCGACTTTTAAATGTTGTCCCCGCGTGCGCGCATTCTAGCCAGCACCGCGTCAATGCCATTCTTGTCTATTGTACGGAGCGCTACATTAGACAGGCGCAGGCTGATCCAGCGATGCTCGCTCTCAACCCAGAACCGGCGGCGCTGCAAATTGGGCAAAAAGCGCCGTTTGGTCTTGTTGTTCGCATGGGAAACGTGGTGGCCGGTCATAGGCTTCTTTCCGGTAACTTCACATACTTGTGCCATGGTGATCCACTCCCAAAATCGGAAAAACCGATATTATATCCCGATTTCATGAATTTCCTCAAATTATCCTAAATCCGGCAGTTGGACGGGGTGGAGTGAGCAGTTTTTGAGGTACAGAGCAAGGCGCAACGACGCGGAATGGTCATTCCATTCCAAGGAGTTGCAACGCAGCGCTGTGCCGCAAAAACTGTTCAATCCACTCCGTAGCGAACTCACCAAAAAGGTGAAGCTCATGGGGTACGAAAAATTCTTTTCCAACTATAGTGTTTAGTTTACAAATGAGTGGTCAACTGCCGGATTTAGGATCATATCAATCCACGCTCAGCAAACGACATGGCCGTGCCTGCGCCAACGATAAAATGATCGAGGACCTTCACGTCTATCAAAGCAAGGGCCTGTTTTAGAGATTGAGTCAGGATTTCGTCAGCCTGGCTCGGCTCTGCAACACCGGAAGGATGATTGTGGGCGAAGATAATGGCGGCTGAGTTATGATACAGCGCCCGTTTTACCACCTCGCGCGGGTATACGCTGGTTTGGGTGAGGGTCCCCTTGAACAACTCTTCGGTCGCAATGGTGCGATTCTGAGCATCGAGAAAAATAGCCACGAAGACCTCGTGCTTTTTACCCTGAAGACTGAGGCGCAAATAATCGCGTACTGATTTTGGCGAGCTCATGGCATCGCCGCTCTTCAGTTTTTCTTCCAGCGCACGTCGCGCCATTTCCATCACTGCCTGTAATTGAGAATACTTGGCCGGGCCCATTCCTCTTACCTGGCAAAAAGCATTTTGATCCGCGGCAAACAGCCCTGTCAGCCCGTTGAAGCACTGGAGCAGTTCTCGCGCCAGATCCACTGCGCTTTTTCCGGCCATACCCGTGCGCAGGAATATCGCCAGGAGTTCCGCATCGGAAAGATGTGTGGGTCCATTTTTCAGAAGTTTTTCGCGTGGACGCTCGGATTCAGGCCAGTCGGAAATTGCCATGGTAGTGGTGCCAAATAAAAGTGCGAAGGTCAGGTAAGAAATCCAAAATCATCGTAGCGGTGAGAGCCGTCCTCTGCAATGAGATGCTGTTTTTAGGTTAAACTGCCTTCCTGCTAAAAATGATCCTGTGATTATGACTGACACGGCCTTACAAAGAACCAGACACCTGCTTTTGGGGTTGACCGGCGGGGTGGCCGCATACAAGGCTGCGGAGCTGGCGCGTCTCCTGATACATGACGGCGTGGACGTGCAGGCGGTAATGACCCAATCTGCCTGCCATTTCGTCGGTACGGCAACGTTGCAGGCATTAACCGGTAAGCCGGTGTTTACTGAACTGTGGGACGCGAGCATTGCCAACAGCATGGCTCATATTGATCTTTCGCGCAACGTGGATGCGATACTCGTCGCGCCTGCCAGCGCCGATTTTATCGCCAAACTCGCCAATGGTCTTGCTGATGACCTGTTATCGACATTGTGCCTTGCGCGCGATTGCCCCTTGCTGATTGCGCCGGCCATGAACCGGCAAATGTGGGAAAATCCTGCAACGCAACGGAACCTGGCTACGCTGCGGCAGGATAATGTAACAATACTCGGCCCCGCCAGTGGTGCCCAGGCATGTGGGGAGACCGGCTTGGGTCGTATGCTTGAAGCGCGCGAACTCGCTGAAACACTGCATTCTTTTTTCCAGCCCAGGCTGTTGCAAGGCAAGCGCGTGCTCATCACTGCCGGGCCTACATACGAGGCTATTGATGCGGTCAGGGGAATCACCAATCTAAGTTCCGGGAAAATGGGCTATGCAATCGCGCGCGCAGCACTTGAAGCCGGGGCGGAGGTCATTCTCATTTCCGGTCCTGTTTGCCTTGATGCACCTCCGGCCGCAAAGGTCACCCGGATAACGAGTGCGCAAGACATGCTTGGGGCCGTGGAAAATGAAATTTCAGATATCGACATTTTTATAAGTGTCGCGGCAGTAGCCGACTATCGCGCCAAAAGCACCAGTAAGCAGAAGACAAAGAAAACCAGCAATAACATCACGCTCGAACTGATACCCAATCCTGATATTCTTGAATATGCAGCAGGGCTTGCCGATCCGCCTTTCTGTGTAGGTTTTGCCGCCGAGACAGAAAATCTTGAGGAGAATGCCGAAATCAAGCGACGCAAGAAAAAGCTGCCGCTTCTCGCCGCAAACCTGGTCCAGGAAGCGATTGGCTCTGAGGATTGTACATTGACTCTATTTGACGACGCAGGCAGGCATCATTTACCGCGAGCGCAGAAAATGGAGCAGGCACGGCGCTTGATCAAACATATTTCATTGCTGCAGGAAAAACAAAAATCGTGAAAAAGATCCCGAGATTGCCATGCTGAAGATAGACATCAAGATTCTCGACTTACGTCTGAAGCACCAATTGCCGGCCTATGCTACTCCCGGCTCCGCTGGGCTTGATCTGCGGGCCTGCACGGAACATGTGATGACGATCGCACCTGGCGAGGCCCACCTCATCCCCACCGGCATCGCTATTCATCTTGCGGATCCAGGACTTGCCGCCATGGTGCTTCCCCGTTCGGGGCTAGGCCACAAGCATGGCATAGTGATGGGGAACCTGGTTGGGCTGATCGATTCCGATTACCAGGGTCAGGTATTCGTTTCATGCTGGAACCGTGGACAGGTGCCTTTTCTATTGAATCCGCTGGAGCGGATCGCGCAACTGGTCGTGGTGCCGGTGGTACAAGTCGATTTCAATGTGGTAGATGATTTTACGCAAAGTCATCGGGGAACAAACGGGTTTGGCAGTACCGGCAAACATTAAACCTACCAGCAGTTGACTCCTCATTTTTCAGCTTGGTGCCATGCTTAACAAACAATTTTTGCTCCACCCGACTTTCACTTTCCTGGCGAGTTCGCTGCACCCTAAAAACCGCAAACTCGACCCTATCCAATTGCCGGGTTCAGGTTGGCGCATTCTTGCGATTTTCTTTGTTTTTCTTCTATCGGCACCGGTCAGCGCGGAAATGCCGGTACGCCAGCTCAAGATTTCCGGTCATACTCTTCGCGTCGAAGTCGCGCACACTCAAATCACCCGTTCACAAGGGTTGATGTCCCGGCAATCGATGGATGGCAATGATGGAATGTTGTTTGTATTCCCCGAGGCCGGGCGCCACAGCATGTGGATGATGAACACGGATATTCCGCTGAGCGTCGCTTTTCTGGATGTAAAGGGGGTAATACTCAACATCGAGGACATGACGCCCCGCACGGCAACGGCGCACGGTTCCGCTGGTGCCGCGAAATATGCTATCGAAACGAATCTTGGCTGGTTTTCGACGAGGAATATAAAGGCAGGTGAGCGGGTCATGGGCCTCGATAAAATGCCGGTAGCCGAATAAATCGATCTCGGTTGCCGGACTCTACGCCTGCACCTGACTTGCTTTTAACGCATGCCTGGAAGCATTCCTTTCATGCTTCTAAGCATTTTTGTCATCCCCCCTTTGCTCATCATTTTCATCATCTTCTGCGCTTGCTCGAATTGAGACAGCAAGCGGTTCACTTCCTGTACGGTAACGCCCGCTCCCGCTGCGATCCGGCGTTTGCGTGATGCTTTCAAAATTTCAGGCTTGACCCGTTCCTGGGGTGTCATGGCATTAATGATGCCTTCGGTGCGGCCCATGGTTTTATCGTCAATTTTTACGTTTTGGGCGGCCTGACTCAATTGTGCAGGCAGTTTATCCATGACGGCACCCATGCCACCCATATTTCTCATTTGCTGAAATTGCATCTTGAAATCGTTCAGATCGAAGCTTTTGCCCGATTTCATTTTTTTAGCGAGTTTTTCGGCCTCGTGCTGATCTACGCCGCGCTGGGCTTCCTCGATCAATCCCAGCACATCGCCCATGCCGAGAATGCGTGAAGCCATGCGATCAGGGTGGAATGCCTCCAACCCCGTTAATTTTTCGCCTACGCCGGCAAATTTGATTGGTTTTCCAGTAACGTGAAGCACCGACAGTGCCGCGCCTCCGCGCGCATCGCCATCGAGTTTCGTAAGGATCACGCCGGTCAGCGGCAACGCCTCGGCAAATGCCCTGGCTGTGTTGACCGCGTCCTGGCCCTGCATTGCATCCACTACAAACAACGTTTCGATAGGATTCAGCAGCGTTTCCAATCCGCGAATTTCTTCCATCATCGCTTCGTCGATGGCTAACCGCCCGGCGGTATCCACAATCATTACATCGTGGAAGTGCCTGCGGGCAAAATCCAGTGCGGCAGCAGCGATTTCTTTCGGCTGTTGTCCCGCTTGAACCGGGAAGAACGCCGCGCCCGTCTGCCGGGCCAGCAGCTCCAATTGATGGATGGCGGCGGGGCGGTACGTGTCACACGAAACAAGCAATACTTTTTTCTTTTTTTGCTCCATCAACCACTTTGCCAATTTGCCGCTACTGGTGGTCTTGCCTGCGCCTTGAAGTCCGGCCATGAGGATGACCGCCGGCGGCACGGTAGATAGATTGATATCGGCGGTTTCGCCTCCCATGAGAGCGATCAATTCCTGATGCACCACCCCCACCAGCGCCTGCCCTGGCGAAAGACTGCCTACTACCTCCTTGCCGACCGCCTTTTCCTTGACGCGTGCAATGAACTCCTTGATCACCGGCAAGGCTACGTCGGCCTCCAGCAATGCCATGCGCGCTTCACGCAACGCTTCCTGTATATTGGTTTCGGTCAGTCGCGCTTCACCCCGCAGGGTCTTGATGACTCCGGAAAGCCGGCTGGTAAGATTGTCGAACATGCAAAATGCCTCTCAAGAAAATTTGGTGTAGACTAACTGGCAGTCCCAATTTAATCCGCTATATAAATGTCAGGTATTCTAGCCTATCTCGTCGCCTCCCTGCTGTATGGACTGATCGGTTGGCACTTCTGGCGCACCCGGTGGAATGCGCCCGCAAAATCCAGAGGCGGCGATATCATAGCGCCGGGATGGGAGCGCTATGCCATTCTCGCACCACTGGTGCTGCACGGCTATACGCTTTATGAATCCGTGTTTGCAGGCATCGGGTTGAGCTTCGGGGTGGGCAGCGCAGTTTCCGCCATCGTTTGGCTTACCGCCATGATCTACTGGGTATCCGGCTTTTTCAACCGCCTTGAAGGATTGCAAACCCTGATCGCGCCGGTGGCTGCGGTGGCAGTACTGCTCCCGCTGGTTTTTCCTTCCCTGCGCCCTTTGGCCAATACTGAACTACCCGCTTTCAAGGCGCACATTTCCATCGCAATGCTGGCATACAGCCTTCTTACCATTGCCGCGCTCCATGCGTTGTTGATGGCAGTGGTGGAGCGTCGCCTGCACCAACCGGCAATGCCTTCAGTGCTGACGAATCTACCCCCGCTTCTTACGATGGAAACGTTGCTGTTCCGCGTCATCTGGGTAGGATTCATACTGCTCACGCTGACCCTCATCAGCGGTGTCGTATTTTCAGAGGAGATATTCAGCCAGCCAATCAAATTCACCCACAAGAATCTGTTTGGTTTTATTTCCTGGGGGGTGTTCGCGGCCCTGCTGGCGGGCAGGCAGTTTTATGGCTGGCGCGGGCGCATCGCGATTCGCTGGACGCTGGCGGGATTCATTATTCTGCTGCTGGCCTATCTCGGCAGCAAATTCGTACTGGAAGTGATATTGCAGCGCTAACGGTACTTATATGCAGAAAGCGTATGCCGTTGGCGGTAAACGTGCCGATCCGGAAGTCGGCAAAAGCCGCCCGAAGTTGTGGCTGGCTGCTTTCTTCCGCATCTGAATTTTATCAACTTGCATAAAGGCGTTTCTCTTGGAAGACATGCCGTTGTATGTGCTACTGATAGCACTGGCTGTTCTATTGATTTTATCTGCATTTTTTTCCCTTTCCGAAACCAGCATGATGGCGATCAACCGTTACCGGTTGAAGCATCTCGCGAAACAGGGACATCGGGGCGCGCGCCTCACCACCCAGTTACTATTGAATACCGACAGGTTGCTGGGGGTAATCCTGCTTGGCAACAACCTGCTGAATGCCGCTGCTGCGACTGTGGTGGCCGTGATTGTTTCCGCTTCCTTTGGTCAGAGCGATCTGGCTCTGCTTCTGGGAACGGTAGGCGTCACTTTTGCCATCCTGGTATTCAGCGAGATTACGCCCAAGGTCATCGCGGCTGCTCACCCGGAGCGTATCGCGCTGGCTTCGAGCTACGTGCTGACGCCGTTGCTGAAGCTATTTTATCCTGTAGTCTGGTTCGTCAATCTGTTCGTGCAGACGCTATTGACTATCCTGCGCATAAAACCCAGGGCGGATAACGCGACACAGAAACTCAGCCTGGAAGAGCTCAAAACCCTGGTGCTGGAAGCGGGACACTTCATCCGAAAGAAGCACCAGAGCGTGTTGCTTAACCTGTTCGATCTCGAAACCGTAACCGTGGACGATGTCATGGTGCCTCGCGGCCAGATCGAGGCGATAGACCTCGACGCGGACGATGAGACCATTCACGATCAGTTACTCACCTGTTATCACACCCGTTTGCCGGTATACAGGGGCACGCTGGATAACGTTGCCGGTATCATTCACGTGCGCAAGGTGCTGAATCAGATGAGAAGTGACGAAATCTCCGCCGCAACACTCGAAAAAATCATGCGTGAGCCTTACTTCATCCCATCCGGCACACCCCTGTTTTCGCAACTGCAACTATTCCAGGAAAACCGGGAACGGGTTGGCCTCATTGTGGACGAGTACGGCGAATGGATGGGGTTGGTGACGTTGGAAGACATCATCGAAGAAATCATTGGCGAATTTACTACACACTCACCTTCGCAAGTAGGTGCATTCCTGAAACAGGAAGATGGCAGTGTAATAGTGGAAGGAAGCAGCCTGCTGCGTGATCTCAACCGCAAGCTTGGGCTCACGCTGCCGCTGGGAGGGCCGAAAACACTCAACGGCCTCATTCTGGAACACTTCCAGGATATTCCCGAAGCAGGTACCAGTCTTAAAATCGCCGGTTATCCGATGGAAATCATCCAGACTCAGGATCGAGTGGTCAAGGTAGTGCGGATATTCCTCACTGTAGCGCCAATTGAGCGGGAATCGCCAGATCTTTATACAGGATAGTATTCTGTCGCCTGAATGTCATTTCTTTACCTGTTGCAAAACTCACCCGCTTTTTTCATATCATGCTGCTCCATCGTTGGCTTGGCAATGGGCAGTTTTTTGAATGTGGTCATTTACCGGCTCCCTAAAATGCTGGAGCTCGAATGGCGGCAGCACTGTGCCCAACTGGGCGGGTATCTGCGTGAGGAGGGGGAGGCGCTGCCGCCTTTTAATATTGTCGTGCCTCGTTCCGCCTGCCCTGATTGCGGGCATAAAATCACGGTACTCGAAAATATTCCGTTGATAAGTTATCTGGTGTTGAGAGGGCGTTGCTCCCAATGCCGGGCTTCCATTTCGGGACGCTATCCCGCTATCGAAGTATTCACCGGCTTTATCAGTGGCTTTATAGCTTGGCATTTCGGTTATGGTTTTGCCGCTTTTACCGCCTTGATGTTCGCTTGGGCGATGATCGCACTGACGTTTATCGACATGGATACTCAATTGCTTCCGGACGCCATTACCTCGCCGCTTTTATGGGGAGGGTTGCTGGTCAATCTGGACAATGGCTTCACCGATATTTATTCCGCGGTTATCGGTGCGGTTGCCGGTTATCTTGTGTTGTGGCTGGTATATTGGAGTTATAAACTCATCACCGGTAAGGAAGGCATGGGTTATGGTGATTTCAAGCTGCTTGCCGTCATTGGGGCGTGGTTCGGGTGGCAAATGCTGCCGCTGGTGATTCTGTTTTCCTCAATTGTGGGTACCATAGGCAGTGTCGGGTTGATACTGCTGGCAAAGCAGGAGCGTCATGCTCGCATTCCGTTTGGTCCTTACCTGGCTAGTGCAGGTTTCGTGGCTATGTTCTGGGGTAACCAGATTAATCGTATCTATTTAGACCTATTCTAGCCCATGTCCTTGATCATCGGCTTAACCGGCGGCATCGGCAGTGGTAAAACGAGCGCTGCGAAATTCTTTGCCGCCCTGGGTATTGATGTGGTCGATACCGATGCGATTGCGCGTGAGCTTACCCAATCGCGGGGTGCGGCAATTGCTGATATTCGGCACGCCTTTACGGAAGAATTCATCACTGCGGACGGCGCACTCAAACGGGAAGAAATGCGCAGCCTGGTATTCTCGGACAGCGACGCTCGTCACACGCTTGAGGCTATCCTCCATCCACTTATACGCGTCGAGGTGGTTCGCCGTATCGCGCATTGCTGTGCCCCATATGCGATGATAGTGGTCCCGCTGCTGCTTGAAACTGGCACATACCACGAGTTGATCCGGCGCATCCTGGTGGTGGATTGCAGTGAGCATGATCAAATCGTCCGCGCGACGACTCGAACCGGGCTCGACGAGCGTGCTATACGCGCAATCATGTCCGCGCAGCTTTCACGTAAGGAAAGATTACAACAAGCGGATGATGTAATCATCAACGACGCGGATATGGCGCATCTGGAGCGACAGGTAAACGCGTTACACCAGAAATATCTCGCTTTGGCAAATAAAAGTTGAGTTCTACCGGCATTTTACGTTTATTGCACGCTATTTGATTTAGAATTCTGTTTTCCAGCACGATATCACGTACCCTGTCCGTTCCATTCTCCCTTTCAGACCATCGTCGTGATTTGTTACGAGCAACCTCTTAATGAGCGCATCCGCACCTTGCTGCGGCTTGAGGACCTGTTTGACAAGATAGCTTTCTTTTCTGCAAAAAAGGACGCTTTTCAACACCACTCCGCGCTCGTTACCCTGTTTGAAATACTGGATGTAACGAGCCGTGCCGATATGAAATCGGATCTGCTGCAGGAACTGGAGCGGCAGAAGCACGCGTTGGAGGTGCTGCGCAGAAGGCCGGACATTTCAGAAGGCGCGCTTAATCAAGTGTTAACCAATATACAGGCCGCCTCCCAAAGCATGCTGGGCATGTCGGGGAAAATCGGTGAACACATGCGGGACAATGAGTGGCTGATGAGCATCAAGCAGCGTGTCGGAATACCAGGAGGCGCATGCGAATTCGACTTGCCTTCTTATCACTATTGGCTGCATCAGGATCCTGCGGTGCGGCGCAGCGATCTTAACGAATGGCTTGCACCGATGTTGCCGCTGGAAAATGGCTTCAGCATCGTATTACACCTGTTGCGAAACAGTGGCAAGACAATCCGGCACACCGCTCACCGGGGTGTATATCAGCAGATGGGGTCGGCGCGAGTAGCGCATATGCTGTGCCTGAAGGTAGACGAGAGTCTGCCGTGCGTACCCGAAATCAGTGCCAATAAATATGCGCTTAACATTCGTTTCGTCATCTCGGGTTCAAGGCAGAAAACCAGAATATATGAAGAAGATGTAGAGTTTGAACTGACTTTCTGTAATCTGTAGGAAGTTTCAGGCCAATTCATGGAATCGATACTCGCCCCGCTATTGCGGGGTTTTTTGTTTTTTGTCCGGGCGGATACTATCATGACATCGGATATTTGAACCCGTTCATTCCGAGGCAAATGCGAGGAATTTTCGTCATTCCAGGGTTGGCGTACCAGGTCTGGAGCAAATTTATTGACAAGCGCGGTAGGTCGGGCTCTGCCCGACGATCAAAAACGTTGTCGGGCAGAGCCCGATCTACTATGAATTTAATAATCAGCGTCTCACTGGAATTTCTTGCTTGTATTTTGTCCGCTTAACGCCCGGTCGAATCCTATAGCGCGTGCATACCAGGGCGCCTGAAACCGGTCGTCGTCAACGATGGGGAATTTAATGGCTGGCATTTTCATCAGTTATCGGCGAGACGACAGCGCTGCTTCCGCTGGTCGATTATATGATCGTTTAGCCCATCATTTCGGTAAAGAACAGGTCTTCCGCGATCTGGATGCCATTGCGCCCGGTGCCGAGTTTGCGAAGGTAATTGAAGAGCGAATCTCGCAATGCGATGTCCTCGTTGCCGTCATCGGTAAAAATTGGGTTAACGTTAAAAATGCGGCAGGCCAACGCCGGCTCGAATATCCAGAAGATTCCGTCAGGGCGGAGGTTCGCGAAGCGCTCAATCAAAAGAAACTGGTTATACCTATTCTTATAGGCGGCGCGGAGGTTCCAAAGACTGAACAACTGCCGTCAGATATTGCTGCACTCGCTGGACGAAACGCGATCGAGATCAGCGAATCCCGGTTCGATTACGATGCGGGTCGCGTGATCGAAGCAATAGAAAAGGCGGGTGTCGCGGCTAAGCTGGTTGCTGAAGCCGCACCCAGAGAGTCCCAGGGATGGCAAGCTGCGGTAACCAGCGAAACGAACCAACGTACCTGGAAGTTCATCGGCGGAGGCATTACGGCGCTGGCGGCTGGTATCTGGACGCTTTACGTCCACTTTTCCGATAAGGAACCCACGCCAATCTCGGGCCCGACTATCGTAGCGAAGCAAGGAAGCATTGCCGCCGGGGGCGACGTAAATGTCACCGCTGGGGGCGATATAAACATCGGTCTATCCCCCACGGAATTCGAGGAATGGCGCCGGAAGCTAAAGGATGAGGCGATTACAGAACTGAGCCTGGAGTTCGCGAAGGAAAAACAGGCAGACCAGGAAAAAATCACCGCGCTTGAGCTCAAGATCAAGAAAGCAGAAGCCGACCTGCGGTTTCCTGAAGAAGCCAGCGCGAAATACAACGCAACCCTGGCCAACGCAGACCAAAGCTTGCAGGACATTGCGCCAGACGTTCCGGAAGAGGTTCTTACACAGGCCCGCGAGTCGCTCGTCAAAGGAGATACGGCGAAGGCGGAGCAATTGTTCGAGCAAGCACTGGGAACCGATACGAAGCGCGCCGCAGAAGCTGCATTCCAGCTAGGTGAACTGGCCTTGAGCAAAATTGACTACATCAAGGCGCGCAGATATTACCTCGAAGCCGCGCGACTTCAGCCGGATAATGCCGACTATGTCAACAAAGCGGGCAGAATCAACCATGAAATGGGGCGCTATCCGGAAGCGCTATCGTTTTATGAAAAGGCGTTGGCCATTCGAGAAAAAACCCTCGGCCCCAATCATCCCGACGTGGCCGTCAGCCTGAACAATCTGGCGGGGCTCTATCACGATCTGGGCTTATATGCCAAGGTCGAGCCCTTGCTTCAACGTTCAATTAAAATTCTGGAAAAGTCCCTGGGCCCCGACCACCCCGATCTGGCGGTGTGCCTGAACAATCTGGCAACCCTCTATTACACGCAAGGCCAATACGCCAAGGCCGAACCCTTGTACCAGCGCTCACTTAAAATTGGGGAAAAGACTCTCGGTCCCGAGAGTACCCATGTGGCGGTGAGGCTCAACAACCTTGCCAAGCTTTACTACGACCAAGGCAAATACGCCAAGGCGGAACCGTTATATCTGCGTTCACTGGCGATTTTTGAAAAAGTCCTCGGCCCCGACCACCCTCATGTAGCGGCGAACCTCAGCAACCTGGCCGGGTTCTACTTTGCCCAAGGCCAATACGCCAAGGCGGAACCCTTGTATCTGCGCTCACTCAAGATTCGGGAAAAGACCCTGGGCCCCGACCATCCCGATATGGCCGCAAGCCTCAACAATTTGGCTACCGTCTACTACGCTCAAGGTCAATATGCCAAGGCCGAGCCGTTGTATCTGCGTTCACTGAAGATCCTGGAAAACATACTCGGCCCCGATCATCCCCATGTGGCAGCAAATCTTAACAATCTGGCGGAACTCTACCAGGAGCAAGGCCAATACGCCAAGGCCGAGCCGTTGTATCTGCGTTCACTGAAGATTTGGGAAAAAGCTCTTGGCCCCGATCATCCTCATGTGGCGGTTAGCCTCAACAATCTGGCAACCCTCTACTATAACCAGGGACGATATGCCAAGGCTGAGCCGTCATATCAGCGCTCACTGGAGATTTGGGAAAAAGCGCTTGGATCCGACCATCTTGATGTAGCGAATACATTGGAAGGCTATGCTGATCTGCTTAATAAGATGGGGCGTTTTAAAGAAGCGGCATCATTGCGCGCCCGAGGGGAAGGGATACGAAAGAAACATGTGGCGGCGAATAGAGTCGGTAATGCGGAGAAGTAGAGCCGCGATCTGGTTTTTTGTTTTGCGTTTTTGCACCTTAAAATGGCTACAGATTTACCTATGATATTGTTGAGTGCTCACAATTCTATCTCACACAAATGTTCGCACCGATATTAGGCGTGTCCATTTCGCACCATGCCAACGCCGCTGCGATCAGCAGTGATAAGATTAGGTGAACTGGTTGTGCAGGAATGAGTGAGGGGAGTTAGACCCCGTCTCGTCTTCAATCTCCTGTTATGCGGGCAACAACCTGCGGATGATTTTGAGGAAATTCTTCGCTTCTTCTCAACCTGATTCTAGTATGAATGTAGTGGCAACGAGCGGCAGGTGGCGTAGCCATCTGCCGCTGTACAATGGTCTATTCCTAAAAATCGAATTGTTCAGGGCTGCCTTACTATCTTATTGTAAGGACAAGGCGAGTCGCCTATACACCTTCTCGTTTTTTCTATCCAATCTCCCCCTGAATGTCGCTCAGATCGTACGAGCCAGTCGCAACCTTCGTATTCGCATACTTCGTTTCGTTTTTTTCGTTTTCCTGGCAAGGGTGGTCCAATTTCTGGCGTCCCGTCAGCTGACGAAATGCGAAGCGCATACTCTACTTTGCCTCCCGGTCGAGGTTGCTCTTCTATGGATCCCTGGATTTGAAGCATATGCTTCTGATGATTAATTGTATTGTCGGTGACCACAATTAATACGTCCTGTATACCTAGCGCCTCCAAGGTAGTAAGTTTGACTGTTCCTGTAAAAACCTCATACACGGTCGTTTCAAGAGATGGCAACGTTTCTTTGCTCGTCATTTCTTAATCTCCTTAAAAGTTCAAAGTAAGCCGTAAAAAAAAAGTGCGGTCGGGGGAATAACGCAAGTTGTATAATTGTTGCTCGGGATGTTGCAAGTTTATATTTCTATAAAAGAAATCTTCGTTCAAAAGATTTCTGCCTTCGAGACTGAGAATACCTCTTCGTTTAGGAAGTCTGTAGCCAATCGCAGTATCGAGTAACGTGAAGCCATTCACCCCGGCATTTGCGGAATCCAATCGCGCCACCTTTTGCCGGACATACGTTGTCATCAGTTTCATAAATATTCCGGAAGGGTCGAAATAATTGAGGCTAACAGGCAGGCTTAACGTTTCCATTCGATAAGGATCGTCGCCAGCTTTATCGGGATTTTGGGTAAATTTCTCAAACTGAAATTCCCCCCTGATTGCCCAATATGGATGGGGAAGAAAATAGAGATAGGCACGGTAGAGTTTCTCTTTTTGCTTTACGATTTCGCTTAAAGACAAAAATGTCCGCAATTTCGGAACGTCAAGGTCGCGTGCCGATACTTCAAATCCACTGTATAGCTTATTTGCAATACGCGCATCTAGGCCCAGCCCCATCCGTCGAGCCCTGGTTCCATTAACATCATCAAACATTTGATTAAAACCGGCCACTTGAGTAGGCTCAAGGGTCTGATTGGCAGCTAGGGCAGGCTTGACCGTTTCGAACCAGGCAAGTCTCAGACGTAGATTATCAACAATATCCCACTGTACGCCAATTTTTGGACTTACTTTATGAAAGCTAAAACTTTTATCACCCCCATCCTCAGGTTCAAAACTCAATCTTCGAAAATCCTCCCTATCGAGGTCATATTTAAAGAAATCGTAACCTAAGCCAAGTGTTGCATTTATATTTTTTGGGAGATTGAGGTTTGCATAGATGTAAGCGTTATCTCTCTTGCTCTTAACATTTGGAAATAAGGTATCGCAGGTATCGCCAGGGGGACAGGGGCCAAAGGTTTCTTCCCTTTCTACATCGAATCGATAAGTTCCGCCGCCGGCAGTCACGTTGAACTGATCTTCTCGTAGCAAGTACTGAACTTCAGCTTGATATCCACGATCCCGCCGTGGGTTATTAACAGTAAGACCACCGGGCGAAGGATCCACTTCTGATACATTCTCCTTTCGATCAGTATAGATTCCAGAAACAATAAAATCCTGCTTCGGTGATAATGAGTATCTTGCTCCTATTCGTGCCCAGTCCTGATGAAGTTGTCGCCGACTGTGCTCCATCGTGGTATCGGGGTTGCGGACCTTGAAATCCTGCAATAAATCGCCGTGTTCAGTCTGGCGTGTTCGCACCTCTGCCTGAACATTAAACCTCGGGGTCACCGCGTACTGAATAAATGCGTTGTAAACGTTATGCTTTTGATCATTGTTATCGCGAAACCCTTTAGTATTGTAATGAAACTGACCGACACTGACGGAAGCGCGTCCATAGAGTGCCGAGAGCACGGCTTCATCCCCTATGGTGCTGTGGCTGCCAAAGATGCCCGAAGCAACGAGCTGGGGTTTGTTGCGCTCAACCAATGGGGCAAATTCGTTGAAACCTGCCACTGCCGGACCGGTGCCCGTGATGATATTGAGGTCAGCTACAGCCAGGCGAGGTTGAACGGGATTGACATTAATAGGTTGCAGGAGCTGAGCCTGAAGCAACTCGCTTACACGGGCGATGTCGTACCGTGGAATATCGGCGTAAGTATCTGAAAGGAAGCGATGGGACGAATGGCTGGCGGGATCGAGGCTCAAGGATTTTGCCGTCTCCATGAGTGCGCGCTTTTCGAAACCTAGATTGTCGTAAATACGTGCTAGGCTGGAGCTCCGCGCCGCCTGATCCCGATCTAACAGCAGCTTCGAGCGATACACTGCCCGGTTATTGTTTAACTCAATGGATTTCTGTAAATCCCATAATGCCTGCACTGGCTGATTCTGCGTCTGTTTCTGGATCGCATCATAAAACCACGGCGTAGGATCCTTTGCATCGAGCGCCTTGGCTAGATCGAATTGCGTCTCTGCAAGCTTATAGCGCTTCTCTTCGAAATACGCTTTGCCCAGATAGCTGCGGATTAACGAATTTGCCGGATCGAGGCTGGCTGCAATTTCTAGCTCGATACGGCCTTCCTCGAGATCGCCCTCGCGTATCTTCGCCAGACCCATGCCCAGCCTCGGCATGGGATCGGTCTGATCGAGTTCTATGGCTTGGGTGAAGGCTGCCTTGGCTGCTTCGGTGTCGATTTGAGTCAGATGGGCAAATCCTAGTACCGTACGCGTCTTTGAGAGATTGGGGTTCAAATCCACCGCGCGTTGTGCAGCTTCCAAGGCGCGGTCCAGATAGCCAGTGGACATGTGTAATTCAGCCAGTCGCGCCCAGATAAGCGCGTTCTGCGGATCAATCTCCGCGGCTTGTTGGACGCTTTGGAGAGCAGCTTCGATTCTGAAGTGGGCTTGTTGCGCGTAGGAAAGCGCCAGCCTGGCAGCGGAGGAGGTCTGATCCAGCTCGACTGCCTTATTGGCTAAGGTCAGGGCCGGGTCCTTATCGTTTTGTACCACGGCAATGATGGCTTGCAGCGCATAGGCGTCACTATTGCCGGGTTCAAGTTTAAGCGTTTGTTCGATATCCGCTCGTGCCTCATCGGCCCGCCCGACGGATAGCAGAAGGCCTGCGTGATAAGTCAGAAAGCGCGGAGAACGCTCGCTCTGCGACACGTTATCGAGCGCAGCCAGCGCTTCACTCAGCTTGCCTTGCTGGTAAAGTTCAATGGATGCAAGCAACGCTGGCGACGACTCCCCGGTGTTTGCCTCATCAATCCGATAACCAACGATGGTTGGATAATACAAAGCCCATTGAACGGCGTCAGCCGGGCGGACGATTTCTTCTTTGTGTGGCGCCTGATCTCTGGGGATGATCGCCGCTTCGTTATTGGCAAGGCTAATGCCGCCGTGCTCGTTGCTGGCGGAAACTTTGCCTTCATAGATCATCAGCGTAGCGCTATCCTGATCGGTTTCGAGAAAAAACTCCGTTCCTTTAACATCGGCAACGAGAATGGGCGTTCTCACCCTGAATGGCTTGGGGGTGCGCGTAATGACGTAGAGCGAGCCAGTGAGTAATTCCAGCAGTGCGGTCTTATCATGGCCCGCCTCGGAAAGTGTAACAGTGGTCTTCTGATCGAGTCGGAGCGTGCTTTCGTTGCGAAGCCGCAGAGCTGCGCGACCACGCTCGCGAACGCGGACGGTATCGCCCGGGCAAAGCAAATTGTTGAGTTTCGCTGGTTGCCAGCGAGTTTCACTGACACGGCGCAGTTCAACAGCCCCTTGCGCTGACACGACTAACCCAATTGAAGGCACGCAGCGTTCCGCCGCATGAACATTGGGCGCTGAGTTCAATAAAGCTATCACGGTGGCGAATAAGGCCGCTATCGAAGGTATGCAGATGTGCTCTGATTTCCATGGCTTCCATCGATAAACTTTCATTCTTTTCCGGGGGTGGATAGTGGGCGATTTTTTTTCGCACATCAGGAAAAGTCGTGATGTGCTGTGTGCCCATGGGTACTTAATCAGCTCCAGGTTAAAAATATTTCGCCAAGAGCTTGAGTACTACGCTTGACGATTAGAAGTTGGCAATGAGTCCTGGTGAGTTTCCTACCGCAAAATTTTGGTCATGATGTTTTGTGTGAGGCAGAAAATCCGTGCGCCACTGCACTACGTTGTAATTTTTTTATCATGCTCATATAGTCGGACGTGCCTTATCGTTCATCATCCGAAATCCACTCCAGGCTTAAATTTATTAATAAGCCGCAAATATTTAGTGTTAACCCTGTAGCGGTTTCGGTGGTTTCGGTTCACGCATGGCGATCAGCGCCAAAGCATTTGCCATTAGCGAGCGAGCAAGCCGACGATTTATCCTTTTGATAAAATCGCTGATATTCCGACCACATAGTTTTTCTCAGCAATATCCATGCCCAGCCTCATCATTAATTAAAATGCAGAATATTCAATAAGTTGAGAAAATAAATTACTCAGGTATGGGTCATATTTTTTCAAGTGAAATGGTTTGCTGCGGGCGGAAACCGGCTTCTATCGGGCAGAAATCAAGTTAAATCAACGGTATATATGCCATGGGTGAAAACGTACCCATAGCGGGTTGAAATCGACCCATGATTTAATATTCTTGTGACTTGGAGGCGCAGGCATGGGCGTTGCTCAGCCTTTGGCTGGAGCATCCCAACATTGCACGATGGCGGGGGAAATTTAACGAAAGGAGCTAAATTTGAATCACAACGATACGATCAGTTTGGCCGTATATATTGCTGAGCTATTCGGTATGGGTATGTCTAAGGCAGCTTCGATGAACAGTCCAGAAAAATGCTGGAAGCAGAGGAGGTAACGTTAAACGCAATGAATATTCTTATCTATACGATGTTTCTTTAGCAGCTTTCCAAATGCGCGTCGGTCTTTCCCTACCAGACTCGCAGCCTTGCTTACATTACCGCCCGCCTTGGTCAGGGCTTGAGCGAGGTAATATTGTTCAAATTTTGCAATCGCATGATTTTTGGCCTCAGCGAAATTTAAATAGATGAAGTTCGGGCGGCGCCGGTCAAACCCAGCCCGACGCTCCACAACTGCGGACGCTAGTGGCGCGATATTAATAGTTAACCCATCGGCGAGCAAACACTCGCGATAAATGAGGTTTTCCAGTTCGCGGATATTGCCCGGCCAACCATAGTTATCAAACCAGGCAATCGTCTCGGGGTGAAGTGTTTTTTCGCCGCAGCTAAAGCGCGCTGCGCACGCATGCAGAAAGTGGATTGCTAAAAGCGCGGCGTCGCCCTGGCGCTCTCGCAGCGGCGGCAGGGTAAGGTGCATGATTTTGAGACGGAACAGCAGATCAAGCCGGAATTCACCCTTCTCCGCCAGTTGGGTCAAGTTTCTGTTACTGGCAACGATCACTCTCACATTTGCAGCGTGCGCGATACCGCCGCCCAGCGGAGAATATTGCTGATCCTGAAAAAATCGCAATAGGGTAACTTGCGCTTTTGGAGATAGTGCATCGATTTCATCCAGGAAGAGCGTTCCAGATTGTGCATGAGCGATGAGGCCGAGACGCTTCGATTGGGCGCCTGTATAAGCACCGCGCTCGTGGCCAAATAGCTCATTCTCGATCAATGTGTCGGGGATGGCTCCGCAATTGATCGGAACAAATGGATAGCCGGCCCTGGTTCCCCTATCGTGAATAGCCCGCGCGACCAATTCTTTCCCGGTGCCGGTTTCGCCTTCAATAACAACGGGTGCATCGCAACGCGCGATTTTCTCAATAAGCTGAGTAATCCTTACGAAAGCGGGTGACTGTCCAATCATATTTCCCCTAAAAGCTGAGAGACTGCTAGTTAACCTGTTTCATCATGATGCCAAGGCCCGTTCGTAACCACCCTGTACTTCAAGCTCTACGATATAGCTATTAGAAGGCAAGATTAAGTTCCGGGATAGCTGTAAGATTTTACAGGTGGCATCGGGATCAACCGGCTCGTGAATCCAGATGACTATCGCGCACGGTCTATCTGTAGGTCAACCTTGCGACGTGGTTGAAAAAATAAGACAAACGCATTTTTTGTGAGAAAACTCGCGCTATCTTGTGTAGAATGCGCCTGAGATAATTCAGCCGATTTTATTGCAAAAGTATGAATGGAAGCTTGCTGACGTTTGTTGCCCGAAATCTGCTGAAAAAGAGTTGACAATGAGTCATGGTCGAGCTTATGGTCACCTCGTCCTTTTTATGGTCCTTTGCTGGGGCAGGGCATTCGGTACGTTAGCGAACATATTCAGTGGTTTTTTCCTTCAGCCCTCGAATCACGCGGGGCCATGATTCGGGCGAAGTGCTACTTACAGCCTGTTTTATAGGATTTGACTCCATGGGATTTTGACCAATCGGCCTCAAATCTTCGGCGATGTTTGATCCACATATTTTATCTTCCATCACACCCATTAGATCAGTCTGAGCTGCTTCCATCAAAAATGACAAATTTTTTTGCGCTAATTCCCGCAGCAGGTTCCGGTTCACGCATGGGTGATGAGCTTCCCAAACAGTATTTGCGGTTGGCAGGCAAGTCGATGATCCATCACACATTAAAGACGTTGTGCGGGTCTTCACGAATCACTTCCGTGTTTGTGATCCTTGCACCCGCCGATAGAGAATGGATGCGGCATGACTGGTCGGAATTTTCCGACAAATTGGTCGTGCTCGAGTGCGGCGGCACGACCCGTGCGGAAACCGTGCTGAATGGTTTGAAAGCGGCAGGGGAAGACTCTGCCATGAAAAATGACGACTGGGTGTTGGTGCACGATGCGGCACGGCCTTGTTTAAGTAACACACAACTCGACAAATTGATGGATGAACTGGCTAATGATGAGGTAGGAGGACTGCTTGCGGTGCCGGTGGCGGACACGCTGAAGCGCAGCGATGGCGGTGGCCGGGTTGAGCGTACCGAATCGAGAGAGAATTTATGGCAGGCCCAAACACCACAGATGTTTCGTCACGGACTACTGGTGGAAGCCTTAAGCAGGACAGGCGGCATGACCATGACGGACGACGCGGGCGCGGTTGAAGCGCTCGGCTTGAAACCCAAGCTGGTCCTGAGCGATGCGCGCAATCTGAAAGTGACTTATCCGCAGGATCTGGCGTTGGCGGAACTGATACTGAAAAATTTTTGAATGGGAAGATCAGAGTGTTCTGTTTACCCATACGAGCTATTAATCCCATCTCCGGTGAGAAAATAGCATAAATTTATTTCGTCATTCCGGGTCTGGCCCGAATCCAGTCCAGAACACCACTGACATTTGTACTGTTTGCCCGCCAGGTAGTGGTGGAGAAAGAGAAATTTATAGAGCTGAAGAGAGGTAAAAGGGTGAAGAAGTTAAGAATCGGGCAAGGATTCGATGTACATCAATTGGTTGACGGCCGCAAGCTTATCATTGGCGGCGTGACCATCCCGTACGAGAAGGGCCTTCTCGGACATTCGGACGCAGACGTGCTGCTGCATGCGATATGTGACGCGCTCCTGGGCGCGGCAGGGTTGGGCGACATCGGCAGGCATTTTTCGGATACCGACCCGCGCTACAAAAACATCGATAGCCGCGTGCTATTGCATAACGTCTATGGTTTGCTGACGGAACGCGGTTACAAAGTCGTGAACATTGATGCCACCATCATAGCTCAGGCACCCAGGATGGCACCGTATATTCCGGCTATGTTGAGCAACATTGCACATGACCTTCGGATGCAACCAGAGGATATCAACGTCAAGGCTAAAACCGCCGAGCGCTTGGGCCCGGTTGGAAGGGGCGAGGGAATAGAGGCGGAGGCAGTATGCCTGATCGCCTTGGACAATGCCGATAACTGAAGACAATACCGGGCGCGCGGGAAGAGCCCATCGCATTTTTTTTGCAATATGGCCGGACAACGATACGCAAAAGCAACTGGCTGGGCTGACAAAACAACTGCGGCTGGAATCGCTCTGCAGCGGAAGGAAAATAAAAGCGGAAAATATTCATCTCACGCTGGTATTTGTGGGAAAAGTATACCCCGACAGGCTGGAAGTGCTACGCGATGTGGCGGATAGCGTCAAGCAATCCGTGTTGCCTGCTTTTGATTTGGTTATTGATGAGGTTCGCTACTGGAAACATAACCACATTGTTTATATTGCGCCAGGCAAGGTTCCCCACGAGCTTGTCAATCTGGAGGGTGCGCTACGGGATGCAATCTCCACAGCCGGGTTTCCATTGGAGCAGCGAGCTTATGCGCCGCACATAACCCTGATGAGGAATGCCTTCTGCCCGGCATTGCCTGAATTGGCCAAGCCGATAGCCTGGCGGGTGCGGGAATGGATGCTGGTTAAATCGGAACAGGCTACCAACGGCTCGGTTTATACGCCGATTGGCTGCTGGCCCTTGGGAGGTTTCTGAACAAACTCTGATTTTGGCAGCATATCAGGCATGGCATTACTGCTGAAGAAATTCATGCAGCGAAATGTACTTTGCTTATTGGGCTCTACTTCCAGTAGAGCTTCTTTATCAGGCTGGAAACTATCGAATATGTCAGCGGAGTAGGAATATAAAAGAGCGGATCGGGTTAGTATCACCTAACCCGACGCCATGGGTTCCTTCAGTTCCTCTATGATCAAAGATAAATGCAGCTTTCCAGATGTCTTGTCAGATATTTCTCGCTAGCCTTGGTGTAGTCCTTTTCAAAAGTATCGCTTACCAAATTTCGTACGTGGCTTCCCATATTGCTGTTGATCAGGCCCATGAACGGGGTTGACACAACCAGGATCAGGCGCTGATAGCTGTTGGTGGTGCGGCCATGCTCCAGTTCCCTGGCTAGCTGGCAGGCAAAGGTTCGCGCTTCATGTTGTTTTGGATGGGTGGAGGAGATATAGGAGCCGCAGCCGTTGCCGTGGCTCTTGTTGTGTCCGGGGCGGTCGGAAACCAGATGCTGCCCCTTTTCCCTGCTGGCATCATGTCTGAATTCCTTGAGTTTCTGTAGTCCTTTTTTAGGTCCGTAATTTGCGTAAAGATATGCAGCGCTTGCGTTTGCGACCAAAATCCACGTGATGCTCATGACTCCTCCGTGCGATGGTGGTAAAGTAAAACCAGGTACAACCAAGTAAAACCGAGTAAAGGGTTGCTCATCAATTGACAACCCGATTTCAACAGAAGTTTCCGTCGGCAGAATCTTGCATTCGTATAATACTTAAATATTCGTTCAATTTTACCTTGAAAATTCTCGCTCTCGATACATCTACCGAATATTGCTCGGTTGCGCTATTGCGGGATAGCGAGATCCTGAACCAGGAGGTTCTTGCGGAACAGCGTCACTCCGAACTGATTCTACCCATGGTGAGGCGCACGCTGGACGAGGCCGGGTTGACGCTGAGGCAACTGGACGGTATTGCTTTCGGCTCGGGGCCGGGGTCTTTCACCGGTTTGCGCATTGCGTGCGGCGTAACCCAAGGTCTGGCCCTTGGCGCAGACCTGCCGGTAATCGGTATATGCACGTTGGAAGCATTGGCGCAGGACGCCGGGGAAAAAGGAACAGTTGCCGGCGTAATTGCCGCGCTCGACGCCCGCATGAGCGAGATATATCATGCCGTGTATAAGAGAACAGCAGACGGGTGGCTATCGGTGAGTGAACCGGCGCTGTGCTTGCCACACAATGCGCCCCTGGTTTCGGGAGACGACTGGACAGGTTGCGGCAGCGGTTTTGATATGTATGGGGAAATACTGCGCAGCCGTTACCAAGGATCTATCGATCACGTTATCAGTGGCCTCAGGCCGAATGCCCGCGCCATAGTTCAGTTGGCTGCGGCAGAATTCAGAAAGGGGTTGGGTATCGACCCTGCCGATGCTGCACCACTCTACATCCGCAATAAAGTAGCTTTGAAGGAGAAGGAGCGATGAGTGCGCAATTCCAGGAGATGCCGCAGATAAGACGGATGGTTCCGGCAGATCTGGATATGGTGGTAGCACTCGAACGTGAGGTTTTTCTGTTTCCCTGGACACGCGGTAATTTCAGCGATTCGCTCCAGGCCGGTTATCATTCCCTTGTATTGGAACAGGAAGGAGACGTCTTTGGATACGGCGTGATGACAATTGGAGCGCAGGAAGCGCATCTGCTGACCCTTAGCATTGCAGCAGGCGCGCAAGGGAAGGGCTGGGGTGAAAGATTGCTGCGGCATTTCATCCATATCGCGAGGGAACAGCATGCGTTGACGATGTTCCTCGATGTGCGGGAATCCAATCATATCGCTGCCCGGCTATATAAACGGATCGGGTTCACGCAGATCGCCAAACGCAGGGATTATTACCCTGCGATGGGTGGGCGTGAAGATTCATTGGTTATGGAACTGGTGTTATGACGGCTGCCGGGCGAACCAGGCGCAAGGACATACTCAGAGAACTGGGTTTGGCGCCACTGTGGCGTACCAGGACCGAGATGCACGGTCGCGCTTCTGCTGAGAAAGCCGAGGCCACCGGTGAGCCGATTCCCGGTCTCCACGTTGATGCAAAGGAAGACAGACGCACGCAAATTTCGCGGATGGGCTGGGATGAACTCAAGGCCAGCGTTGAAGGTTGTATTGCCTGCCCGTTGTCTCAATCCCGCACGCGCACGGTATTCGGCATAGGTGACAGAAACGCCGACTGGCTGTATGTGGGTGAAGGGCCCGGTGCGCAGGAGGACGCTACCGGAGAGCCATTTGTTGGGCAGGCCGGTAAGTTGCTGGACAACATGTTAGCGGCAATTGATCTGAAGCGCGGCCAGAATGTTTACATCGCCAATATCGTAAAATGCCGCCCTCCCGACAACAGAGCCCCCACCTCGCATGAGGCGCATCAATGTGAACCGTATCTCGCGCGGCAAATCGAATTGATCAAGCCCAGGCTTATCATTGCGCTGGGGAAAGTCGCGGCGGAGAATTTGCTGCACACCGATGCCAGTCTCGGCAGCCTTCGCGGCAGACTGCACCAGCATTCGGGTATTCCCGTTATTGTCACCTATCACCCCGCCTACCTGCTGAGGACATTGCCCGCCAAAGCGAAGGCGTGGGAGGATTTGTGTTTCGCCAGACGTACAATGGGGACTTTGGGAACCTCTGAATAAGTCACACGATTTGTCAGAACAGGAGGGCGGCTGCGGCTTCGTGGCGCCGCGTCCCGCAAGGCAAGGGAGCAACGACGCGAATGGTCGGAGGAGTAGGTCGGGCTCTGCCCGACGATCAAAAACGGATGTCGGGCAGAGCCCGACCTACTTTGCAGTTCGGTAACGTCAGCGCTCCGGTCCGCGTCGTTTTGCGCTCAGTTGGTAAATGAGCGCTCAATGGAGGACTTATTCAGAGGTCCCTTGCATTAGGATAATTAATCCCCATTTACCACCTATGTGAAGCAACGCTTTTTTCAGGAAGAATTCCATGGCTAATTTTCTGCGGTCTTTGACATTGCTTCTTGCCGTTACCTTGAGCGGCTGTGGCTATAATACCTTGCAGTCTACCGATGAGCAGATCAAAGCAGGCTGGGCGGAAGTTCTGAATCAGTATCAACGTCGCGCTGACCTGGTACCCAATCTTGTAAACGTAGTGAAGGGTTTCGCCGCGCAGGAAAAAGATGTGCTGCTGGGCGTAACGAACGCCCGCTCCAAGGTTGGAAGCGTCCAGGCTACACCGGAGCTTATCAACGACCCGGAGGCGTTTGCGAAGTTTCAGAGTGTCCAGGGGGAACTGACAAGTGCCCTGTCGCGCTTGCTTGTGGTAGCGGAGAACTATCCGCAACTTAAATCGGACGCCAATTTTCGTGAATTGCAGGCACAACTGGAAGGCACCGAGAATCGTATCACCGTGGCTCGTAACCGCTACATCAAGGCGGTCCAGGAATACAACATCACCGTGCGTTCGTTCCCCAGCAACCTTACGGCAATGGTATTCGGGTTCAAAGTGAAGCCTAGCTTCGCCGTTGAAAACGAGAAAGAAATCTCGGTTGCGCCCAAGGTGGATTTCAGCAAGCCATAACGGGAAAACAGATTTTTCGCGGAAATCCATAAACCCGACCCTGGAACTTGGAACCACGCCTCAACTTTTCTTTATGAGACAAACCGGAAAAAAAGCTCTTATATTCTTCGCGCTGCTCTTTTCCGTTTCTTTGTCGATGGCAGAAGTGGCCGTTCCCGCGCTTAAATCCCGCGTTACCGATCTGACCAGTACACTGGCGGCGAATGAGACCGCGCAACTGGAACAGAGGCTGGCTGCGTTTGAAGCCAGAAAAGGCAGTCAGATTGCGGTGTTGATCGTTCCCACCACTCAGCCTGAAACTATCGAGCAATATTCGATTCGCGTTGCCGAGGCGTGGAAACTTGGACGAAAAGGTATCGATGACGGCGCACTCCTGCTGATCGCCAAACAGGACAGGACGGTGCGTATAGAAGTGGGCTATGGCCTGGAAGGCGTGCTGCCGGACGCGCTGGCAAAGCGCATCGTCGACGAAGTGATTGTTCCTGAATTCAAGCAGGGCAATTTTGCCGCCGGTATCGATGCCGGTGTCGAGCAAATGATGAGCGTGGTCGAAGGAGAACCGTTGCCGCCGCCGCAAGCCAGAGGCGGCGAACGTGCTCCCTCGGGGAATGCCGTGATGGATAATATTATTCCCCTTTTTATCATGCTCATCGTCGTTGCAAAAGTATTGCAGTCCTTCTTTGGGCGCTTCATCGGCGCCGGCATCGTAAGCGCTTCGGCAGGATTTTTGGGCTGGCTGCTTTTTTCTTCGATAGTCATCGGCATCATTGCGGCTATCTTTGCGTTTTTCGTAAGCTTGTTCGGCAGCCCTGGCGGAGGAGTCTTCAGAGGAGGCCGCGGCGGCTGGCCGGGCGGCGGTATGGGAGGCAGGGGTGGCGGTGGATTCGGGGGCGGCGGCTTTGGTGGTGGCGGGGGCGGTTTTGGCGGCGGTGGCGCATCAGGGAGATGGTAGATGAATCTTGCACGCATACTGCGGCATTGTTTTACCGGTTCTCTGGCAGTGCGGCGCGTATTTCCGGATGCTGTGCTGATCGCTATCGAACAAGCCATCAGCCGAACTGAAGTCAGCCATGACGGAGAGATACTTTTTGCGGTGGAGGCAGCATTGAATACGTGGCCTCTACTTAGAGATCAGTCGGCACGTGAACGAGCCATAGAGGCATTTGCCCAACTTCGTGTCTGGGATACAGAGGATAACAATGGTGTGCTTATTTATTTATTGCTCGCGGATCGCGATGTTGAAATCGTTGCGGACCGTGGAATCAGCAGCAAGGTCGATACTGAGGAGTGGGAAAAGATCTGTCGCGAAATGGAAGATGCTTTTCGTCGAGGTCAATTCGAACCAGGGGTAATTGCGGGAATCCGGGCTATCGGCAATCACTTGCAGACGCATTTCCCTGCGGAGCGGAAAGGCGGTGAAAATGAACTGTCCGACAGGCCGGTTATTTTATAGCAAAAAAATATTGATGCGCTGGGAAGCTCCTAGGCAAGCCCCTTAGGCAAGCCACTTAGCAAGCCTGGATTCCCTGGCAGTCTGTCCGACTTAAAGGAAATCGGTTGCAAAAGTGTCTGGCCCTCACTCAGTCACTTTTTCGCTGCGATTCTCCAAGTCCGACAGGCAGCTAGTGCCCTTTATTTGCACCGATCAGATGTAATGAATCTTCAATGCTCTGGTTACGCAAATGCCACTGACGTATCAGGGTCATGATTACAGCCACGAGCAGGCCGAACAGAACAATAACGGTGTAAACATGGACGTCGAAACTCACCAGCATCGCATACACGGCCAGCATGGTGAGAATACTAAGATTCTCGTTGAAATTCTGAACCGCTATGGAGTGGCCTGCACCCATCAGAATGTGTCCGCGGTGTTGCAGCAGGGCATTCATCGGCACGACAAAAAATCCGGCAAGTCCGCCGATCAGCATTAAAAGTGGAACCGCAATCCACAGGTCGCGCGCCAGAACCATGGCTGTTACGACGATCCCCATGGCGATGCCAAGAGGAATCACTTTTACCGACTGCCGGAGCGACACCAACCGTGCCGCGATGACAGCGCCTACCGCGATCCCTACGGCGACCACGCCTTGTAATTGTGCGGCTTTGCTTAATGGATAACCGAGCGCGATATCGGCCCATTTCAACACAATAAATTGCAGGGTTGCTCCGGCTCCCCAGAACAGCGTAGTGACGGCCAGTGAAATCTGTCCGAGCTTGTCCGTCCATAGCAGCTTCATGCAATGCCCGAACTCATGCATCAGGAATAAGGGGTTTTTCTTGAGAGCGCGGTGGTCAACTCCGGTATTGGGAATGTACAGATTGAAGATGGCGGCGGTGGTATAGAATACGGCGATAAGAAGTATGGCAGCTTCCGCAACGGTATTCACACCTGTGTCTATGAGTGGAAAGTCGAGTGTCAAAAATAGGGCGGAGATCGAGGGTGAGATCAGCAACCCGCCCAGTACCGTGCCTATTATGATCGAGGCAACGGTCAAACCTTCGATCCAGCCATTGGCGACGACCAGTTTTTCGGGGGGCAACAGTTCAGTGAGTATGCCGTATTTAGCGGGAGAGTAAGCCGCGGCGCCAAGCCCGACGACCGCGTAGGCAGCTAGAGCAAAATACTGATGCGATGCCAGAAAAAGCAGGCTGCAACCCACGATCTTGATGCTGTTGCTAATGAACATCACCCACCCCTTGGCCATGGAATCGGCAAAAGCGCCAACGAACGGGGCAAGAATCACATAAAACAAAACGAACACAAATTTGAGCATCGGAGTGAGGTAAGCAGGCGCGTGCAGTTCTACCAAAAGCGCAATGGCGACGACCAGCAGCGCGTTGTCTGCTAGTGAAGAGAAAAACTGCGCTGCCATGATGGTATAGAATCCGCGTTTCAAGCTTTGCTCTCCTAAAACTTTCTCACCGTAAGGCGAGGAATTATACAATGCTCATCCGGGCAATATCACGAAACCGTTGCGCTATAAAATTGGCACCATCTGATTCAGGATCACTTATGAAATTTTCGTTATCTCCCAAGAAACCTCTGCTTGAATCCGGAATGCTCTCCAGTGGATTCATGCAGAGGTTGCCCTGCTGATGTCACGCCCCATCCAGGCACTGATCGATCTCTCCGCGCTCGAATATAATCTGTCTGTCGTTCGCCGGCACGCCCCCAACTCGCGCGTGATGGCAGTGATCAAGGCTGACGCATATGGCCATGGGTTGCTGCGTGCCGCCGAAGCGCTGGCTCGAGCAGAGGGGTTCGCAATGCTCGAGCTGGACGCGGCCGTGCGGCTGCGCGAGGCGGGATATCGCCAGAAGATTTTGCTACTCGAAGGTTTTTTCGATATCAGCGAATTGGGTTGGATCGAGCAATACCATTTAAGCACCGTAGTCCATCACCGTGAGCAGCTCGCCATGCTGTCGGCATCCAGGCCTCGCGGCAAGCTGGATGTATTTCTGAAGCTCAATACCGGCATGAATCGGCTGGGATTCACGCTTGATGAGTTTCCCGCCGCGCTGGAAACCCTCAAGGCGAATCCTGCTGTAGGTCAAATTACAGTGATGACGCATTTTGCCCGCGCGGATGAGTCATGCAGAAGCGAGAGCATTGCCGCGCAGCTACAACGTTTCAACGCTGCCGCCGAAGGGCGGTATCTGCCCCGTTCAATGGCCAATTCCGCTGCTATCCTGCGTTTTCCCGAAACACATGCCGATTGGGTACGGCCCGGCATCATGCTTTATGGTGCCTCCCCATTCGCCGACACCACGGCTGGCGAGCTGGATTTGCACCCGGCAATGACGGTATCGAGCAAGATCATCGCGGTGCAAACGCTTGAGCAGAGAGATGGCGTCGGATATGGTCATACTTTTCGGGCGGACAGGTCAATGCGCGTGGGAATTGTGGCGGGGGGTTATGCGGACGGCTACCCGCGTCATGCGCCCACCGGCACCCCCATACTGGTGAACGGCAGGCGCACCCGCATTGTCGGGCGTGTGTCCATGGATATGCTGCATGTAGATCTGAGCGAAATAGAAAGCGCCGGGGTAGGCACCCCCGTAACGCTCTGGGGAAAGGGAATGCCCGTTGACGAGGTGGCGCAATCAGCCGGTACGGTAGGCTATGAGTTGTTGTGCGCGTTGGCGCCGCGCATGCAGATAGTAACCTGATCCCGATTTGATTTGGCAGGTGAAAGCGGGCTTCTCCTTGAACCTGTTCAAACTGAGTCCAAAAAAAAAGGCGGTCAACTGACCGCCTTTTTTATCCAGCAAGCAGGTGAACTTGGGTTATTCAACCTTCGCCTTGGATCGCAAATCGCCAACCGATGCCGCGAACTGACGTTGCAATACGCGCTGGGCCAGGTTTTGCTTTATTTCTTCGAATGGTGGGACCTTCAGGGGCCGCACGTCGTCCAGCCGTATGACATGCCAGCCGAAAGGGCTTTTCACCGGCTGTTCGGTAAGGTGGCCCTTGGTCAATTTGGTCAACGCTTCTGCAAAAGGCTGAACATAGCTTGCAGCGGGACTCCAGTCGAGTTCACCACCCTTATTCTTGCTACCGCTATCCAGGGATTTTTCCTCGGCAATCTTCTCAAGCTTGGTACCTTTTTTGATACGGGCGATAATATCTTTAGCTTCTGCCTCAGTGGCGACTAAAATATGATGCGCCTTGTATTCCTTGTCACCCATCTGAGTTTTGACCGTTTCATATTCTTTGCGCAGCTCTTCATCGCTCACCGGATGGTTCTTTATGTAATCGACCTGGTAGGCCCTGACCAGAGCTGTTTGACGCGCCATCTCGAGTTGGGTTACGAAATCCGGGTCCTTGTCGAGCCCCTTCTTTTTCGCTTCCTGAGCTATGACTTCCTCGGTTATGAGGTCCTCGCGCAAGGCTTTTCTGGCTTCAGGAGAATCCGGCTGATCCTGGGCAGCGCGCGCTTTCATTATAAATTCGATACGCGACTGAGGAATGGCGACTCCGTTCACCTTGGCCATGGTTGACCCAGTTTGAGCCTGAGCAGCCGTCACGGCAATCAGTCCGGAAATACCTAGCGCTGTGAGTTGAGAAAATTTAATAAAATACATGGGGCTTCCTTGTCATGGGATCAAAATCAAATTTCTTGGGGAGTATACGCTTTTACACTTAATGCGTGAATATCCTTATACATCATCTCTTGCAGCGCGGTATAGACCAGACGATGTCGCGCCAACGCGGATTTGCCGGAAAATTTATGGGAAACAATGGTAAGCAAGTAATGCCCGCCTCCGCTTTTAGCGCCTTCATGTCCTGCATGCCTGGCGCTTTCATCCACGATTTCAATTTTTTCCGGTTCAAGAGCAGAAAGCTTCTGCTTGATCAATTCGACGGTACTCATCGGTTTATTTAACCTAAATCCGGTAGTTGGACGGGGAGAAGTGTACGGTTTTTGGGGTGCAGGGCAAGGCGCAACGACGCGGAATGGTCGTTCCATTCCAAGGAGTTGCAACGCAGCCATGTACTGCAAAAACTGTGCAATTCACCCCGTAGCGCTCTCACCCGGAAGGTGAGCGTTAAATAATATGAAATATTGTTATTAATCATAGCACTGATCATATCAAATGAGCGGTCAACTACCGGATTTAGGTTTAAGGCAAAACCTTTTTGAACGGCCTGACCGTCAATTTGCCATATACGCCGGAAGTGGCATATGGATCGGCCTCCGCCCAGGTTCGCGCTGCTTCCAGCGATTCGAATTCGGCCACGATCAGGCTACCGGAAAATCCTGCGGGGCCGGGATCGGGGCTGTCAATTGCAGGATAGGGTCCGGCCAGGATAAGACGCCCCTCTTCCTGTAATACCTTGATGCGTTCCAGATGTTCCGGACGGACCGCCAGCCGTTTTTCCAGGCTGTCGGGTATATCTTCCCCGCTTATCGCATAGAACATCACGCTTCTTTATCCTCGCTGTCCTGTATGTATTTACCCAGCATCACACCTTGCAATAAGACAAAAGCCACCATCAGGCCCATAAACCCGAACAATTTGAAGTTGACCCAGGTATCAGTATCATAATTGAAAGCCACGTAAAGATTCGCTCCGCCCATCAACGCGAAAAATGCAGCCCAACTGGCGTTGAGGCGCCCCCACACGGGGTCTGGCAGCTTGATCTGTTCTTTCATCATGATACGGATCAAGTTCTTCTTGAAAACCAGCGGGGCTAACAGCAGCGCGGCGGCGAAAAACCAGTAAAGTACCGACGGCTTCCACTTGATGAATGTTTCATCTTGTAGAATCAATGTCGCGCTGCCGAAAATAACGATGATAACAAGGCTGACCCACAGCATGGTATCCACCTTGCGGTGGCGAAACCAGACCCAGCCGATTTGTGCAAAAGTGGCGCCAATGGCAACGGCAGTGGCTGCGTAGATGCCATAAATTTTGAAGGTGACGAAAAACAGGATTACCGGAAAGAGATCAAAAAGAAGCTTCATAATGTCCAGCTGGGCCGGCATGAGCCGTTGAAGAGTGATTATGGCCGCTAGCCACGGAAAAATCTATTCAAATTTTCCAGAAAGATGAGCGAATATAGACGCTTAAATTGCGGGAGATTTTAACCCCGGCAGATAATTCTCCGCCTTGGCTTAAAAGGTTGGACGAATGAAAAATGGTCGAACCAGATTCCCGTTAAAACGCGCAGCATGTCTCTCAGCGTTATAAAAACGATATACCCCCACTGATAAAGCAATCGAGTCAGCATCGATCCGTTTATATATTGCCCGTTCCCCGATCGAGCTTGAGTGACCCGGAATTGATGCAATAGCGTAAACCGGTTGGCTCAGGACCGTCGTCGAATACGTGCCCCAGGTGCGCGTCGCAGCGAGCACACAGTATCTCTGTCCGGTGCATGAAAAAGCTGTCATCTTCCTCGGCAGTGACATTGGCCGGGTCCACGGGTTGCCAGAAAGAAGGCCAGCCCGTGCCTGAATCGAACTTGGTATCCGAACTGAATAGCGCGGCGCCGCAACATGCGCAACGGTATACGCCGTTGTCGTGGCAATTCCAGTATTCACCCGTGAAAGCGGGTTCGGTACCACCCTCGCGACAAACATGGTACTGCTGAGGCGTGAGCTGCTTTTGCCATTCCTGTTCAGACTTGACGATTTTTCGGTCCATGATTCCCTTCAGTCAATAATTTAGCGCCACCTGAACGGTATCTCAGGGATATTTCAGGGATATATTTCAAGCGGACCAAGCGTGTCTGTCAATGTAGATGTACCGGAGCCACTTCACCTTCTTCCGGAAATTCAGCATGTACCACTTCGCCTTCCGGGTTTGGAAACAATGGAGCGCCACACTCCTCGCAATAGTCCAGAAGAAAATGATTTTGCAGCAACATGGTATGGCCTATACCGCATTCCCGCAAGGTCGTTTCGATTTGGGTTACGATATCGCTGCTCTCATCTTCATCGCCAACCAATGCCCATACTATCCCATACAGCACCTCGTTACGATCCTTGAGCGTGAAACCTATACGGTATTCTTCCAGCCACTGATCATAGAACGGTGCGATTACCGCACGCAGCCTGTTAGGCGAAATGTTCAGGGTAGTTTGCAGGAAATTAACGGTGGCATGCGTGGAATAGGGTCGCGCGAGGCGATCCGCCATGCGCCAGGCCGAAAAAAAGCCATCGGGTATCAGCAATTCAAACGCGCACCCCAGGAACAACTTCCGCAAAGCTTCACCACCGTGAGTTTGCCATGCAGGCACAATTTCGTCTTTTGATAACATCAGAGCCGGCAAGTTGCTGCTCCGGGTCTCGCCAGCCCCATCCGTTTGCTGCCAGCGGAACATGGCCTTCCCTTGCGGCACCGCGATACCCCCGAGAAGATAGCGTGTATCGGAGAGGAAACGGCCAGTTTCGGGCAGCCGGTTGGGGTTCATATGCAACTTGCGCTCTCCCGCCGCCGCTGCCGCCCATAGCTTGCCAGCCAGCTCATGCGTAAGGTGATAGCCGCGCGGTAACTGGTCGGGACTGAAGAGGCAATCCGCGAGCACGAACTGGACATTCGGCGCCAGCACATGGGTCTGCAACTGTACGCGCAAATTAGCCAGCATTGCTTCGTCTACCGGACCCGAAGGAATCGAAAACCGCGACCAGGTCAGCACCGGCACGGCGAACATCAGCACATCATAGCGCCGATCTTCATGTGTCAATATGCTGCATTCAATTGCCGCTTCTATGGCATAAATGAACTCGCTATAACCCGCAGGGTCGGTATCATAAAGCTGATCCAGCGCCGCTTCGAGATTCTGATCGTCGCTTGTCCGCAGCTGGGCATGTATCTTTGCCGCAAGCCGGTTTTCCCAGAATGCGTCTTCTATACGGCTGCCTGAAGCGGCAAGCCCCGCCGCCAGGCGGCAAAGCTCTTGCACTGCGCGCGGAGATTTGGTGCGATGGGGAGCGCGAGTTTTTTTCATTAAAATTGATGTGCGCGTATGTATGATCAAAAAAATATTTTAACTTAAATCCCAGGGATGGAAGGAGGATACGCTTTAAGGGGATCGAACGATGCGAAGGAACGAGCGGATCATCTGCTCCGCTCCTCCGCACTACCCGGCTTTCTCGCCGCTGATGGCGTCAGAGTGGAAGCTTCGCGCCGAGTACGTCTATATACTCAATCTGCGGGGGTTCCGCCAGTAGATCGGCTGCGTTGGCGCTCAGTGCTTCTGCGATCGGACCGGATAAATGCGCCGACCGCCCCGCCTCATCGGCGAATGCATCGAAAACGCCGAAAGTGGATGGGCCCAGGCGAAGAGCGAACCATACCGGCGTCTGGGCTTCCTGGTTCGCGAGTGTAAGTCCCTGCTCGAGAAAATTGCTTACATCGGTTTCCTTCCCTGGTTTGGCTTGTAATCGTACGAATAGCGCAACCTTTAGCATAATGGCTTTCCTTTCTGAAGTTGAACAACGAGGCGCAACTGCAGGCATCATACCGTTTCCCATAAGTGGCGAGACTGGCGAGGCGGTGGAATCGGAGCACAAGCAGGCATGCAGGGGAACGGAGACCAGAAGCGTGCGACGGCCCGCCCGACGGTAGTTGCTACATTGATGCCCTTATACAAGAAGGGAGCCGCAGCTCCCTTCTTGTATAAGGGCAGAGGATCAGTCCGCTGCCAAAATGATATATTTCTACTTCCAGTTTGGCTGGAATCGAGTTTGCTGGGTCCGGTAATCCTGCCAGGCATAACCGGGAGAGACCAGCGGCTTGGCTGGGATAAAGAAGGTACCCAGATCCGCAACCCCCGCCAGCGAACGGCCGACCCCGTAGGTAATACCGGTCAGCAACCCTGTGGTGAGTCCATAACCCAAGCCTTTGTCATTAGTCTCCATCAGCATGCTCTTCGGAACTTCCGCGATGCCTGTTATGGTATTCGCGGCGCCGTGCGCGAGTTTATTGCCTACGCCCAGGCCGTAGGTCGCATAACTGGCAGCCACTGCGGCTTCGGACGAGAAGAATATCAGAGTAGATAGTATCAGTAACGGTTTCAGCGTACTTTTCATCGATACCTCCGAAAGGTGGATTGAATAAATCAAACCCGATTTGACACTAGCACGGATGAGATGCAATGTCAAATGTATTATCCCTGTCCCGCTTGGCGCATGGGTTGGCGAGAAGCGATAGGCGCCTGATGAAAGTGATGGATGCATTGAATGGAGAATATGGAAGCTACAGTTCCGCCGCCTCTTCCGGGCGCCGGGATAGGCCGGCAGAAGGAATCTGCAACAATTTTCTCAGGCTTGCCCCGCGATGAGTAATGAGCGGTTAAAGGATAAATAAGGGGTGAGTATTCAACCCCGCATTCCATCGCGATCATCGTCGCTGCCATGGACCAGGCGGTACAATATGGGCAGTACCAGCAGAGTCAACGCGGTGGACGAAAGAATGCCGCCGATTACCACTGTTGCCAGTGGCCGCTGCACTTCCGCACCCGTTCCAGTGGCGAGCGCCATGGGGACGAACCCAAGCGCCGCCACCAGTGCCGTCATTAATACCGGGCGTAAACGGGTGAGAGCGCCAGTTTGAATAGCCTCATCCAGGGCCATGCCCTGTGCTCGTAAATCACGGATAAACGCCAGCATGACCAGGCCATTCAGCACGGCTACGCCGGACAGGGCAATGAATCCCACGCCGGCTGAAATGGACAGTGGAATATCGCGCAACCACAGCGCCACAATTCCGCCGCTAAGCGCGAAGGGAACGCCGCTGAACATCAGCAATCCGTCCCGAACATTGCCGAACATGTTATAGAGCAGAACAAAAATCAATCCGAGTGCCACAGGAATGACAATCTGAAGGCGCTGCGCCGCTGAAATCAATTGCTCGAATTGCCCTCCCCAGGTTATCCAATAGCCCGGCGGACTCTGCACCTTCTCTGCGATGAGCGCTTCCGCTTCTTCAACGAAGGATCCCAGGTCCCTGCCGCGAACGTTAGCAGTGACCACTACCCTGCGCTTGCCGTTTTCGCGGCTTACCTGATTAGGTCCCTGGACGATTTCCAGATTAGCCACCTCGCCCAGCATGACGTAGCCGACTACGCCAGTGCCAGGGGCCGCCGTAGCCCCCATGGTCGAGTCGGGTAGCCTGACCGGTAAACGCTCGAGGGTTTCGATATCGCTGCGTAGTGATTCCGGCAGCCGAACCTGCAAATCGAAGCGGCGATCCCCCTCATAGATAGTGCCTGCGCTTCTGCCGCCAATGGAAATGGCAACGGCATCCTGCACATCCACCGCATTCAAACCGAAACGCGCCATTTTTGCCCGATCCATTTGGATGGACAATACCGGTAATCCGCTGATCTGCTCGGTCCTCACATCCGCCGCGCCAGGGATGGTGCCAAGAACTTTTTCGATCTCTTCCCCTACAGCAAGCAGCGTATCCATGTTGTCGCCGAATACTTTTACCGCGACATCCGCGCGTACGCCGGAAAGCAGTTCATTGAAACGCATCTGTATCGGTTGGGTGAACTCGTAATTGTTACCCGGTACTTCCCGCACGGCCTTTTCAATCGCAGCAACCAACTGCGGCTTGGTATGGTGCGGCCCCGGCCATTCCGACGGCGGCTTCAGGATAACGAAGGTATCCGCTACGCTTGGCGGCATCGGATCGGTCGCAATCTCGGCGGTGCCGATCTTGGAGAACACCCTGTCCACTTCGGGAAATGCCTTGATTTTTTTCTCCAGTTCGTCCTGCATCTCGACGGCAGTAGTCAGGCTTGTACCGGGGATGCGTATGGCATGGAGAGCTATGTCTCCTTCATTGAGGCTGGGTATGAATTCACTGCCCATCCGCGTGGTCAGCAGTCCGGACAGCACCACAATCACCACCGCAAGCGTGACGGTGAGCGCCTTGTTGTGCATTGCCGCCGCGAGGGCAGGTACATACACTTTCTTCGCCCACGCCACTACCGGGCTTTCTTTTTCCGCTACCTTGCCGGAGAGGAAGAGCGCAATTGCCGCCGGAATGAATGTTATGGAAAGTATCATTGCGCCGACCAGCGCGATCACGACCGTGAAAGCCATGGGATGAAACATCTTTCCTTCCACGCCTGACAGCGCGAAAATCGGCAGATAGACCACCATGATGATGAGTTCGCCGTAGATCAGCACCCGTCGGGCCTCCCTGGATGCATCGAAGACCACGGCAAAGCGCTCGGCCGGCGTCAACAGTCGACTCAGCCGCGTCTGCTCGTGCGCGAGCCGCCGGATGGCATTTTCGACAATGACGATGGAACCGTCTACGATCAGGCCGAAATCAAGTGCCCCCAGGCTCATCAGATTGGCGCTGACATGATTGGCCACCATGCCGCTGAAGGTGAACAGCATCGAAAGCGGAATAACGAGCGCGGTAATCAGCGCAGCACGCAGGTTTCCCAGGAACAGGAACAACACCAGGATTACCAGGGTTGCACCCTCGAACAGGTTGGTTGCGACTGTCCAGATGGTTTTGTCCACCAGATCGGTGCGATCGTATACCGGCGTCGCGACGATGCCTTCCGGCAGGGTCCGATTAACCTCTACCAGCTTGTCGGCGACAGCTTGAGAGACCGTCCGGCTGTTCTCCCCGATCAGCATGAGCGCGGTGGCAAGGACTATTTCCTCACCATTCTGCGTAGCGGCGCCGCTGCGTAATTCCTTGCCTATCAGGATGTCCGCAACGTCTTTGATACGTATGGGTATACCTTGCCGCGAACCGAGAATAATATTGGCGATTTCATCCAGGTTGGCCACCTGCCCCGGCACTCGAACCAGGTATTGTTCACCGCTTTTCTCGATATAGCCTGCGCCTACGTTAAGATTATTCCGCTCCAGGGCGATGATGACATCCTGTAATGTCAGTCCGAAGGAGAGCAGTTTGTCGGGATAGGGTGTGACGTGAAATTGCTTGACATAGCCACCTATTGCGTTGACCTCCGCTACCCCTTTGACCATGCGCAACTGGGGCCGGATAATCCAGTCCTGGATCTCCCGCAGGTCGATCGTGCTATATGCGGTGCCGTCCGGCTTTTGTGCGTCTTTCCCGGCGTCCACGGTCCACATGAAGATTTCCCCAAGGCCGGTAGAGATCGGCCCCATCGTGGGCACAATTCCAACGGGCAGCTTGGCCTTGGCCTCCTGGATGCGCTGGTTGACTAGCTGGCGCGCGAAATAGATGTCGGTGCCATCCTCGAAAATAACCGTCACCTGGGATAAACCATAGCGAGAGAGGGATCGGGTGTGGTGAAGGTGGGGAAGGCCGGCCATGACCGTCTCGATCGGAAAGGTCACACGCTGTTCCGCTTCCACCGGCGAATAGCCTATCGCCGGTGTATTGATCTGTACCTGCACATTGGTAATGTCCGGCACGGCGTCAATTGCCAGCTTCTGGAAACTATAAACCCCGACCGCGGCCATCGCCAACACCGCTCCCATCACGAAAACGCGCCGGTGTATCGAACCTTGCAAGATGCGTTCAATCATGATGTATCGCCATCGAAAATATTGTGGCTGACCTACAGCTTGCCGGCTGGCCGCACCGATTTTCAGTGATCATGGGATGCGCCTGCCTTGCCGAGTTCGGATTTGATGACAAAGCTGTTGCCCGCCGCATACTGCTCCCCGGCGGAAAGCCCGCTAAGCACCTCCACCATCTTGCCATCGCTGCGGCCGAGCTTCAGCGGACGTGCTTCAAGATGCTCCCCGTAGCGGCCGAATACCACCGACCAGTCATTCAGTGTCTGGATGGCATCGACTGAAACCGCGACAGGCACTTGAATTTCTTCGGCCACCAGTTCCGCGGTGACAAACATGCCTGGGCGCCATCTGCCGTCCTTGTTATCCAGTATGATCCGCGCGGTGGCAGTGCGGGTCGCGGCACCGACAAGGGCGCTGATGTAGGAGATTTCACCTTCGCCCTCGACATCGATCGCCGTTGCTTTCACCTTCGCCTTCTGCCCGATCTTGAGTACATCCAGGTCTTTTGCATAAACCGTGATATGCGTCCATACCGTGGATACGTCGGCTATGGTGAAGATAGCCGTATCCTCCTTGAGCGTCTGGCCCTGGGCTATGGCTTTGGCGGTAATAAGGCCGGGAATCGGCGCCTGGATCTCATAGCGGGACAGATCGCGCTCCTGATGAATTGCCTCAGGCCGCACGCCAAGCGTACGTAATTTGGATAAAGCGAGATCGGAGGCGATCTCGGCTTCGGCCAGCGCCTGCTGGGCGGTGAGATAATCCTGCTTTGCGGAGATTTTTTCCTCCCACAACTGCTTCTCGCGTTCAAATGTGATCCGTGCCAGCCCCAGCCGTTTTCGCGCCGCGAAGAGCTGGCTGCGTAAATCCGCCAGCATCATGCTTTCGATGACTGCGAGCACCTCGCCTTTCTGCACATGCTGGCCATGATGCCGATAGACGGCATCCACGATGCCCGGCAACCGGGGTACGACCTGCACGATGGTATGCTCATCGAATACGATCTCGCCGGGCAGCTTGAGTGTCAGCCTGAGCGTCGCTGGCCCGGCAGTGCGTATTTCGACGCCGATGCCTTTCAGCATTTCGTCCGGCATTGCTACCCTTGCTTCGACCTGGCTGTAGCCCCAGCGAAACGTTTCACCGTCGTGCTCGGCAGCAATCGCCATATCAAACGAGTGAGGTTCCTCCACTACCTGGTCGCCCAGCAGATAGTCGGCCTCAGGCTTGAAGTTGAATATCTGCGCCGGCGCACCCAGCCGGGATAGCGTGACCGTCACTTTCGCGGCAGCGGGTGGAAGAGGTTTCCCGTTTTCATAGAGGTAGAGGCGCAATTGCGGCGGCACCCCTTTTTCAAAAATGGTGACCTCTACGCCGAATCCATCCTTGATAAACAGTTTTCCTCCCTTGCGACCTTTGCCGGGTTCTTGTCCGGTTCGTTTTTCCGTTGCGGGGTGATCATGGTCCTCGTGAGCGCCGGAGGCGGCAGCTTCATCATGGATCTCATGCAGGGTATCGTGAGAAGGAGCCTTGTCCCATATAAGGATTAACCCACCCAGCACGACCCCTGTTGCAATGACAGCTGCAATCGATATCCTTTGACGCTTGTTCACAATGCGCTCCTCGAATTCCCATTTGTGCCATTTGCATTATGGCCGTTGATGACAGCGGGATTCATCGCTTCATCAATGGGCGCTGCAATTACACGTTCGATTTCATTGACCAGGCGGTGGTAATTCGCGAGCGCGCGCACGTAAAGAATTCTGTTCTGGAATAAAGTCCGTTGCGCATCCAGCACTTCAAGAAATCCAAATTTACCCAGCTCATAGCCTCTGTTGGTGACCTCGAACGCGCTTCTGGCCGCAGGCAGAATTTCGTCGCGCAATATCCCTACCTCGTTTTGTGCACTCGACAAAGCCTCATACGCTAGCGTGAGCTCGGCTTTAAGCCGCAGGTCGACGGCTGCCTGTTCGTCGATGGCCTTATCTACACGTTGATGCGCTTCGCGGACATTGCCTTGATTACGGTCGAAAAATGGCAACGGCATCATCAGGCTGACCACAGGCGTATTGCCCCCGAGCAGCGCGTGGTGAACGACACCCGCGTTCACGGTGAGATTCGGTATCTGCCGGGTCTGTTCCACCTCCAGCAGTGCTTTACGCTGCTCTATATTTTTCATGGCGCGAAGCGCTGCGGGGCTGCTGAGGACGCGTTCCGCGAGAACATCAAAGCTCGGCAGAGTGATCAATAATTCAAGATTTCCCAGCGCTCGGGTAAATCGGGGGGAAGCGTTTCCCCATAGCAACGTCAGCCGTTTGCGCGCCGATGCCAGATCACGCTGCGCTTGCTCAAGCTCGATCCGCGTGGTGGATAGTGTCACTCCCGCCCTGGTCTCCTCGATGGGAGGCACCTTGCCGGTCTGAACACGCTTTCCGGTCGTACTGACTACCCCCTGCGCCAGTTGCAGGTTATCCTCGGCAAGTCGCACACGTTCTTGTCCGGCCAGCACTTCCGTGAAGGTATTTGCTATCCGGGCGATAAGTTCCACCCGTCTTGTTTCGTAGTCTTTACCTGCCAGTTCTTCACCAAGCAGCGCCGCGTTGACTCGAGCCGCGCGTTTCCCGCCGAGCTCGATCAACTGGCTGATGCGGATAGTCGTGATTTGTTGCACAACCTCTTGCGTAACCGCCTTTTGCGAGTTGACATCGCCCTGAAGCGGTTGAATATTTCCGACATTTTCGATATTGATCAATAACTCGGGGTTTCGCAGCAACCCCGCTTGAAGCGTTGCGCCTTTCAGGGCACGCATCTCCTTGGCAAAAGAGGCCAGCTCGGGATTGCGCTGCAATGCAAGCAGCGCGGCGTCCCGTAACGTCAAATCGCCTTTTTCCTCAGGCTGGAGCGCATCGGGGAAGCGCGGATTTCTGTCGGGAATGACGCCGACAAAGGTATTTTCCGCAATTGCCGAAGAATGCCAGCTCAGTGCAAGAACAAGGCATCCAGCCAGCACGGAATATCGTGACGGCGCGAACGATACATCAAAGCTCATGAAAATCCTCCGCAAGGCTACGTAACCCGGATGTTTTATAAATTCGCGTGATGATTGCGCAGGATTTTGTTTTGTAGGGAGATTTTGTGAAAGAGTGGCGTAGTTATTCATACGCCCGACTGAACAAAATTTTCATACGAAACAAAAGACCAGCGAGGGTGCGCGTCAATTTATGAAACATCCGGGGTAGATATCAAACTCCGTAACCGGCGCTCCTATGAGTCAGCCGGTCCTTACGTAGATGAGAATGGGGCAAGTCCGCGCATGGCGCAGCGGCACAATGGGCACGAGGATAAAGGCCTCGAGTGTTCTCCCCGCGAGCCGGGTCCGCCCAAAGCAACGCCAGGGGGATACGCATGCTGAGACTTGCAGATTCAGCTTGCCAGGATGTTTCGGGGTGGATGCAGAGGTGACTCGGGAATGGATTCGGGAACGGTGGCAGAGACAAAGACTCCCAGAACTTCCATACCGGTGAAAGCGGGTACAGTTAAAGGAGCCGTAAAGAAAAAGGGCTGATACTGCCCTGCAGCGTGAAGACACAAATGAGTAGCGGCATCCAGGTGGCCCTCATCATTTATAGCCGCATGCTGATGGGCCTCGAGATGAGCTGTTGGATCGAGAGAAAGAACGTGATGCTCATGATCGAGCTCATGAGCGAAAACCTCGCCGTTAAACGCCCAGCTAAATGCGTTCGTCATCATAGTGACGAACAGTACAAGCATGACGGAGTGGATATGGCGTCGTGGGTTCATGGCTTCTTGGATTCTATACCCGGGAACGAATAATGCCAATAGCTGCTTTTTTTCTCGTTAGCACAGGCCAAGCTCAGGATTTCGCATAGGGAGCAATGAACTGCCCAAACAATTCAGCTGCTCTCATTCTCGGAAATGCGCGAGTTTGTGAACTATAGTGATATGAATGTTTGATCCATGAGCGCAGAGGTCATCAACACCGCGATGGCACTTTCCTGCTCTCTATCAATCAACCGAAGCAATAATCAAATAGTTATCTAATCAGGAGGAAACGACATGCCTCAATTGCTGGCCTCTGAATCCACCTCGTTTACGTTGGACAATATGGGGAGGTTCCTCTGCAACACCTTGCAGGAAGCAGTCGATAGCGCCGCACAGACCGTCGGTGGGCGCCAGCGCGACTTTGATGTGATTATCATTGGCGGCGGCACCTTCGGAGCGGTAATGGCGGAACATCTTTTTATTACCGACGCCACGCGCAGCCGCCGGATTCTCGTACTCGAAGCCGGGCCATTCGTAGTACCCGAGCACGTGCAAAACATGCCGTTTATGGGTGGAGCGCCCGATTTTCGTGTGCCCTGGGTAAATCATCCGGCGCTGAACTACCTCGGCCTGATCTTCGCTGTCGGAGGACGCTCGCTGACATGGGGCGGGTGGTCGCCCGAGATGCTCGATGAGGAGATGGCGGCATGGCCACCAGCGGTAAAAACAGCGCTGCGGCCGCCACTTCCTGCTGAGGGATATTTCGCACAGTCGAGCCGGCAGATTGGTGTAAAAGAAACTAACGACTTCATCTACGGACCGCTCCACATCGCGCTGCGCAAACAACTCCACGCCGGGCTCAACATGCCGGGCAATGAAACCGGCTTTACTTTCGCTCAACTCCTCGAGCATCCGGCGGTGCGCTACCCCGACCCCGGAGAACCGCCGCTGACCGCCGCGCTGCTTCGTGACTGGCTGGGCTTGCCCAGTACCGACACCACTCCCGAGGCAGTCCTGCACGAACTTTTCAAACTTGAAGCACCACTTGCGGTACAGTCGACAACTCTGCCCGGATTCTTTCCAACCAATAAATTCAGTGCGATCCCCGGCTTGATCAGCGCAGCAAGGTTGGCGAACAAAGAGGCGGACGGAGTAGGACCGGTGGCGGACGCACGCAAGCGGCTCATGATTGTGCCAAACTGCCACGTACAGGAACTCATCACCGAGACACAACCTGATAATTGGATACGCGTGACGGGCGCGCGTATCTGGCAGAATGGCGCATCACGGGATATTCTGCTCGCGCCGCCGCGAAATGGCCGGCAGAGTGCGTCGGTAATCGCGCTTGGGACGGTTGAAACCACGCGCGTGGCGTTGACTACCTTTCAGCAGTCGCTTGCGGGGCGCGCTGCACAGCGCATGGGTGAAAATCTCATTGCGCATCTGCGCACCAACCTCACCATACGGATACCGCGCGCGGCCATTGCGGCCAACTTGCCGGCTACGTTGATTCCCAGCCTCCAGGCATCGGCATTGCTCATCAAAGGCAAGGCGCCCAATAATCGGACTTATCATTTCCAGATCACCGCCTCGGGATTGGGCAAACTGGGCATCGATTCCGAAGCCGAGCTTTTCAAGAAAATCCCGGATCTGGAGCTCATCGAAGCGATGCGCCGCGCGAACGATGCGACCGTCGTCATCACCATCCGCGGCATCGGCGAAATGACGACTCGCAATCCGGACAGCTTCATCGATCTTTCGACGCAGGAAAGCGACTTTGGGCGCCCGAAGGCCGTTGTTCATCTGGGTAACGTCAAAGCCAGTCCACAGCAGTTTCCCGGCAGTGCACAGACCAACAACGATCGCGCCACATGGGATGCCATGGATGCGGTAGCCGATAAGATCGCGCTCATCTTTGCCGGTAATGAACCGTTCGAGATACTTCTCGCCAATCCTGACGGCGCCATTCCGATACCCTCTGGTACCCGGGTGCAGCGACTCGCCATGCTCGCCGCGTTCAAGAACCGCCGCGACGACTTGGGTACAACTCACCACGATGCGGGCACAATGCGCATGGGCGACAACATCGCAGACGCTGTAACCAATGATTTTGGCCGTATCCACGACACCACCAACTGCTACGTCGCCAGCCCTGCGCTCTTCCCCTCGCTGGGTTCACCCAACCCGATGCTCACGGGTGTCGCGCTGGGCCGTCGGACGGGAGATGTGCTTAATGGTAGCGTGCTCTTCGGGCCCGACCCGGTCATCAGTCCTCAGGATGAGACTGGCTTCCGCCCTCTCTTCGACGGCACGGCGGCAACATTCAAAAACTGGACTCTTGCCGGACCCGGCGGTGGTGGCATGCTTCACCTCAACGGCGAGATGGTCAGCTATGGCGATGGTGCGTTACGGCTGTTCTACTACTCTCAGGAAGCCTTTGGCGATTTCACGTTGCGCCTGCAGTTTCGCATCTTCGATGCCACGAATCACAACAGCGGTGTATTCATCCGCTTCCCGCGCCCGACGCTTGGCCTGACCGCAGCTCTCCAAAATCGCATCTCGCAGCAACCATCGCCCGAACCTTCCTTCGATGCGGGAAATTCCGCCTGGAAACCTGTGATTGCTGGTTTTGAGATCCAGATAGACGACAACGCCCGCGGGGATTCCGGCAAGGATTTTTATGGTATCAAGCCTGAGCCCGATGGTTTATTTAAAAACCGTACCGGCGCAATCTATAAAATTCAGGCTGGCGACAGGGTCTGGCACCTGAATTTCAATGAACCGGCCATGCAGAACTATACGCCCGGCCCCGCGCTCGTTCCTGCTGTCTGGTTTGAATATGAGATCGTCGCGCAGGGCAACGACTATACCGTCTTCCTCACCAACATCGAGACCGGGGAACGCAAGCAAACGACGAAATTCCACAATACTGACGCGGACCGCGGCCTATCCCCCGGATTCATCGGCATCCAGGCTTATGCGGGCAGCACAGTGGCCTGGCGCCATGTTCGCATCAAGACCGCGTAGCCCATACAGCAGAAAGCAGGGGGCATTATGAAATCCAAAGCAACGATTCAGTTCCTCAGGGATTGGCGCGAGTTCCAGCATGGCATGATCGAGCGCAGTGGACGGATCAAGGTCGAGTATGACATGCACCGGCTGCCGCATTGTTTCACGACATGGCACGGCGCCGGGCTCGGCGATATCACCGCATATATCCGCTTTCATCCTCGAGGAGAGATCGTCAGCGGCAGTGTGATTGCCCCGGTCCGAAATCAGGAAAGCCCGCCTGGCATGATTATCGGGCATGTGCCTGCGCCATTTGAAACCGCAGTGCCGGACGACGCTGCGCAGGCGGAGATCTGGTTCCACAATTTTTATCAGACCAGCACGCGTTGCGACGCTTGGGACAGCCGGTTCGGCTCCAATTACTGGTTCGAGATCGACGGTGCGCCGGCGCAGACCCCGATGCAGCCGGTCGCTTATCGCAGCGGTGCGATAACAAGTCCGGAGACGGTCAATGTGCTGGAGCATAGCGCTGTCAAGGTCAATGTCTTTCCACCACTGCCGGAAGGCGGCCCCCGCCAGGGCACAGATTTGCAAACGATGCTGAAGGTGACCGCATGGGTCAGGGAAACCACTTTCGGCGCCAACGCATGGATTGACGTTCATGTCTTTGACGATGGCGACAAGCTGATACATTCCGAAACGCTGACGCTGCCTTATAGCGGCTTTGGCCCGGTATTCCGTTATGAGTTCTCGGGCAAGGTCTATCAAGGTTCAACCGCCACCCCGGGATCGGTACAGCCCCGGCCCGATGCACGAAAAATCCAGTATCGCCTGTATTACGACATAAATTACCAGGTGTTCACTGACGGCATCCTGCATCAACTTCATCTATCCGAGGATGCCGACACTTCGGCGCATTCAGCCCATTCAGCCCATTCCCACAAGATGCCATATTGATGAATGGCTGGCAGCTATGACGAACCCATTTAACCAGGTTTGTTACCTGCTATCCATTTTTATAAAGATACTGTCAAATCTTGTCTTCCCCGCGAAAGCGGGAATCAAAAGGCCTTCTTCGAATTATTGCATGTCAATTACATAACCAGGAAACAGCCATGCCCGCTCTCATCCGCCTGATTACCGTTATACTCGCGCTAGTTGCCGCAACAGCCCACGCTGCCGATACCCCCGATACTTTGAATACGGCTGAAATAGAACAATTGACGGGTCTTAAAGGAACATACTCCAGCGAAGAAAATGTTTTCAAGGTATCCAAACCACGCACCGACGTAAAAATCAAGGTGGATAAATGGATGATGCCGCCATTCATGGGCTTGACCTCTTGGGTTGCTTTTGTCCCTGCCCAGGATGGGCAAGTGATGATGATGGGAGACACTGTTCTGTTCGAGGATGAGGTTAATCCAGCCATGAGCATGGCATTTGATTCGGGACTGGAAGTTACCGCTTTACACAATCACTTTTTCTTCGATGAACCGAAAATCTATTTCATGCATATTGGCGGCGTGGGTAGCGCCGCACAGCTTGCCGCGGGCGTAAAAAAGGTTTATGATAAAATTGTCGAAATTCGCGCTATACAACCTGTACCTGTGCCCGAGTTCCCTAAAGCAATCTCGAAGGAAAGCAGAATCTCCGCAGGGCCTCTCGAAACAATCTTGGGAATAAAGGGCATATCAAAAGATGGCATGTTCAAAATTACGGTTGGCCGTTCCGCTACCATGCATGGCGCGCAAGTCGGCAAGGAAATGGGTGTCAACACATGGGCAGCATTTGGGGGTACAGATAGCCAAGCGGTTGTTGATGGAGATTTCGCAATGCTGCCAGATGAAATGCAGGCTGTTCTAAAAATAATGCGGGCAGGCGACATCAATGTCGTCGCGATCCATCAACATATGACCCATGATCAGCCGCATTATTTATTCATGCACTACTGGGGCAAGGGCAACGCACAAGAATTGGCAAAAACGATCAGGAAGGCGCTGGATGCGAGTCGACGTGCTTCATGAATCTTGGGAACGTCAAATATAAGTCCCATTAGGCCGCCACGAGCGAGCAGTTGCATATGGATTACAATTCGCCAGATGAATTAGCGCTGATGGCACGGCTACGATATGTGCGCAAATTGGAGGGTTATCGATCAAAGCTCATGGAATCCGCATAGGAACTGCGCATTCTTTACGCCTGAATAGACTGGAGAGTCAGGAATTTTCCTCAACCCTTCCACAGCCGCTTTCTCCGCCTTTAGGCCCCCAGAATACAACCCACGTGCCAAAATCGCCGGAAAAATTCTCGAACCGGTGCTCAACATCGGCCGCTACAAACAGGCAATCGCCCGGTTCGAACGAATGACGATCATTGCCGATGACAAGCTCACCCGTGCCTTTATGGATGAAGTAAACCTCATCCTGTTCATGCGGTGTCTGGGGATCGAGGCCGATGGGTGCGTAATACTCGACCGACATGGTGCCATGAGCAAGCGCAACGGCGAATCGTTCACCCATGGGCCACTCTGCGGTAACGGGACCTGGAATGCGGGAAAATACTTCCTCAAACGTTGCTTTAACTTTCAATTGCCCTCCTCGCGGGCAGGCCGCGCTTAGTCATCCTTGGCAGGTTCGTCCGCGGAACTGCTCGGTATTTCCTGGAATCTGCCGGTAAGGGACGCAAGAAACTGGCTGTGGGTAGTCAGCACCTTATAAAGCGGGAACGCGAGCGCGCCAAAGATTATGCCCAGAAGCAGGCCTGCAAACGGCGCTAAAAGGAGAACAAGAAGCGCTTTCCCTATACCGCTGCTCTGAAAAGTGAAAAATGCGTTTACGGGGGAAAATAACGTATTGGCACAACAGAATGCCAGTGAATTGAACTTTACGAAGGAAACGAAGCTAAGTTGTACGAGATATCTGCTCATTTATTTCTCTGACAATGAATTGAGCCTTGCCGAAGCACGGCCGTTACTGCTTCATTGTATGAAATAATCCGGGCCTGCGTGAGATTTATTCAGGCTTTATTCAGAACCCGCGTAGCTCGGGGATATCTGGAACGCTTCCTGCCCTCGGCTCCGGTGCAACGAACGTGCGAATGCGAATACCGGTATTTCAGGCGCTGTCTCGCTCATTATGGCTGTTCCTCCTGCAGTGTGAAAACATTGTTAAGCCAGAAATAATTTCATTCAAGTTGACGCTCGACCAGCGAATGCTAGACTGAAACATGGAAGCGATAATTTATCGTCTTTCATCCTGCTCGGCTACCGGTCTTTTATACCCATGCATGACGGTAGAGGCTGAGCAGACCCCTATGACTTATACACTTAGCAAAGAATCGTTTATTGCCGAGGGAATCGTTATGGAACAGTCTGCCGTCACCCAGTTCAAGTTACCCAAGGACGTGATCGCGCTAGTGCCTATGCGCAACCTTGTAGTGTTTCCCCACGTATTGACGGCGATTACCGTTGGCCGGGCAAAGTCAATCGCCGCAGTGGAGCATGCTCTGCACTCAAACTGGCCGTTGGGTATCGTTCTGCAAAAGGACGCGGCCGTCGACGAGCCGGAGCTCGATGCCTTGTTCAACATGGGCACGATAATAAGCATCGTTCGCCACCTCACTTCGGCCGATGGGCTGCGTCACGCCGTATGCCAGGGGCTGGAGCGGTTCTGCATCGAAGAACTGGTCGAAGGTTATCCGTTTCTTGCCGCTCGTATACGGCGCATCGCCGAGCCAGCCGAAGTATCCACAGAGGCCGAGGCGCTGGCAATGCAGTTGCGTGAACGCACCGTGGAAATTCTCTCGCTCTTGCCCGGGGTGCCGGCAGAGCTTGCGCACGCGCTGCAAGCTACACGGGCACCATCGCATCTGGCGGATATTGCCGCGAGCCTGCTCGATGCCGAAGTCGGTGAGAAGCAGATGCTGCTCGAGACCTTGAGTACGGAAGAGCGGCTGAAAAAAGTGCTTCAGATCTTGTCGCGCCGCATCGAGGTGCTCAGGCTCTCGCAGGAGATCGGTGAGCGGACGAAAGAGCAATTGGTGGATCGCGAGCGCAAATTCCTGTTGCGTGAGCAATTAAAGACGATCCAGAAGGAACTGGGTGAAACTGAAGGCAACGACCAGGAGATCACCGAACTGGATGAGGCTATCGCCAAGGCCGGCATGCCGGATGAAATCGAGACCCAGGCGCGCAAGGAGCTGCAACGACTGCAACGCATGCCTTCCGCCTCAAGCGAATATTCGATGCTTCACATTTATCTTGAGTGGATGACCGAGTTGCCTTGGCGGCTTCCGGCCGACATGCCGATCGACCTGAATGCAGCGCGCGCGATCCTGGAAGCCGATCACTTCGGGCTTGAGCGCGTCAAGCAGCGCGTTGTCGAGTTCCTGGCGGTACAAAAGCTGAAGCCTCAGGGGCGCGCGCCGATTCTTTGTTTTGTCGGCCCGCCGGGGGTGGGCAAGACTTCCCTCGGTCAGAGCATCGCGCGGGCGCTGCAGCGGCCGTTTGTTCGTGTATCCTTGGGTGGCGTGCATGACGAGGCGGAAATGCGCGGTCACCGCCGCACATACATTGGCGCTATGCCGGGTAATATCGTGCAGAGTCTGCGCAAGGCCAAAGCACGCAATTGCGTGATGATGCTTGACGAGGTAGACAAGATGTCAGCCAGTCTTCACGGAGACCCATCGGCCGCACTGCTGGAGGTGCTGGACCCGGAACAAAATTCGACTTTTCGGGATAATTATCTCGGCGTACCTTTTGACTTGAGCCGCGTCGTCTTTATTGCGACGGCGAATGTAATTGATAACGTGCCGCCCCCGGTGCGCGATCGAATGGAGATTATCGACATCCCCGGCTATACCCGGGAGGAAAAACTTCAGATCGCGCTACGTTACCTGGTGGCTCGCCAATGCGAGGGCAACGGCCTGACCGAAGGGCAGTGTGAAATAACGGTCGAGGCGTTGAATAGCATCATTGCGAATTACACTCGTGAGGCCGGCGTACGCCAATTCGAACGCGAGATCGGGCGTGTGATGCGTCATGCGGCCATGCGGGTTGCCGATGGTGCGCAGCTCAGGGTGCGTGTCGATATCGCAGATCTGGATGGTATCCTGGGCCCTGCCAAATATGAGCATGAGATCGGTTTGCGCGCCAGCCTGCCGGGTGTGGCTACCGGCCTTGCATGGACGCCGGCAGGTGGCGATATTCTTTTCATCGAAGCGACGCGAGTCAGTGGGCGCGGCCAACTGATTCTGACAGGGCAGCTTGGCGGGGTCATGAAAGAGAGTGCTCAGGCCGCGCTCACCCTGGTAAAGGCGCTCGCGGGCGATTTGCATATTCCGGCGTCAATGTTTGACGGCGTGGACGTTCATGTGCACGTGCCGGCGGGAGCCATCCCGAAAGACGGCCCCAGCGCCGGGGTAGCCATGTTTATAGCGCTCGCTTCGCTTTTTACCGACCGGCCGATAAATCACGACGTGGCAATGACCGGGGAGATCAGTTTGCGCGGAATGGTATTGCCCGTGGGGGGAATCAAGGAGAAGGTGCTTGCGGCTCAGCGTGCGGGTCTGCGCGCGGTACTACTGCCGGCGCGTAATGAAAAGGATTTGCGGGATGTGCCCGAAGCGACGCGCGCCACGCTGGAATTCGTTTTCCTGGAAACGGTGGATGACGCAATTCAGGCGGCGCTGGGTCAACGGGGCGCCAGTCGCGCCGCCTCCGAATTCAAGCTGATATAAAAAGTTTCTGAACCACCCGCCTTCGAGTCCATGCATGTGATTCAAGGATTCCCGGGCTTGCTGTGCGGCATTCGCGTCATCTAAAAAATAACTAGCCCGTTTCGAGCCCGACATCGAACGTTGTCGCGTACCCCTTTCCGGTTTCCAGAAGCGTAAGCATCAGCTGGTCTCCTCCTTCGCGGAATATGCTGTCGCCCTCATTTCTCGTTCTCGGCAGGTAGACCCCTTTTCTTGCATATGCCTGCTGCCGTGCATACACCAGGTCCGTAATCGAATCGTTGAAGTAGAGCTGCGACGTAAACTCGTGGGCCCGTGCATATTTCACGTCGGCACGTATTTTGAAATGAATATGAACCGTTCTGCCGGGATACCAGCCGGGGTAAATCGTGAGAAATCGTACGCTGCCGCTTGTATCCGTCACTTGATAGCCGCGCAGGAATTTCTTGCCGACGGTGTTGAAGCTGCTATCCGTCACATCGGAATAGATCCCCTGGGCATCACAATGCCAAATATCCACAGAAGCGCCCGCAAGGGGCTTGCAGTCGATTCCATTGCCGGCCTTCGTACCTGTGCCGGTGGCAAAAACACGAATCTCAAGTGCGAGTGGCAGCCCTTCTTTTATCGATCCATCCGAAGGATCGGATCGAATATCCGAACGATGCAAATGCTCATCGACGAAGTAGGGACCTTCGGTCTGCTGAGGAGTGAGGATACATGAGAGGGTCCTGCGTACCGACTCGCTGGCGTTCGCGGATGAATATCCGCTGAGCCTGTTAATGCCGGCTGCGCCGATCAAAGTGAGCATTTTCCGTCGATTCATGAATGATTCCTCGCAACTGCCGGAATTCATGCTTTCTCCCATAAATTGGTAGACCGTGGCACCAGCGTTGTTGTCGGTCAACTACTTTGATAGCGCTGCTGCCTTCGAGTTCATGAAATCGATTTAATTTCGCCAATGGAGGTTATGAGGTCGGCGTAATTTCCGCCACAGCAGCTTTATTGCCGTGTTTGTGGAACGAGAGCCTGCTTGTTAAATTGTTTTTTACCGAGGGCCATTCATGCTGGAGTATCGAATAGACAACCGTATCACGAACCGAACCGTCACGCATTATCTGGTGATTGCGTAAAATCCCGTCCTGCTTCGCTCCCAGTCGCTCAATTGCCGTTCTTGAAGCCTGGTTGAAAAAATGTGTCCTGAACTCTACCGCGATGGCTTTTTTTTGCTCAAAGACATGTTCCAGCAGCAACAGCTTGCTTTCGGTATTTACTCCTGTTTTACAGGCGGATTTTGCGTACCAGGTATAGCCAAGCATCGGCCGCCTGTTCTTTTCGTCCACGTTATAGAAGCGCGTGGTTCCCACTATCCTGTTCGCATCATTAAGCCGAACCGCAAATGCGATATCCCCGTTCCTGGCATTTTCAATGGCTTTAGCCACATAATTGCCGATTTGGGCAGGGGAGGGCACGTTGGCAAACCAGAGCTTCCACAACTCTCCATCCATTACCGCTGCCCTTAACGGATCGATGTGATTAATTTCAAGCGGGTCAAGGGTTACAAGCGCCCCCTTGAGCTGGATAGGTTCAAGCCAGCTCATTATTGCATGCGTTCATATTGCCTTTCACTGTGTACCGTATCAATCTCCATCGTTCACGCCTGGGATCTGTTCAGCGGCTTTCCTAAAACATGGGCTTTTTTTTGGCTGCGTTATAGCGTTTTACACCGTTCGCGATTTCCGCTTTTGCTTCTTTGACACCAACCCAGCCATTTACCTTGACCCACTTGTTTGGTTCCAGATCCTTGTAATGAGCGAAAAAATGTGCAATTTGTGAACGAATCAGCTCAGGTAAATCATCATGGGATTTTTTTTTGCGGTAGAGGCTGCATAGCTTGTCAACAGGCACGGCTAATACTTTGGCGTCTTCACCGGCTTCATCGGTCATTTCCAACATTCCCAGGGCCCTGCATCGCACGACCACGCCAGAAATAAGCGGAACCGGCGAGATTACCAGCACATCCACCGGATCTCCATCGTCCGATAGCGTATGGGGAATATAACCATAGTTGCATGGGTAGTGCATCGACGTTGACATGAAGCGATCCACGAACATTGCACCGGTTTCCTTGTCAACTTCGTACTTGATAGGATCGGCGTTCATTGGTATTTCTATGATGACGTTGAAATCGTTGGGCACGTCACGGCCTGAACCAACCCGGTCGAGATTCATTTGCGTTCCTGTTACTGATGGCTGAAAAGCGGCTATTATAACTATGAGTAGCCAGATTAACCCAGAAACCTCTGAATAAGCTTCCGTGTAGTTAAATGACGGGCAATTGAGCAGATAAGCTCGGAATATTCATGGATTCCCTAATTCCATCCTATCGGGCACCAATATGCTGTTCAATTTAGGCCTCATGGCGATGGCTGGGTATGCCGTTTTCGCGGCGGCAATTTTTTTTGTGCAGCCGCGTTTTATCTATTATCCGGATTCCGGGCGAAGCATTGCCGGAACACCAGATGACCTGGGGCTTGCCTACGAGTCAGTGGAGATCACTGCCGCTGACGGCGAAATCCTGCGGGGCTGGTTTGTACCAGCCCCGGCTGCAACCGCAACGGTTTTGTTCATGCATGGCAACGCCGGAAGCATTTCGCACCGCCTGGACTATCTGCCGATGTTTTACCGGCTCGGTTACAATACATTCATTTTCGATTATCGCGGTTACGGCGAAAGTAGCGGAACGCCATCAGAGGCTGGCACCTATCTTGACGCTCAGGTCGCCTGGCAATACCTCATCGAAAAAAAAGCTTTGTCGCCTGATAGTATCGTCTTATTCGGGGAATCCCTCGGTGGCGCGATAGCGGCATGGCTCGCAACACAGGAAAAGCCGGCTCTGCTGGTGCTGGCTTCCGCGTTTACTTCGGTACCCGACATGGCCGCGAAAATGTACCCGTTTTTGCCTGTACGGCTGCTGTCCCGTTTCGAGTACAACACGATTGATTACTTGCGAAACGTTACCTGCCCGGTATTTGTCGCGCATAGTCCGGAGGATGAAATCGTGCCGTTTGCGCATGGTCAGGCGCTATACCAGGCAGCGCCCGATCCAAAGCAATTTCTGGAACTGCAAGGCGGCCACAATAATGGCTTCATTTACATGCGAGACGATTGGGTGAAAGTGTTGAATGAATTTATCGATAGGTACGTGCCTCCACGCTGAAGCGTCGGCGCTTCGACGAACTCATATGGTCCCTGATCACAGATCATGCTGGTAATCGCTCATCGCGGATATCACGAGGCGGTTCCCGAAAACACCATGGCTGCTTTCGAAGCGGCGGTGGCGGTAGGCGCGAACGGCATTGAAACCGACGTGCGCATCAGTCGTGATGGTTTGCCGGTGCTGATTCATGATCGTATTATTGCATCCGGACAAGCGGTGGCGGAGTTGATCCGAAGTGACATCGAACGAATCGCAGGGCATCAGGTACCCACTCTGGATGAAGCGCTGGAACACTTTCCCGGCATCTTGTGGAATGTCGAGATCAAGGCAATGAAGGCGCTATCCGCCGTGATTAGCGTTATCAAAAAGCATCAGGCTGGCCATCGTATTATCGTCACGTCTTTTCGCCATGACCTGGTGGCGATCTGTGCGTCGTCGCTCAAGGTCAATTGCGGCCTTTTGCTGGCGCATCGGCCGCGAACGCTGAGTTCATTGCTGGCAGACTTGAACGACAATGGCAATCCCAGGATCAATCATATCGTATGGGATTATGATGTGCTGGACGGCGATCTATTGAAGCAGGCGTCTTTGGATGGCTTCCGCAATTTCGTTTATGGTCCCGTCACCAAAGCCGAGCACGACGATTGCCGGGAACTGGGCGTGGATGGGGTGATTACCGATTATCCGCTTCTGGTGCAAAATGCGTAGTGGCAAAAAAAAGACTTGGGGATTACGCATGCTATAAATCACCCTGTTGACTTCAGGTAACGCAGGGTAGAGCGATGGCTTATTTGACGATTTTGATGATCTGGCCAGCGGCGGGCTCTCCCTCGGGATACTGGCCGTTGAGCAAGCGCAGGTAACTTTCGGCGTTAACCCCAAGGGGAGATTCTTTGGCCAGCTCAGCATAACTCAAGCCATTGGCAGCTTTAATGGTTCTGATCTCAAGTGCCCTGGCAGACTTTTTTTCCGTATCGGTAAGTGCGCGAAAACTTCCGATGGTACTGGAGATGGCATCCCGGTAGCGGGCGAACGCCGCGGGGGAGTCGCCTCGTCCCGCGACAAGATATGCCTTGTCTTCGTAATAAATCACGGCCGCCTTGAAGGGGCGCTCGCCCTGCGCAATGGGCGTTACGACAGCTACTGGCAGGCCATTACTGGTCATCGATAGAATTTCCGCAGGGGATTCAGGGCGAAAGCGTTCCTGGGCAAGATCGGCTGGCGCCCCGCGTTGGTCACCCAGAGGTCCTAACACCACCATGGCCTCCCCGTCGGGACTCACCGCAACCACTTCATCCGGTTTATTCCGGATACGCCAGCCGGACGGGAAAGATAACGTGAAACCCATTTGCTTATGTTGAAACGTGTTTCCTCGCACGACCCCCTGGCTGGCGGCATCGCCGAAAATCATGCCCTCGGTCTGGTGCAGGAATTCTGCGCGGTGATCATCGAGTTTTCCCGGCTGGGCATATCGATTCGCTTCGCCAACCACCTCCTGCAATCGCGTGTCGTTGTCGGGGTGGGTGGCGAAAATACCATGATAACGGCGTGGCTCGCGTCCTTCCTGCTTCGCGGCTTCGATATCGAACAGCTCTTGATTTTTGAGCACGGAAATGACTTTGATCATCGCCTGCGGATCGTAACCGCTTCGCGCAAGATACTCCGCACCCAGACGGTCCGCCTCCAGTTCATGGTTGCGGCCGTAGCCTGAAAGCAGAGCACTGCCGGTAACCCCGAGAAGGCTTTGAACGCCTTGTGCCAATTGTCCACCAAGTTGCGGCATGAATATGCCTGCTGCCAGGCCGCCAATGGCGGCGGCAACATTGGCTGCAGTGGCAGCGCTATATTGCTGCACGCTGTGGCGTGCCGTAACATGGCCAATCTCATGCCCTAGCACGGCGGCAAGTTCCGCTTCGGAATTAAGATAAGCCAGGATGCCCCGTGTGACGTAGATATGACCGCCGGGCAGGGCAAAGGCGTTTACCTCGGGGCTGTCCACGACCGTGAAATGATAATCGAGCTGGGGGCGATGGCTTTTACTGGCGAGCTTCTGCCCAATCTCGTTAACATAATTTTGCAAAGCCGGCAGATCGTCATAAATATCATATGTCTTGCTTATCTCGGTAGCGGCTTGCCGCCCCTCGCGCATCTCATCGGCTTCCGACATGAGCGTGAAATTCCGGTTGCCCGTAACCGGATTTACCGCGCAACCAGAGAACTGAAGCAGGCAGCCGAGCGCGAGGGTCAATTGAAACGCGGTTACGATCCTCATCGTATTATTTTGATTAACCGCTGAAAATAAAAGAGCGTAGGGAAACGAAAAAGAGCAGCGTGAAGCTGCTCTTTTTCTGCCTGTTCTATTTCAGCAGATACCTGATGATTGATTTTAAGCCGCTGGTTGCTTTTCGACCTTTTTTCCATATTTCTGGCGAAATTTTTCTACTCGCCCGGCAGTATCAACAATTTTTTGCTTGCCGGTATAGAAAGGATGGCAGACCGAGCATACTTCGATATGCAAAGGCTTGCCCATGGTGGAGCGAGTCTGGAATATGTTACCGCAACTACAGGTAACGGTGATTTCCTGGTAGTTTGGATGAATGTTTGCTTTCATGGCGTAGTCCTTGAGCTGAGCTGTGCCCGGTCGGCAGTAGATAGCTGCGGAGCAGGAAAAACTCTTATTATCTTATAATCCGGGGAGAGGTTGCAACAATGTATTCCATTAGGCGCGGTTTTTGTTCCGGGAATACTATACCCGACGCATGGAATCGAAGAAATCCGCGTTATTTTTCGTGGCCTTGATCTTGTCGAGCAAGAATTCCATTGCTTCCATGTCGTCCATCGGGTAGAGCAATTTGCGCAGCACCCAGATTTTCTGTAATACATCCGGTTTGATGAGCAATTCTTCCTTGCGGGTGCCGGAGCGGTTTACGTTGATGGCGGGGTAAGTGCGTTTTTCCGCCATGCGTCGGTCAAGATGGATTTCCATGTTGCCGGTACCCTTGAATTCTTCATAGATCACATCGTCCATGCGCGAGCCCGTATCCACCAGGGCGGTGGCGATGATGGTAAGGGAGCCGCCTTCTTCAATGTTGCGTGCGGCCCCAAAGAAACGCTTGGGGCGTTGCAATGCATTGGCATCGACGCCACCGGTCAATACCTTGCCGGAAGCAGGAACCACGGTATTGTAAGCGCGCGCCAGTCGCGTGATGGAATCCAGCAGTATCACCACATCTTTCTTGTGTTCGACCAGCCGCTTGGCTTTTTCGATCACCATGTCGGCCACTTGCACGTGACGTACCGCAGGCTCGTCGAAAGTGGAGGAAACCACCTCACCCCTGACCGAGCGGATCATCTCCGTTACTTCCTCGGGACGCTCGTCTATCAGCAATACCATCAGGATGACGTCGGGGTGATTGGCCGCGATCGCATGAGCGATATGCTGAAGCATGACCGTTTTTCCCGACTTGGGGCTCGCTACCAGCAGGCCGCGCTGGCCTTTCCCGATGGGAGCAATGAGATCGATGATGCGACTGGTAACGTTTTCTTCGGCCTTGATGTCACGTTCGAGCAGTAGTCGCTCGGTGGGGAATAGCGGGGTGAGGTTTTCAAACAGAATCTTGTGCTTGGAATTTTCCGGCGGTTCGCTGTTGACCTTGTCAACCTTGACCAGGGCAAAATAGCGTTCGCCATCCTTGGGAGTGCGAATTTCGCCCTCTATGGAATCACCGGTGTGCAGGTTGAAGCGCCTTATCTGGCTGGGGGAGACATAAATATCATCGGGTCCGGCCAGATATGAGGTATCCGGAGATCGCAGGAAGCCGAAGCCATCCTGGAGCACTTCCAGGGTGCCTTCGCCGTAGATGCTCTCCCCCTTACGAGCCTGGTTTTTCAGTAAGGCGAAAATCAGGTCCTGTTTTCGCAGCCGGTTGGCGCCGTCAATTTCGTTGGCGATAGCCATTTCCACCAGTTCGGTGACGTGGAAGTTCTTAAGGTCGGATAGGTGCATTGAGCGGAACTCGTGGGTGAAGAACAGGGGCGTAAAGCGTCAGGACGCGTTGGAAAAAACTGATGGGGCAGAGCGAGAATTAGAAGCGGTAGATCGAATAGGATTCCGCTTGGGGAGGCGGTTATTTACAAGATTAGCGATTTTAGATATGGCTGTCAATAAAAGCGGTAAGCTGGGACTTTGATAGTGCACCAACCTTGGTTGCCTCGATATTGCCGTTTTTGAAAAGCATAAGCGTGGGAATGCCACGGATGCCATATTTTGGCGGGGTAGCCTGATTTTCGTCAATATTCAGTTTTGCCACTTTCAGCCGATCTCCATATTCCTTGGCCACTTCATCCAGGATCGGCGCGATCATCTTGCAGGGTCCGCACCACTCAGCCCAGTAGTCAACCAGCACCGGCACGGCGGATTGCAGTACTTCGGCTTCAAATGTCCCATCGGAAATATAAAGGATATGCTGGCTCATGTGACTTTCTCGTCCAAGTTAAATATATGCGGCTAATGACTACGGCAGGCAGGGCCAAACGACACCGATGCGATAATGCTGAAAATGAAGAAGCTGCAGTTCAGTCAGGGGTCTGTGGCAATATCAGAAATTATATATCGCTTCTTTTCCGGATGCTTTGCTTTTGTATTTTTTATATGCTATCGAAAAAATGCAGGAAAGGGAAGCAGCTTTTTCAAGAAAGACGGGCTTGAGTTGAATTCGCATTATATCACAGTAGAACTGAGCAAGTTCGGTATCGGCGTCAATCGTAATTTCAACCGCCGTGTTTCAGGCCTTGGCGGGCTTGCTCCATGAATCCCGCAGCGTAACCGCTCGATTGAACACCGGTTTTCCGGGTTTCGAGCTCTCACGGTCGGCGATGAAGTAGCCGTGGCGTTCGAATTGAAAACGGTCTTCCGGTTCAGCCTGGCCGAGTGCCGGTTCTACATAGGCATTGATAATTTTCTTCGAATGGGGGTTCAGAAAAGCCTTGTAATCCTGCCCCCCCGCGTCGGGCTGGACATGGGAAAACAGACGGTCATAAACCCGCACTTCGGCCTGTCGCGCATGGTTTGCTGAAAGCCAATGTATGTTGCCCTTCACCTTGCGCTTATCCGCGCCTGCGGTGCCGCTCCTGGTGTCGGGATCATAAGTGCAGTGAATTTCGATGACTTCCCCGGCGGCGTCTTTCACGACATTCACGCATTTTACGATATAAGCATAACGCAACCGCACTTCCGCGCCAGGCGAGAGGCGGAAGTAGCCCTTCGATGGTGTTTCCATGAAGTCGCTGCGCTCGATATAGATGATTTTCGACAGGGGCACGATGCGGTTTCCCCACTCCGGCTTTTGCGGATGGTTGGGCGCCACGCAATCCTCCTCGCTGTTTTCCGGATAATTATCGATAACGACCTTTAGCGGTTCCAGGACAGCCAGTCGCCGGTGAGCACGTTCATTCAAGTCTTCACGAAGACAATCTTCCAGCATACCCAGTTCTATCCATGAATCGGCCTTGCTGACACCGATACGCTCGGCAAAAAGGCGGATGGATTCGGGCGTGTAGCCCCGGCGTCGTACCCCCGCCAGTGTATTCATGCGCGGGTCATCCCAGCCATCGACGACCCCCCCCTCAACCAATTCGATCAGCTTGCGCTTGCTCATGACGGTATAGGTGAGATTCAATCGCGCAAATTCGATTTGCTGCGGGTGGCAGGGAACGATATCCGCCAATTGATCCAATACCCAATCATAGAGTGGACGGTGATCTTCGAATTCCAGCGTGCAAAGCGAGTGAGTGATTTTCTCCAGCGCATCGGAAAGGCAATGCGTGTAATCGTACATCGGGTAAATGCACCATTTATCGCCGGTGCGGTGATGATGAACATGGCGGATGCGATATATAACCGGGTCGCGCAGGTTGATGTTGGGAGACGTCATGTCGATTTTGGCGCGCAAAACATGCGTCCCATCCGTAAACTCCCCTGCTTTCATCCGTCGAAACAAGTCAAGATTTTCTTCAGTGGCGCGTTCACGATAAGGGCTATTCTCGCCAGCCTCGGTCAGTGTTCCGCGTAGTGCACGGATTTCCTCGGCAGTAAGGCTGTCTATATACGCTTTGCCTCGCTTGATGAGGTGCTCGGCAAACTCGTAAAGCTTATCGAAATAGTCGGAGGCGTAATGGAGGTGCTTGCCCCAGCTGAAGCCCAGCCATTCAACCGAATCAAGTATTGAATCGACATATTCCTGCTCCTCTTTTTCAGGATTGGTGTCGTCAAAGCGCAAATGACATATACCGTTATAATCACGGGCAAGGCCAAAATTCAGGCAAATGCTTTTGGCATGGCCGATGTGCAGGTAGCCATTCGGTTCAGGCGGAAAACGGGTTTCTACGCGTCCGTTCCATTTACCCGTCCTGTTATCTTCTTCGATGATATTACGGATGAAGTTGGAAACGGGCAGCGCCGCGGGCCCGGTTGCAGGGTTATCTTTCAAAATTAGCCTCTCATGTCATTCATTATGCTTAGCCTGGGTTCACCTATTATAGAGAGATTGGCGCATTACGCTAAATCCGATAAAAACCCTTCACGCCGATTAATGCGCAAGCTGTAGCGCAGGCCGGAAAAATTTGCACTACACTGGGTTAATATGAAGCCGCTCACTTTTTCTATTCTGCGCCTGTTGAGCGATAACGAATTCCATTCGGGCGCTGCCATTGCACAAACCCTGGGTGTTTCCCGGGCCAGCGTGTCCAACGCGCTACGAGACGTGGATGAAGCCGGTCTGACGGTACACAGGGTTCACGGTCGTGGCTATCGCCTGCTCGACCCGGTGCAATGGCTGGAACGGGGGGCTATTCTGAAGCATCTCGGCAGCGAGGCAGGCAATTTCGACCTTGAGGTGATGGATAGCATCGACTCGACCAACACTTTTTTGCTCCATGAAGCTTCGAGAGGGATAAATTGCGGCAGGGCCGGTATTCATGTGGTTGCGGCAGAATTGCAAACCAGCGGACGTGGACGGCGCGGACGGCAATGGCATTCGGGTTTGGGCGGCAGCCTTGCTTTTTCGATGTCATGGCAATTTCAGCAGGGTGCCAGCTTCCTGTCCGGCCTGAGCCTCGCGATTGGAGTGGCGATCATACGCACGCTCGAGTCCGCGGGAATCGAGGGCGCGGTACTCAAGTGGCCCAACGACGTCATGTACAACCTGTGCAAGCTTGCAGGCATACTCATCGAATTGCACGGCGATATGCTGGGTCCCTCCGCTGCCGTCATTGGCGTGGGCGTAAACCTGAAGCTGTCGGATAATATACAAGCGCGTATAGACCAGGGGGTGACGGACGTGTACTCGATTACCGGTAAAATGCCTGACCGCAATGAATTATTGGCTGCGCTGTTGATTGATCTCGCAGCCGCGTTGAGAGAGTTTGAGCGCCGAGGCTTTGCGCCATTCAAGGAAGAATGGGTGAGTCGCCATCTTTGCGAAAACAAGATTGTCAAACTTCGCTTCCCCGACGGCTCAAGTCAGGAGGGCACCGTCCATGGTGTGGCGGATGACGGATCGTTGCTGCTGCAAACCTCGGCAGGTATTCGTAGCTACAGCGGTGGCGAGATTACGCTATGCAGAATAGCCTGAAGCCGATTTTGCTGGCAGTTGATTCCGGCAACACCCATATCAAGTGGGGACTGTACGACGGGAGCAACCGGCTGAAACAAGGAGTCGTGGCACAAGGAAAAAAGGCGCTGCTGAAGCGAGAATGGGGGGTTCTGGAGGAACCCTCGCGTATCATGGTATCCCATGTTGCCGACGCGCAGGCCGGGAGCGATCTGTCCGAGCTGTTTGTCCGATGGAAAACCCAACCGGAATGGGTCCATGCGGTTGCTTACCAGTGCGGCGTGCGCAACTACTATGCGGACCCCACCCAACTCGGCAGTGATCGCTGGGCGGCCCTGATTGGCGCATGGGAATCGGAACGGCAAGGATGCCTGGTTGTGGATGCCGGAACCGCAATGACGGTTGACGCTCTTACCGACACAGGTGAATTTCTTGGCGGCATTATTACTCCGGGTATTGATCTGATGCAGCAAATACTGATGAGGGATATCGTATCCCTGAAATCCGGAGAGGGGAAATTTTGCGATTACCCCGACAGCACCGCGGACGCCATATGCAGCGGCGCGATGCATGCAATGGCCGGCGCCATCGAGCGGATGGCCGTGACGCTCGCAGGTACCCTGGGTCGCGTGCCTGACTGTATTTTATGCGGGGGCTCAGCGCAGCGGCTGCTGCCGCAACTTAACGTCAATGCCAAAGTGATGGATAATCTGGTATTGCAAGGCCTTCTGGCAATCGCCCAGGAGAACTCGCAAGCACCGCTGTAAATTCAGCTTTTATCCGCAGCAAGTTGGAAACCTCTGAACAGGTTTCGTCCTTTCAATGCGATTGTCGGTCCGTTCGTATCCTTGTGGACTTGTTTAGAGGCTATTTGGAAATTTTGTTTTTAGCTGTCTGCATTTACTCTTTTGGTTGAAATATGTCCGTTTTTCAGCATGCAACGTTTTACACCACTGTCAATCAGTTGAGCCATTTGCCGTCACCCAACGGGGTGGAGATAGCCTTTGCCGGGCGGTCGAATGCGGGCAAATCCAGCGCAATCAACGCGCTGGCTACTCGGGGCCGCCTTGCTTTCGTCAGCAAAACGCCCGGACGCACTCAGCATTTGAATTTTTTTCAGCTGGGGGGCGACCGTTTTCTGGTGGACCTCCCCGGATATGGCTACGCCAAAGTACCCATCGATGTGCGGCGGCATTGGGAACACCTGCTCAGCACTTATCTCCAGACGCGGGAATCGCTCTGTGGAATGGTACTTATCATGGATGTGCGGCACCCGTTGACCCCGCTTGACCGCCAGATGCTGGTCTGGTTCGCGTCAACAGGAAAACCGGTGCATGTGCTGCTCACGAAATCGGATAAGCTGACCAGACAGCAGGCAGAGAAAATACTCAAAGAGGTGCTGGCTTATTTACGCGAAGCTTATCCGCAATGCAGCGTGCAGTTATTTTCCAGTAAAACCAGGGAAGGGGTGAAAGACGCCACGGCCTTGCTAGGCACGTGGCTGGGATTGGAAGCTGATTCGATTCGGGAATCGAATGCTGTTCCGAAGCAAAAAATAAAAAACCCCCGGTTAAAGGGGAATAAAACCGGGGGCAAACATACCTTAATAGGGATTAAGGTACCCGCTCAGGGAGGAAAAGCGGGAGACAATTAAGCAACGTCTGCAAGTAAGACGCAGAATTCGAGTACAAGTTCCCGGTTTTTCATTTTTTATCAATTTTCTTTTTTTAGGTAGACCAATGCCAGTTTTAAACCAGTTTCCACAGAAGAGGATGCGGCGCATGCGTCGCGACGAATTTTCTCGTCGCCTGATGCGGGAGAATCGTCTGCATCCGGACGACCTGATTTATCCGGTATTTGTACTGGATGGAGAAAATCGGGAGGAGACCGTATCCTCGATGCCGGGTGTTGTGCGGCAAAGCCTGGATGTGCTGATGCATCGAGCGGAAAAATGCCTGCGGCTCGGCATACCGGCTATCGCGATATTCCCGGTTATCGAGCCCGGTCTCAAGAATCTCACCGCCTCGGAAGCCTTCAATCCCGCAGGGCTCGTGCCACGGGTAGTAAGGGAGCTGAAGAAGGAATTTCCGGAGCTGGGCGTTATTACCGATGTTGCACTCGACCCCTATACCAGCCATGGCCAGGATGGGTTGATCGATGCCCATGGCTATGTGATGAACGATGAAACCGTCACCGTGCTGGCACAGCAGGCGCTGATGCATGCCCAGGCCGGTGCGGACATAGTGGCACCCTCCGACATGATGGATGGGCGCATTGCAGCGATCCGGGAGGCGCTTGAAGGTCAGAAGTGTACTCATACCCGTATTCTTGCTTATTCCGCAAAATATGCTTCCGCTTTTTACGGCCCTTTTCGCGATGCAGTGGGCTCAGCCGCCAATCTGGGCGCGGGTAACAAGTATACATATCAGATGGATCCGGCCAATTCAGACGAGGCGCTGTGGGAGGTAGGTCTGGATCTGGAAGAAGGCGCCGATATGGTGATGATAAAGCCTGGTTTGCCTTATCTGGATATCGTGCGCCGCGTGAAGGATCGGTTTGGCGTTCCTACTTTTGTCTACCAGGTAAGCGGTGAATATGCCATGCTCAAGGCTGCTGCGCAAAACGGCTGGCTTGACGAAAGAACTTGCGTTCTTGAATCGTTATTGGCTTTCAAGCGTGCCGGCGCTGACGGCATCCTGACCTATTACGCCCTCGATGCGGCGGAGTGGCTGAGCAGCATCAAGTAGGTCGGGCTCCGCCCGACATCGTTTCTTTGATTGTCGGGCAGAGCCCGACCTACTTGTTTCCTGGGTTGGTGTGAGGTATGGACCTCATCATTTCACGGTGACAAAAACTCCCTGATCACGTCCTCCACCGATTTTATCGCTTCGTCCACCTTGTCGTTCGCTTCGGGCGGTAGCTGCTCTTCCAGGAAATATTCGGTCATGGTACCGTGGGCTTCCCTCAAACCGGTTTCAGGGTTGATTTTCGCCGTGGTGATGCCGGCAGGCGGTGTATAGGCTGCTGTCGGGACGCCTTTCAATGCCTTGCTCATATAGCTCATCCACATCGGCAAGGCAGCCCGGCCACCGGTTTCGTTGTTTCCCAGTGATTTCGGGTTATCAAAGCCGATCCAGGCGATAGCGACCAGGTCGGCCTGGTAGCCACAAAACCATGCATCGACATAATTGCTGGTGGTGCCGGTTTTCCCGGCCAGGTCGGCACGGCCGAGCTGTTTTGCTCTGGTCGCGGTTCCCCGCTGTACCACATCCTGCATCATGCTGGTCATAAGAAAGGCGTTGCGCGGATCTATGATCTGCTTGGCGCTTTCTCCCGCCAGCACGGGTTTTGGCTGCTCCAGTATGTTGCCTCTCTCATCCTCGATGCGCTGGATGAAATAGGGTGTTACGAGAAAGCCCCCATTGGCGAACGCGGCGTAACCCACCGCCATTTGTATCGGGGTCACCGACCCGGCACCCAACGCCATCGGCAGGTAGGCGGGGTGCAGTTTGGGGTCGAAGCCGAAGCGGGCAACATAATCCTGCGCGTATTGAACGTCAATTGCCTGAAGAATGCGAATGGAAACCAGATTTTTGGATTTGGCGAGCGCTTCGCGCATGCGTACCGGTCCTTCGTAGGTGTCCTCGTAATTTCGGGGATCCCACTGATCGCTTCCTGTTTCCTCGGCGGTAAAGGAGAGGGGGGCGTCGTTGACGACGGTGGCTGGCGTAAAGCCTTTTTCCAGGGATGCGGAATAAATGAACGGTTTAAAACTGGAGCCCGGTTGGCGCCATGCCTGCATAACATGGTTGAACTGGTTCCGGTTGAAGTCGAACCCGCCTACAATGGCGCGAATTGCCCCGTCATGCGAGTTTACTGCGACCAGCGAGGCTTCGACCTGAGGAAGTTGCACGATATGCCACACGCCTTTTTCGTTCTTCCGTATCCGGATGAGCGAGCCCGGACGAATATATTGCTGACCAGAGCCTGCCTTGCTGGAAAGGGATTTCTGGGCAAACTTGAGACCATCACCGGTAATCTCGATGATTTCCCCACCCCGCCGGTACGCCTTGACCGATTTCGTGCTGGCCGCCAGCACCACGGCAGCCTGGATATCGTCGCTGTCGGTCACTTCCTGTAACGCGTCTTCCAGTATCTCTTCGCGATCCTGGCCAGTTTGTGTCAGATTGATAAATGCTTCAGGGCCGCGATACCCATGCCGGCTGTCATAATCCATCACGGCTTGCCGCACCGCGTTGTAGGCTGCATCCTGATCCAGTCGTCGTATCGTGGTATAGACTTTGAAACCTTTGGTGTAGGTATCTTCACGATGGCGTTCATATACTGCCTGCCTTGCCATTTCTGCCACAAAACCGGCGTGCATTGCGAATTCCTGTGATTCGCGTTTGACCTGCAGCGGATGTTTTTCCGCTTCCTTGAACGCTGTATCGGAAATATAGCCGAGTTCGCGCATGCGCCGGAGGACATAAAGCTGCCGGGTTTTCGCACGCTTGAGATTGACTACCGGATTGAAGCGTGAAGGCGCCTTGGGCAGTCCCGCCAGCATTGCAGCTTCTGCAAGGTTGATTTTCTCCAGGCTCTTTCCGAAATAGACCTGCGATGCGGCAGCAAAGCCATAAGCGCGCTGCCCGAGATATATCTGGTTGAAGTAAAGTTCAAGAATCTCGTCTTTGCTCAGGCTGTGTTCAATTTTGAATGCCAGCAAAGCCTCGCTGAATTTCCGAGTGAGTGTTTTTTCCTTGGTCAGGAAAAAATTACGTGCGACTTGCATGGTAATGGTACTGGCCCCTTGCCGCGCACCGCCGGAAGTGAAATTCGAATAGGCTGCCCGCAATATGCCAGGATAATCCACTCCGCCATGCTGATAGAAGCGGTCGTCCTCAGCGGCCAGAATCGCCTGTTTGAGGCGCTCCGGGACCGAGCTGATCTTGACCACCTCGCGACGTTCTTCGCCGAACTCCCCGATCAGGAGACCTTCAGCGCTGTACACTCGTAAAGGGATTTTCGGACGGTAATCGGTCAGCGCTTCAAGCGAGGGCAATGTGGGAATGGTAACCAGCGCGGCAAAGCCGGTCAGCAAGACTCCAATAAGACCTAGCGCTAAAAATGCGGCGAGCAGGTAAACCCACCAACGTGCTAGCATGTAGGAAGAATTTTGAAAAAGAGAGTTAAGACGAACATATGCAATTATAAGGCATTACGTGACGCAGTATTACGTGAAGCAATGTGGCAGAAGCGAATGCTGGGAACGCTACGGCACATTTTGGAGTATTTTTCAGGGAAGTGAGGCGGGAGGTCTCAACTTGCAGGCTTGTCTGTTTACGGGGATGCAAAGGAAACTACCGCCGGATTTTTAGTCACGGCGACCAGTACGATATAAAGAAAAGTCAACTGAGCCGCGATCCACGCATAGATTCTTGCTTTACGGGTTTTGCCGAATTTCAGCGCCATCATTCCGAGACCGATATAAACCAGCAGGCCGATGACTTTGGCGCTGAGCCATGAATCATGTATCGGATCCTGGTGAATCCTGGTAGCCAGTACGATGGCACTCGTCAGCAGTATGGTATCCACCACGTGCGGTGTAATTTTTACCCAACGCTGCTGCAAAGCGGAAGATTCACGCATTTTCCATATGCTGCGCAACGAAAACAACAGGTAGCTGATTACCACGCTGGTGACATGAATCATTTTTAACGCCGCGTAACTCATGCTCACTCCCCACTCAACATCCAGCCATGGCTGCCCGCCACAGCGCCCGCAATAGTGACGAGGCTTAACCCGAGTAATATCCAATGCATGCGCCGCATCCGGCGAAAAGTCTTCTCGGCGTCGTGCTGCGCCGTTTTCGGGGCCTGTTTCCGTAACACCAGCGGTTCCACCACAAACAACATCAAGGTAAAGATCAGCCAGACCAGAACCATGGCATGCATCCACCAGAAGCCCAATTCGGCAAAACGGCTCCATGCGTTCAGAAAATGCACCATGTAGAATCCGCTCAAGCCGACGAGCAACGTGACGACGCGAGCCTGTGGCGCAAAGCGGCCTTCGATACGCGCAAAAAACTCCGTTCGCTCGGATGCCGACCTCATCTGTGCCATGGCTGGAATCAGCACGGTAGTGACCATCGCCACGCCACCAATCCATAGCACAACGCCCAATACATGGACCACTCTGGCAAAGGCGAACTCATCCATAGAAATAATCTCCCGGTCTTCCTGCTCGAAACGCTTATGCAAAAATGTTCTCGATACCCATGCCAGCACAAATATGCCAAGGCTCACCCCTGTTGTCTGCTTGCGTTGCTACTCCCTGACCCGCAGGTCGTTAGTGCTTGTGATTGAGTTTGGCAGCCCAGGCGCTAAAATGTTCAAGTATTTCACACATAAACATGCAGCGGAGTCGTCGCCCCCAGTTTGATTTTAACCAAGTGGAATCAATCAAGAGCCTCGCAATCGAATGCGTCACAGTTGGCAAGATCGGATTTGCCGCAAGCGGGAACTTGTGCCGATAGTTGGCGCAAAGCGCTGCGCAGGCCTTCTTCCAGAGTGGGGTGATAAAACGGCAAGCGCAGCATATCATGCACCGTGAGCGAACGGTCGATAGCCAGCGCCACCAAATGTGCCATATGCTCCCCGGCAGGGGCGCACATTTCGGCGCCGAGCAGCCGACCGCTTTCCGGTTCGGCATAAAGACGCAGGATGCCCTTGTTGCGCTGACCTACCCTGGCGCGGCCCTGGTGTTTAAAACACGCTTCTCCCGTCAGTATTTTATTGGCGTCGAGTGAATTGAAGCGCCTGCCTATCATTGCGATATTAGGATCGGTAAAGACTATCGCAAGCGGGACGCGACGCTTGAAATACATCGGGTCGCGACGGGTCGCATTGATTCCGGCGATATGTCCCTCATCCGCCGCCTCATGCAGAAGAGGTATCCGGTCATTGATGTCGCCGGCCATGAAAACCGGCAGATCGGCTATTTGCATAGTATGAGGATCGACTGGAGGCAGCCCGTGCTCATCGAGTTCGATACCCAACGTTTCCAGCCCAAGGTTGTCGATATTTGGCCGCCGGCCCAAGCTAACGAGAACACTGTCAACCACGGCCTCTTTGCTTCCGGCACGGACTTGCATACCACCGTTGGAAGCGTGCAGATCAGCCTTTTGCCCCAGATGAACGGGGAATTCCTGTTGCAGAAGTTCTGTCGCAACGGCATTGACGCCGGGATCTCTCAATCCCGCAATGGCAGTTTTCTGGTCAAACGCCGCTACATTCACGCCTAGCCGCGAAAGTGCCTGGGCCATTTCCATGCCGACCGGGCCCAAGCCTATCACTGCCATACGGGAAGGCAGCGTTTGCTGTTCGAATAATGTATCCGTAGTGAGCAATTGCCTTCCGAAGGCATGCCATGGCTCAGGCACGACCGGGCGTGAGCCGGTAGCGATGATAATGCTGCGTGCGCGGAGTTCGCGCCCGTTTACTTCCAGTTTTCCTGCTCCAAGCAAACGTGCGCGACCGGAAATCGCGCGCTCGCCCAGTGCTTCTGTGGTCTTCAGCGTGCTGGCAACAAAATCATTGCGCAGCCGGCGTACATACCGCAGCGCAGCGGGAATGTCGAGTGTGAGAGAACCCGCTCCCCGAATACCAAATTCCTCAAACGTGTTACGGGTGTGAAAGGCATTCGCTGCCTCGATCAGCGTTTTGGAAGGCATGCAACCCACCCGGGCACAGACCGTTCCCCATGGTCCATCGTTGATGAGGATGAAATTGGATGTTCGCTTCTTCACCTCATTCAATGCAGCCAAACCCCCCGTACCGGCCCCGACAATAGCGACATCGTATGATTCATTCATGACGGCTTCTCCTATTGACCCTTAGTGGTTGGTAAGGTGAACGGGCAAGAACATGACATGGTAACGGGCTGAAAGTTAGCTCAACCGGCTGCCTGAGATGGCTTGTAACTTCAAATAACTTCAGGTAATTGACGACAAATGCGGCAATGCGAATCGAAAAGCTCGCTGAAGTAATCAGTAAGCCGATGCTGTTTTCACAGACGCAATCCCTGCCGTTTCCGGGAACGCTGTATTGCCCGGCGTTATGCTTGGTGTTAAGGCGATCTTGCAGGGATGCATGGTCTTTATCTTTAATATATTGGCTACGCTTCCGGCTTCGCCTGGTTAGCTTTTTCGCCGGTTGTTTTGGGCTTGGGCCTTGCGGCGAGCCAATCACGCGAGGTTTTTTGCGCTTGCGCAAGTTGTTTGGGGCTAAGAGAGCGCATGATTTCGTCCCGAGCCGCTACAGCTTGCTGAACCCCGGCGGCAGCCGCGAGATTCAGCCATACGTAACTCTGTACCTGATCGACAGCAAGACCATATCCGGTGCGGTAGATGAGGCCTAGCTCATACTGTGCAAGTCCGTAGCCTTGTTCTGCTGCCAGTTTAAGCCATTTCGCTGCCTCGGCAAAATCCTGAAGGGCGCCATTTCCAGTCAAATATAACAGACCGAGCTTATATTGCGCATCGCTATCCCCCTTCTCCGCACTGTCTTGATACAACCGTACCGTAAAATAATGATCATCCGTTGGCCCTGGTGCTGAAAGAGAGGCTGGCCCTGTGTTACGCGTCGCTGGCGCTCCGGCAGGGGGTTTGACGCCGGTGGTTGCCGCACTAAAGTGTTCCTCATGATCGCGTCCGGAATTGCCATCGCCGGGAATAGCGGGTTTCTCCAGCTTGCTTTCAGATACGGGTCCGACGTAAAGGTCAGCCATGTTTTGTTCTATGATCAGCCAGACCAACGCAATCAGTAGCGCGCCCAGGGTTAGTGTCGATCCCGTTACAAGATAAGCATGGGGATTTCGCACCCAAAAGCGCTCTCTGCAATCGCGGCAGCGCACGGGGCGAAGGAACAGCATGGATACTGTCCGTTCCCCGGGTCGGACACGAGAGCCGTGCGTTTTTTTACTTCCGCACTTAATGCATTTCGGGTACATAATATTGGGTATTGTTGCTGTTCTACTCGAAAAGTGGGTGTTCCTGTATCTCGTGGAGTCTAAGTAGTGGCTGACCGAACGTCAACCCAGGCAGGAATACCAGGCACATCTCAGCACGATTAGCTCGCTGATGAGTTCAGGTTGGCTGCGCATTCAGGCTACCCATCCCCAGCCTGATCCAGCGGATCTGGATGATTTCAAGTTCAGTATCAATGTCGATATGGTTTGCCTGCTTAAATGCCGGCGCCACCGTCATATACCTCATTACGTATCTGCGCCTGCGAGATAACGCTGCCAGGCGGAATGCTGCGCGTAAGCCAGACGTTGCCGCCAATGGTCGAGCCGCGCCCGATGGTGATACGGCCAAGAATGGTGGCGCCAGCGTAGATAATTACATCATCCTCGACAATAGGATGCCGAATATTCCCTTTTACCAGCGCACCATGCTCATCCGTGGGGAAGCGTTTGGCGCCCAGCGTCACGGCTTGATACAGGCGTACGTGTTCGCCAATGATAGCGGTTTCACCAATGACTACGCCGGTGCCGTGATCGATGAAAAAACTGCCTCCAATCTTTGCCCCTGGATGGATCTCTATACCGGTGGCGGAATGGGCAATTTCCGAAATCATGCGTGCAATCAGCGGCGCGCCCAGGCAGTGCAGTTCATGCGCGAGGCGATAATGCGTTATGGCCGTGATGCCGGGATAACAGACCAGTACCTCGTCGAGACTGCGGGCAGCCGGATCACCCTCGTACGCCGCCTGAATGTCGCTTTCCAGCAGCGTTCGTACATGAGGTAATTGCCGGGCGAATGCCTGGGTGATGGCCGCAGCCTGTTCTCGATCCGAATTGCTTGTGGTTTCCAGGCCGGAAGTAAAGCGCAATTCACGGCGCACTTGAACCAACAGTTCACGGAGCGTGACATCCAGGGTGTGTCCGACGTAATAATCGACGCTCTCATTGGTGAGTTCGGGTAAGCCCAGACGGTTCGGAAACAACACGGCACTCAGCCCATCCGCGATCCCGACCAGTATCTTGCGGGAGGGCAGTTTAGGCGGCCTGTCGCGCCTTTGCCGGTTTTCCAGTGATTTCACACGCAAGGCGCGCAGCTCGGCCACAACCTTGTCGATTTCCAAACTTTTCCCTTTCGATGATGAGTATCCTGTTTTTCCTGATTTTGCCATCATTGCACCGAACCCTGACCATCGAGCGCATCCTCGAAGAGAATGGAACTCAAGTAACGTTCTCCCGAATCGGGAAGGATGACCACAATGGTTTTGCCTGCGTTTTCCAGACGCTTGGCATAACGTATCGCCACCGCCACAGCCGCTCCGCATGAAATTCCGGAAATAATGCCTTCTTCGCGTGCGAGGCGGCGGGCATAGCGCAACGCATCTTCATTGCTGACCTGCTCGATATCGTCCACCAGCGCCAGGTCTAAATTTTCCGGAACGAAACCGGCACCAATTCCAGGAATTTTGTGCGGTCCGGGTTTCAGCGGCTCACCCGCGCGCAATTGGGTCAATACCGGGCTGGCGGATGGTTCAACGGCAACCGAAATGATCGTTTTCCCCTTTGTATTTTTGATGTAGCGCGAAACGCCGGTTATAGTACCGCCTGTACCCACGCCGGAAACAAAAATATCAATGGCGCCCTCGGTATCGTTCCAGATTTCCGGTCCGGTAGTGCGTTCATGGATGGCCGGGTTGGCCGGGTTGTTGAATTGCTGAAGCAGTACATACCGGCCAGGATCGGAAGCAACGATGTCCTCGGCTTTCAACACGGCGCCTTTCATTCCCCGCGCCCCTTCCGTCAATACCAGTTTTGCCCCATATGCGCCAAGCAGTTTACGCCGTTCCAGGCTCATGGTTTCAGGCATGGTCAAGGTCAGCGGTATGCCGCGGGAGGCCGCAACGGACGCCAGTGCGATGCCGGTGTTGCCGCTGGTCGGTTCCACCAGTTCTTTTCCTGCAAGGAGCAGTCCGCGCGCTTCCGCGTCCTCGATCATCGCCGTGCCAATACGGCATTTTACGGAATAAGCGGGATTACGCCCCTCGATCTTTGCCAGCACCGTTGCGGGAGCGCCGTCGGTAATGCGGTTGAGCCGGACCAACGGGGTATGCCCCATGGACTGCGAGTTATCCTTGAACCAATGCGTCATGCTGCGATTTCCTTCAGTATGGGTTCCGGGCAAGCCTGTTCACGAATATGACGCCCGTGAGGATGGACATGTTTGGAAGACAGAACTTAAAATCGTTTCAACCCGCCCAATCCGTTCGAGATGGGCTTTCTTGCAACCGTGGGATGAGGCGCATCCAGGAGTTGCGCGTTCATCAGAACGGCAGGTTTAATGTTTATTCAAGACGTATTGATTATAATACTTGGTTTATCGCAGGGTTTACGCTGCCTTCACTATAATATCTCGCTGAAATCATTGAGTTATTTTAACATGAGTATAAGCGTCGGAGTAACCATTTGACTGAGGTCTATCGTGGAACGCAGGCGACGTCCCACTCTTCAGGCACTACTTTGATGCTTGCAGCCTGCTCCGGAAACGAGACCGCTTATTCAAGCCGGGCGTCCAGCATTTGCAAGTATTGTAAACCAGGAACGATGCCGCTTCTTGACACTGACACTGCATTGAATCTCAAAGACAGGGCAGGGCGATTGCCCGAGTCTTCATGCAACTCTTATTCATATCGGCAAAGATGATCCCAATGATCCCTAAGGCACGGCGTGAGTTTTATTGATCTCCCGGCCGTCAAGACTGCTCAGGGCACGGTGCGCCTGCCTGGTTCCAAAAGCATTTCCAACCGCATTCTATTGCTTGCTGCATTGGCCGACGGCGCGACGGTTATACGTGACCTGCTTATTTCCGACGATACGGCGCGAATGCTGGAAGCACTTGAGGCGCTGGGTGTGCCCATCGCCCAGATCAATGAAAATTGTTATCGGGTGCAAGGCATAGGCGGAAAGTTGCCTCTCCGTTTCCCCATCAGTGAAGCGAGTTTATTCCTGGGCAATGCAGGCACCGCTTTCCGTCCTTTGACCGCCGTGCTGGCGCTGGCTCAGGGATATTACAAATTATCGGGTGTACCGCGCATGCACGAACGCCCTATCGGCGATCTGGTGAGTGCGCTACGCCAGTGGGGGGCGGATATAACCTATCTGGGCAATGAAGGTTTTCCGCCGCTTCAAATCAAGCCAGGACGGATCCACGGAGAGGAAATTACGGTGAGGGGCGATGTGTCCAGCCAGTTCCTGACGGGTCTGCTGATGGCTTTGCCCTTGTCCGCAATGCGTTTCAATCATACGTCGACGATAACGGTGGTCGGAGAATTGATCTCGCGGCCTTATATCGAGTTGACCATAGCGCTGATGGCCCGTTTCGGCGTGCAGGTGGAGCGTGAGGAATGGCACCGCTTCACTATGCGCTCAAGCCAACGCTATCTCAGCCCTGGGGAGATATTTGTCGAGGGCGATGCATCCTCCGCTTCGTATTTCCTCGCCGCCGGCGCCATCGGTGCCGGCCCGGTGAGAGTAGAGGGTATCGGTCATGGCAGCCTTCAGGGAGATGTCCGTTTTGCTGAAGTGCTGGAAGAAATGGGAGCACGCATCAGCGTGGGCAATAACTGGATCGAGGCAAGCGCCCCTGCGTCTGGTGGTCTGCGGGCCGTTGATCTCGACTGCAACCATATTCCGGACGCCGCAATGACGCTTGCAGTGGCGGCGTTGTTCGCCGTTGGTACCACCACGCTCAGGAATATCGCCAGTTGGCGGGTGAAAGAAACCGATCGCCTCGCGGCAATGGCAAAGGAATTGCGCAAGCTGGGGGCGGTGGTGGAGGAGGGCGCGAATTTTCTGCGTATCACTCCGCCAACCGGTAGACTCACCGGGGATGCAGCGATTGATACGTATGACGACCACCGGATGGCTATGTGCTTTTCGCTGGCGTCCTTTGGCGCGCCTGTGCGTATCAACGAACCCGATTGCGTCGCCAAGACTTTTCCCGACTATTTTGAAAAGTTCGCGGCCATCGTCAGTCCCTGACCGGCAGAATCCGGGTAAATTTTATCGAGGCGGTTTTTCATGAATACGAATATTAATGATGTTCCCGTTATCGCCATTGATGGCCCTTCTGCTTCCGGCAAAGGCACCGTTGCACAACGGGTGGCGGCAAAACTGGGGTTTCACTATCTCGACAGTGGTGCGCTCTACCGGTTGGTAGCGCTGGCAACGATGCGTGCCGGGGTCGACCTGAGCGATGAAGGGACAATAAGCGATGTTGCCGCGAGCCTGGATGTCGTCTTTAAGGATGAAGAAATTTGGTTGGGCAACGAAAGCGTCACCGATGCGATCCGCACGGAAGCGTGCGGTAACTCGGCTTCCAGAATAGCTGCTTATCCGCTGGTCAGAGCCGCGCTATTAGCGCGGCAGCGCGCATTTTGCCAGCTTCCCGGTCTGGTGGCGGACGGCCGCGATATGGGATCGGTCGTTTTTCCCGAAGCCGTTCTCAAAATATTTCTCACGGCAAGTGCTGAAACGCGAGCCCAGCGGCGCCATAAGCAGTTGATGGAAAAAGGGATAGGTGCTAATATTGCCACCCTTTTGCAGGATATACGGGATCGCGATGCCCGCGACAGTAATCGGAGCGTGGCGCCCTTGCAACTGGGTACGGATACAACGTTGCTGGATACGACTTCCCTCGACATAACACAAGCCGTGGATAGCGTACTAAAGCAATATATTGAAATCTGTGCAAAAGGTCGCAGGTGAAAAACTGAAGTCAGCCTCGCCTCTCGATGCACTTGCATCAGATGGCCGCAGTCGCAGCAAGCGAGCCGGAAAAAAGAATGGAAAATAAAGGAAGAATGCAGACGCCGCAAATGCTACGGTGTGATAATAGCACGTTCGACTAATACGTGTTATGGATAAAACGTTGCTTTTATGGCAAGAATTCATGTCTCGGCGCATGAAAAATAGTTGAAATATGAAAATAGAGTTGTCCAGGTAATGGATCAAGTAGTCAAGTAGTCAAGTAGTCAAGTAGTCAAGGAGTATGGCTGGTGCTGTCTGATCGCGCTTTTTCCGAGCAAAAGGAGCGCGCGGTCTGGTCGGGCACTTATTATTAACTTTTAACCCCGTCGATTTTCTTTGACGGGATCCCAAATCAGGTATCTTCCACAATGATTATTGCTTCCCCCGCTATAGATTCTTCCGAAAGTTTTGCGGCCTTATTTGAAGAAAGTCTTTCCCGCCAGGAAATGCGTGTCGGTGAAGTCATCACCGCCCAGGTTGTTCGTGTTGATTACAACATTGTGGTTGTAAACGCCGGACTGAAATCGGAAAGCTTCATTCCCGTCGAAGAATTCAAGAACGATAAAGGCGAAATCGAGGTCAAGTCCGGCGATTTCGTGAGTGTCGCCATCGAAGCGCTCGAAGATGGCTACGGCGAAACCCGTTTATCGCGCGACAAGGCCAAACGGCTCACTGCCTGGCATGACCTGGAGGCTGCGATGGAAAGCGGCGCCATCGTCTCCGGCATCGTAAGCGGCAAGGTCAAGGGTGGTCTGACTGCCATGATCAACGGCATACGCGCTTTTCTTCCTGGTTCGCTGGTGGATATCCGTCCGGTCAAGGACACGACTCCATACGAAAACAAGGAGATGGAATTCAAGGTCATCAAGCTTGATCGCAAGCGCAACAATGTGGTTGTATCGCGTCGCGCAGTTCTGGAAGAAAGCCAGGGTGCGGATCGCCAGACCTTGCTGGCGAATTTGACGGAAGGTGCGATAGTCAAGGGTATTGTCAAGAACATAACGGACTATGGCGCATTCGTGGACCTGGGCGGTATAGACGGCCTGTTGCACATCACGGATCTTGCATGGCGGCGTGTGAAACACCCTTCCGAGGTCATCAGCGTCGGTGATGAAGTCACTGCCAAAGTGCTTAAGTTCGATCAGGAAAAGAATCGCGTATCGCTGGGCATGAAGCAATTGAGCGAAGACCCATGGGTAGGGCTCTCCCGGCGTTATCCGCCGCATACCCGCCTGTTCGGAAAAGTCAGCAATCTGACCGATTATGGCGCGTTTGTTGAAATCGAGCAGGGTATCGAAGGGCTCGTGCATGTCTCTGAAATGGATTGGACCAACAAAAACGTTTACCCCTCTAAAGTGGTGCAGTTGGGCGACGAAGTGGAAGTGATGATCCTGGAAATCGATGAGGAACGGCGGCGTATCTCGCTCGGCATGAAGCAATGCAAGGTCAATCCATGGGACGACTTTGCCATGAACCATCAAAAAGGCGACAAAGTGCGTGGGCAAATCAAGTCCATCACCGATTTTGGTGTTTTCATCGGACTGCAGGGTGGGATAGATGGGTTGGTGCATCTTTCCGATCTCTCATGGAGCCAACCGGGTGAAGAAGCAGTCCGCAATTATAAGAAAGGCGACGAAGTTGAGGCCATGGTGTTATCCATCGATGTCGAGCGTGAGCGCATTTCGCTGGGTATCAAGCAATTGGAAGGCGACCCGTTCAACAGCTTTGTCTCGATAAACGACAAGAATAGCCTCGTCAAAGGCACAGTCAAGTCGATTGATGCCAAGGGTGCGGTAATTGCGCTGGAGAATGATGTCGAAGGCTACCTGCGTGCATCCGAAGTTTCGCGCGACAGAGTCGAGGACATCCGCTCGCACTTGAAGGAAGGCGATACGGTCGAGGCAATGATAATCAACGTCGATCGCAAGAATCGCGGCATTAATCTTTCCATCAAGGCCAAGGATATCGCAGAGGAATCCGACGCCATGCACAAGGTTACAGTGGATAGTGCTGCAAGCGCGGGAACCACCAGTTTGGGCGCGTTGCTTAAAGCCAAGATGGATGTTAAAAATACTGAACAATAAAGGGCATCCATGACAAAGTCTGAACTGATCTCGAGGCTTGCAGCCCGTTATCCGCAGTTGGGCGCGAAGGATGCCGAGCTTGCAGTCAAGGTGATACTTGATGCGATGGCCAAGAGTTTAGCGCAGGGACAGCGTATTGAAATTCGTGGATTCGGCAGCTTCGATCTCAACTACCGGCCGCCGCGTGTCGGGCGTAATCCGAAATCCGGAGAGAAGGTCAAGGTGCCGGAAAAGTATGTTCCCCATTTCAAGGCGGGGAAGGAAATGCGTGAGCGGGTCGATAACAAAACCTGAAAAATCGTATTGGATGGATAGGTATAATGACGGCAGGGTCGAAGGACCATGCCGTTTTTTTAACTTATGTGAAGCGATTCAATTGGTGCGATTCAATCGGTGCAATGCGAAGAAATTGAGGTTCGAGGTATTTGCACGGTTCATGCTGTTAACGATGTCTGGCCCCGGGGAAAAGGAATCATGCGTTACCTGAGATGGTTCTTGCGCATCGCGCTGTTTCTGTTGCTGCTTGGCTTTACCGTGAGAAATGTCGAAACGGTAACGCTACATTATTATTTCGGTTATGAATGGCACGCGCCGCTGGTATTGATAATATTATTGTTTTTCGCCCTCGGCGTGGCGATTGGCATCGGATCCTGCCTCGGCAAGATATTCAGCCAGAGGCGGGAAATTTCGATATATAGAAAAAAATATCCTTTGCTGGATGAACAGCGATAAGATAAAAAAGAACCAATCCGTTCCGCTTATTCAGGCAGAGCGGGAATGAGTCAACGTGCATATGCGCGCCATCAAAGACTTGCGAAGCTACAATATCTATCGAAAGCCCCGTCTATCCAATACTGAGCAGCTGTAAGTGCTTCAGCCAAATTCATTGAGAACGCCTGACTGATCGTATGAACGACCCAAGAATCATTATTGCCCTGGATTTTCCTGACGCAAAGCAAGCGCTGGACCTGACAGCCAAGCTTGACCCTGCATCATGCAGGGTCAAAGTGGGAAAGGAGCTTTTTACCGCTACGGGCCCGCAATTGGTCGAGAAATTGATGGATAACGGATTTGAGGTTTTCCTCGATTTGAAATTTCACGATATTCCCAGCACTGTGGCGGGTGCATGCAAGGCTGCAGCAGGGCTGGGCGTTTGGATGATGAATATCCATGCGCTTGGGGGGAGAAAAATGCTCACGGCAGCCCGGGAAGCCGTGCCGGCGGGAAATACCAGGCTCATCGCCGTCACCCTCCTCACCAGCATGGGGCCGGAGGATATGAACGAGATTGGCCTGAAAGGCGACCCTGAGGATGTAGTCCAGCGGTTGGCCTTGCTGGCGCGCGACTGCGGACTGGATGGGGTAGTGGCGTCAGCACTGGAGGCGCCCATGCTCAGGAAAATGATGGGAGAGAGCTTTTGCCTCGTCACACCGGGAATACGTCCGGCCGACGTTTCTCAGGGAGACCAGAAGCGGGTAACTTCTCCGCGCCAGGCAATTGAAAATGGCGCGGATTACCTCGTCATTGGCAGGCCGGTCACACAGGCAGAAGACCCGGTAGGAATGCTGCGGCGACTAAACGAGGAAATCGGCGCGAGGAAATCGGTGAATTGAAGGATGGGCAGGGGTTATCTGCTTGAAATTCCGCAATAACCCTGCGGTTGGTTAAATTTGAAATGCCCTGGTTCCTGCCAGAACTTCCGTTTCCCCGATCGTTTCCAATTATCACTCCCAAGTTTAAGAACGCCCTCGGTTTGGCGGCGATGATATATGCTGCTTACCGAATTGACCCGCCGTCTCGTTGCGCGTAGAGTTCAAATACGGGAAGGCTTGCATTGTATTTTCAGATTTCAAGCGCATCCCATCCACCACTACTGGAGGATAATGCCATGTCCGAATATCACCCTCTCCCTGCACAGCGTCTGGCGGGCGCTATCCGGGTCGTCCGTCCCATTCCGCCTAAATTTGTCACTCTGATGTCACCCGCTTTTGATGTGATGACCGACCTGCGTACTGTCGAGGCGGGTACAACCGAACCCAATGAAACGATGGAACGCGCAAATACACACATGATGGAGCGAGGTATACGTTCACTGCTGGTGCTGAACCAGGATCAGATTCTGGTGGGCATGATTACCGCGGCCGATATTCTCGGTGAAAAGCCGCTCCGCTTCATTCAGGAGCGGCACATGAAGCATAATGAGATTCTCGTCGCTGATATCATGACACCGCTCGATCATCTGGAAGCTATTCCGATCGAACAGGTTCAGCATGGCAAAGTCGCAAATGTTGTTGCCAGCTTACGCAATGCCGGGCGGCAGCATTCTTTAGTGATAGAGAGCGATCACGAGGGCAATCTCGAGGTGTGCGGTATTTTTTCGTTGACGCAGATCGAGAAGCAACTTGGTGCCGCTATTCTGCCGATAGAGGTGGCGAGGACTTTTACCGAAATTGAAGAAGCATTGATCACAAGTTAGCATGTGGGTGTGTTGCGGGGTAGTTGGCGAGCGATAGGCTCCATTCAACTACTCTCGGGGCGTAATTACCCGGCATGCGAGCCCATCCGGGCTTGTATTGGCTGACTGAACGTACCTAACCTGAAGCATTCGTGTTTCTACGCGAGCTTCGATCCTCTTTCGATGCATATTCCCACTTTTTTCACGCCGCGTATCGCGCTGAGTTTCGCAACGCTGACTTTTATCCAGGGTGATTTGAATTCGGTCAAGACGATTTGCGCGATATGCTCAGCCAAGGCTTCCAGCAGAGAAAAATGCTTCTGTGAAAGGGTTTCATTGATGCGCTGGACAATAAAGGCATAATCCAGCGCATCCTCGATATTATCAGTTTGGCAAGCCCGGCTTGTCACCAGCCCGATCTCCAAATCGAGTTGGATGGTTTGTGCAGTGTTGAGCTCCCATGGATAGATCCCAATCAAGGTTTTGATCTTGAGCTCATGCAAAAAAATAATGTCCATATATGAAGTCTCTGAATAAATCCCCGGGTTTGCCGGAGGGGCGCGACAGCGGTGCAGCAGCATGACAAGACCAGATTCCCCCAGGAAAAGGTCCAGCTATAACCGTCGCCGCGCCCTTGGAACCGCCCAAATTCTACCAGTTCAGTCGTCGATTAAATCCTGGAGTCTTTATTAAAGGCTCCAGCAGAAACAAGGGTGCGCGTGGCAGAAGCTGTTTTAACGTAGAATCACGGGAATTTTTATTCTTCTGTCTGCAGAGATGTCGCTAATTAAATGATGCTGCCGGCCCTTGTCCTGCTGGCCTATTTGCTGGGATCCATTTCCTTTGGGGTGCTGGCAGCTCGGCTCTTCCACTTGCCCGACCCTCGTACATACGGCTCAAAAAATCCCGGGGCCACGAATGTGCTGCGCAGTGGAAAGAAAGCGGCAGCCGTGTTCACGCTGCTGGGGGATGTCGGCAAAGGCTGGCTGTCGGTTGTCTTGGCGCAACGTTTTTCGCTCGGTGAGGAAGCGATTGCCGTAGTGGCGCTGGCAGTGTTTCTGGGGCATTTATTCCCGATATTCCTGCGTTTCAAAGGTGGGAAAGGGGTCGCGACGGCACTGGGCGTATTATTGGGGTTTAACCCCTGGATAGGGCTGCTGGCAATCGCGACCTGGATCATCGTTGCTGCGATCTGGCGCTTCTCATCGCTAGCCGCCTTAGCCGCGGCGGGGTTCGCACCAATTTTCACCGTGTTTTTTTTCGGTTTTGAAGCCCGTACCGTTGTCGTTTTTATCATGTCCGTATTGCTTGTCTGGCGGCATAAATCAAATATCGCCAGCTTGATTGCGGGTGGTGAACCACGCATCGGCAAGCACAGCGCCTCATGATTATCCCCCCGCGGCGTCCTGCATCTCCAGATCCCATCGTGCTTTTATCGTAAACGTATTATCCAGCTTTTTATTCCATGTTTCTGGCGCCTGTAGTCGCATCGCTCCCGCAAATGCGATCATGGCGCCATTATCCGTACAAAATTCGAGTTCGGGAAAAAAAACAGTGGCACCCGTTTTTTCGGCTTTCCGGCAGAGATTACTTCGCAATTGATGGTTTGCGCCCACCCCACCTGCAACCACCAGTTGAGTAAGACCCGTTCTTGAAAGTGCCGCCAGTGACTTTTCCGTCAGGACGTCAACGACGGCTTCCTGAAAAGCAGAAGCAAGGGCACCTCGGGTTTGCTGGGTCAGGGGTTGTTTTCTGGCCAGCGTCAATACTGCTGTCTTGAGCCCGCTGAAGCTGAAATTGAGATCGCCGCTGCGGAGCATGGGGCGGGGAAGCTTGAATTGATTTGGTTGGCCTGACTGAAAAAACTCGTCAGCAAGTTTCGATAGCGCCGGACCACCGGGATAACCCAGTCCTAGCAGCTTGGCGGTCTTGTCGAAAGCTTCTCCTGCTGCATCATCCACGGTTTCACCGAGTAATTTATATAGCCCGAGGCCACTCACTTCCATTAACTGGGTATGGCCGCCCGATACGAGCAGCGCCACGAATGGAAAAGCCGGCGCGGGATCGGATAGCAGCGGAGAAAGGAGATGCCCCTCGAGGTGATGGATGCCCAGTACGGGAATTTCCAGTGCGAAACCCAGGGCGGCTGCGATACTCGCCCCTACCAGTAGCGCTCCCGCCAGTCCCGGTCCTTGAGTATAGGCGATGGCGTCGAGGGCTTTCAGGTCGAGCCCGGCCGCCGCGCACGTTTGCCTGACGAGAGGCAATACCCGCCGGATGTGGTCGCGTGAGGCAAGTTCCGGTACCACGCCACCATACTCCCCGTGCATTTCCGTCTGGGAATGAAGCGCGTGGCTCAACAGTCCCTGCTGAGTGTGATAAAGCGCGACCCCGGTTTCGTCGCAGGATGTTTCAATGCCAAGTATGAGCAATGGAATATGGGAGAAATTACTCTTTCACGACAGCATTTGGCACTTGTTATATAATAGTGCGCTGTCTATAGTTAGATCAACCATACGATACTGTTTATCCAGCCCCTCTTTGTCAATCATTTAACATTTCCAGAAAGGAACCAAATCTTCATGACCACTATTAAAGTCAAGGAAAACGAGCCGTTTGAAGTTGCCATGCGACGTTTCAAGCGTACCATAGAAAAAACCGGTCTGCTCACTGAGTTGCGTGCCCGGGAATTCTACGAAAAACCGACGGCCGAACGCAAGCGCAAGCTGGCAGCAGCAGTTAAGCGTACTTACAAACGTCTGCGCAGCCAATTGCTTCCTCCGAAACTTTATTAGTCAGAGTCAGTCAAAAAAACGAGTAAAACTTCCATAATAATAAGCGCTGTCCGGTTTGGTTCATTGTGGATCTGAAAAAACAAATCACCGAAGACATGAAGGCCGCCATGCGTTCAGGCGATACGCGGCGACGGGATGCTATCCGGCTGTTGCAGGCGGCTATCAAGCAGCGCGAGGTGGATGAACGTATCGAGCTGGATGACGTTGCGGTAGTCGCTGTGATCGAAAAGATGCTGAAACAGCGCAAGGATTCCATTGCCCAGTATGAGGCTGCTCATCGTCAGGATTTAGCCGATGTAGAGAAATACGAAATGGGCGTGCTGCAACATTATATGCCCCAGGCTTTGAGCGACAGCGAAGTGGAAAGCGCCGTAAGCGAAGCGATTGCCGCTGTTGGCGCCAAAGGACAGCAGGACATGGGACGGGTGATGACGATACTCAAACCCAAACTTGCAGGGCGCGCCGATATGGGAAAAGTATCGGCCTTGGTAAAAAACAGGCTCATCACCTGATATCGCAGCTTATCGCCGCAGGATGGCTGCAAAGGCTGTTACAAATATCACGCGTATCGAGATTGCTGGAGTGTACGTGTACCTGCTTTCAACAAAATACTTCCTGTTCGCGCCCTGCCTTGGACAATATTGCTTGATCCACTATAAATGATTTCACAATCATTCATTCACGAACTGCTCAACCGTGTAGATATCGTCGACGTCATCGAGCGGGACCTGCCGCTTAAGAAAGGCGGCGCAAATTATGCGGCGTGCTGCCCGTTTCATAGCGAAAAGACACCTTCTTTCACGGTAAGCCCCACCAAGCAGTTTTATCACTGTTTTGGCTGTGGTGCTCACGGCAGCGCCATCGGCTTCGTGATGGAATACAACGGCATGAATTTTGTCGAAGCGGTGAATGATCTGGCGGCCCGGATCGGGCTTCAGGTTCCTGTGCAACAAACGGAACCCCGTTCTGGAGCAGCGGAATCGGGGTCGGCGCAAGACAAGCCGCAAGGAGGCCAAAACTCTTCCGGGGATTTGCTCGAGGTAATGAATGTGGCTGCCCGATTTTATCGGGAACAGCTCAAGCATTCGAAAGATGCCATTATTTATCTGAAGAAGCGTGGTTTGACGGGCGAGACTGCTGCCCGCTTCAGCATTGGTTATGCGCCGGCCGGTTGGCGAAACCTGGATGCCATATTTTCCGACGCCCCGACAAAGGCACAGAAAAATCTGCTGGTGGAGTCCGGGCTGGTAATCGCAAACGACGATGGTAAATACTACGACCGGTTCCGCGATCGCATCATGTTTCCCATTCTTAACCTCAAAGGAGCGATTGTAGGTTTCGGTGGGCGGGTGCTGGAACAGGGTGAGCCCAAATATCTTAACTCTCCCGAAACACCCGTGTTTCAGAAGGGCCACGAACTCTATAACCTCTTCACCGCCCGCAGGGCAATCCGCATGGCGGGACGTGTCATCGTGGTAGAAGGATACATGGATGTGGTGGCGCTTTTTCAGCATGGCATCGAGTACGCAGTTGCCGCGTTGGGCACGGCAATAACGCCTTACCATGTCCAGAAACTTCTGCGCCAGTCCGATAATGTCGTATTTTGTTTCGATGGCGACAACGCAGGCAGGAAAGCGGCGTGGCGGGCGTTAGAGGATAGCCTTGGGCAACTTGTGGACGGTAAGAATGTCAGTTTTCTTTTCCTGCCCGAGGGTGAAGATCCGGATAGCTACGTTCGCAATTTCGGCAAGGATGCCTTTGAAGCCTTGTTAAAACAGACATTGCCGTTATCCGTTTTTCTGTTTAGGGAACTGTCGGGGCGTGCGGACATCAAAACTAGCGAAGGGCGAGCTAAACTGGTACAGGATGCCAAGCCGTTGCTTGCAAAGGTTACTGCGCCGGGGCTCGCGCTGATGCTGTTAAAAAGATTGGCGGAGATCAGCGGCCTCGATCAGAGGGAGCTGGAAGGGCTGTTAAAGATCAAGCGCGTTTCAGCTTCCCGGTCGCGTGAAAGGGCTCCTCGACCACAACCTGCCTCACCTTATCGCTGGTTGATGCAGGTATTGTTATACGACCCCGGCTATATCCAGAAGCTGGATAGAGAGTTGCTCATACAGAACGAGGAATATGCTGAAGAATTGGCAGCGCTGAAGGCTCTGGTTGAATTTATCGATACGCACCCCAACGTTGGAGGAAACACGGCAATACCTTCGGCTATCGCATATTTTCACGATAGTTCCCATCGCATTCTCCTGGAGAAGGCGGAGAGCAACACGCTCACGTGGGATAGTGAGATAGATCTGGAAGCAGAGTTTTCCGGCGCAATGGCCCGGTTGCGTGAAATGAAACGTAAAGAGCGAATGGCGACATTACACAACAAGTCCTTGAGCGCGCTTACTCCTGAGGAAAAGCAGGAGCTCCAGCGAATGGCGATTTCTTGAAGGCGATGTGGGACAGCATACGGACAGTGTAATTGAATCTTGATATAATAGAGAGTTTTTGAATTTCAACTGGCGATACTATTTTGGAAAAAAGACATGGTAAAACCAAAAATACAAGTCAAAGCGGCGATAAAGGCAAAGACCGGAGCTTCGCTGGCTGCGGCTGTGAGTCGTCCCGCCGATGACGTTCGGGTGGCCGCCAAAAAGGAAGCAAACGATATGAAGAAGTCGCCGAGAGGGCAGCCAAAAGAAGTGGTGGCAAAAGCGCCGGTAAAAACGGCTGCAGAAACGCAGGAAGACGATGTTACGACAACTACTGCAAAGTCGGCGGCTAAAGTCCCGGCCGCTGTGACCGAAATCGTGAGGCCGATGATGACCACCAAGGAACCGAGTCCGCTTGCTGCCAAAATAGGTAAGGTCAAGGCAGTAAAGGAAGGCAAGCTTGCCCAGTCGAAAGACGCAGAAAAATCTTCGCTTGCACCGCAGGATCTCGAGGCGCGGCGTATGCGGCTCAAAAGCCTGATTGTGCAAGGCAAGGAGCGCGGCTACCTGACCTATGCCGAGATCAACGATCACCTTCCCGATGATATGCTCGATGCCGAGCAGATCGAGAATATCATCAGCATGATCAATGACGTCGGCATTTCTGTTTATGATGAAGCGCCCGACGCGGAAACACTGCTGATGTCGGAGACCGCGCCCACAGTGGCCGATGAGGATGTAGTGGAAGAAGCCGAAGCGGCGCTTTCCACTGTGGATTCGGAGTTTGGGCGCACCACCGATCCGGTCCGTATGTATATGCGCGAAATGGGGTCGGTTGAATTGCTCACGCGCGAGAGCGAAATCGAGATAGCGAAACGTATCGAAGATGGCCTGAAGCATATGATCCAGGCGATTTCCGCCTGTCCGACAACCATAGCCGGGATTCTCGATCTCGCCAATAAGGTGGCGAAAGATGAGATGCGCATCGATGAGCTGGTTGATGGATTGCTGGACCCCAATGCCGAAGAGTTACTTAGGGAAGAAATCTCCGAGGAGTCACTGGAGCAGGAACTGAGCACGGAGGATGGGGAAGACGAAGACATTGCTGCGATAGCCAATGCCAATTTGCTCAAGTTGAAAAATGACGCGCTGGAGCGTTTCGCTGTAATTCAAAATGCATATGTGGAAATGCAGAAGGCGCTAGAGAAAAAAGGACCGGGTAACAAAGCCTATAAAGACATACAGGAACAGATTTCAGCCGAACTCATGGCTATTCGTTTCTCGGCAAAGATGGTCGAAAAGCTTTGTGACACCCAGCGTGGGCTGGTGGATGAAATGCGAACCTACGAGCGCAAAATCCTGGAACTCTGCGTGACCAAGGCGGGGATGCCGCGTAACCACTTCATCAAGGCTTTTCCTGGTAATGAGAGCAACTTTGAGTGGATGGACAAGGAAGTCGCACTTGGCAAACCGTATAGCCAGGTGCTGGAGCGTTTTCGGCCGGATATCGTGGAGCAGCAGCAAAACCTGTTGACGCTGCAACAGCAGGTGGGTATCCCCTTGAAAGACCTGAAGGAAATCAATCGCCGGATGTCGACGGGCGAAGCCAAGGCACGCCGAGCCAAGCGCGAAATGACCGAAGCCAATTTGCGGCTGGTGATTTCCATCGCCAAAAAGTATACCAACCGCGGATTGCAGTTTCTTGACCTCATTCAGGAAGGCAATATCGGGCTCATGAAAGCGGTGGATAAATTTGAATACCGGCGAGGTTACAAGTTTTCGACTTATGCGACCTGGTGGATTCGCCAGGCCATTACCCGTTCCATCGCCGATCAGGCGCGCACCATACGTATTCCGGTGCACATGATCGAGACGATCAACAAGATGAACCGCATTTCGCGCCAGATTCTGCAGGAAACCGGACAGGAACCGGAGCCCGCCCTGCTGGCAGAGAAAATGGAAATGCCGGAAGAGAAAATTCGTAAGATCCTCAAGATTTCCAAAGAGCCTATTTCAATGGAAACACCGATAGGTGATGACGAAGATTCGCACCTTGGCGATTTCATCGAGGATGCCGCTACCATGGCGCCCGCCGACGCGGCAGTGTATGCCAGCTTGCGGGACGTAACGAAAGACATCCTCGACTCGCTGACGCCGCGTGAAGCGAAAGTGCTGCGCATGCGTTTCGGCATAGAAATGAATACTGACCATACACTGGAGGAAGTCGGCAAGCAATTCGACGTGACCCGTGAACGCATTCGGCAGATCGAGGCCAAGGCATTGCGCAAACTGCGCCATCCTTCGCGTTCTGAACGCCTGCGCAGTTTCCTGGATACCGAAGGGTGATAGGTTCGGTATTTACTGCTGGTGTCTAAATCGGGTCTGTAGCTCAGTTGGTTAGAGCAGGGGACTCATAATCCCTTGGTCGCTGGTTCGAGTCCAGCCAGACCCACCAATATTATCAGTAACTTAGACATTAAAATCCGCATTTACGTTTTAATGTGGTGCGGATTTTTTGTGAAAGGCAAACGCAGGATAAGCTCTTTTACCCTCTCGGGGTAGAGATGAGAGTATCGTTCCTTGGACTGTACCGAGTCGTGATTTAACACCTGCCTCACTTCCCCAAAAACAGCAGGGAAAATTGGTTTCGCCCCACGGGTGCGTAATGGGTGATCTCATAGATTCAACCTGCTTCAAAATAGCCAGAGAGGCAGCGTCAAAATTTGGCGGAAAAAGGTAGGAACCAGGTCAGGAAAAATTCTTCCGTTTCATTTTTTCCTGGATGTTTTCAGAACAGCCTTCAGAGCAACAACAGGATCCGCATCAGCGAACATTTCTGTGATAGACGCATGCAGCACGACTTTATTTCCAACGATCTTGAAAGCATCCGCCGACACATAAGAGCCAGTGCCAACTGACCGCATCGTGACGATCAAACTGGGCGCTTCGTCAAGCCCAAGGTTTTCGAGAAACACTTTTTCAAGTGTGCCGCTTCTCAACCGGATCAATCCCGACGCAAAAATCCCCGCATCGTCGTTCACTTGCGTGTTGCCGGTTGAGTACAGGCGCACACTGTAGCTCCCAATCGATCGTGCTTCAAAGTCACCCTCGGCCACCACAATGGTTTGTTCACCTGACAAAGCCAACTTCCGCACAAAGCGATCCACAGGCTGCACCCGCCAGATGCGGTGGTGAACCTCGACATCATGGGGCACGTAAACCACCAACGGCAGTCGGCTGTTGTAGCGCAGCAGTTTGGCCTCACCGCCAAGGGTGATGAAACGATCGACCCGTGGTTCAGCCGGATCCACAGCCATCAAAGTTCCGGCCATGGGCCCCAGTTGGCGTAAAACATGGCGCTCAAATCCCCAGCCAGGAATACTTTCAGTTTCGAGCTGACCGCCAAAGAAATATCGGTTGGCAGCATCAGTCTTGACGGTCTTGCCGATGATCAGCTCAACTCTGAAATCGGCTTCATTTGCCTGTTGGGACAGAATGATGACATGGCGTGTCATGCCTTCTTCAGCCGCCGGGAATGCCTTCAGGTAGTCGGCTGCAAATACCGAAGAGCTGCCAGCCCATAACAGGAATACGATTGTTGCTATCTCTTTCATTGTGCGCATTACCCTCTCGTTATAAGGTAGGGGTCAGGTCTCAATACTGTTCGGTTAGTTTGGATTCGCAGATCGCTGTCGCAATGATAGCGGTTTAGGTTCGAGCATACTAACGACGCAGTCAATGTGCTGTCGT